>CAYRLL010000052.1:0-20674 GCA_964425115.1 uncultured Desulfovibrio sp. | reverse complement strand
GTGGCGGGGCGCATCCGCGCAGGAGAATGCGGAGAAGGCCCTTCAACCATACCCATCATCGCGCTGACAGCCTTTGCCGATAACCGGCGGCTGCTGGCAGGGGCAAGCGGCATTCAGGGCGTGCTGGCCAAGCCGTATTCACGGCAGGAACTGCTGGATGCGGTACGCGCCGTGCATCGCACCCTCGCCCGCTCCTGACATATCTGGCGACTCTGGCGGCTCAAACAGGTCATTCGGGACAAACGGACAAACGGACCGGACGTGTCGAATGGGCCCGGTAAACAAAACAAGCCACACGGGCCGTAAAGATTACTTGCCGTGGCCGCCGTCATCGGAACGGGTGTCACTATCCGTGTTAGGGCGGACAGGCTCGCAGTCTATCACAACCGTGCGGCGCGGCGGAAGATTGCCTCCGTCCCGTGCTCCCTCGGCCCCCGCATCACCCGGATGTCCCGCATCTCTGCCGCGAGGAGAAGCCGTCCCGTCTTCCCTGCCCCCGTCACGGAGAAAGCTGTCCCGCCTGTCCCCGTATTGCCGGGTGGAGTGCCACGTATAATAGGTGAACCCGGCTCCTCCGGCCCCCCCCTGCATGGCGGCACCATGCACGCGCACCGCTTCGCCAAATTCCTTACGCAGCCAGCGGGCAATACGCCGCCGCGAAGGGGGAAACAGCAGAACCAGCCCTGCCGCATCGGTCAGCAGGCCGGGGGTAAGCAGCATCAGGCCCGCCACGAGAATAAGCAATCCCTCCACCAGTTCATCGGCGGGCATCTTTCCCAGATTCACGCTCTCCCGCACCTTCATCATGGTGTTGAAGCCTTCGGTACGGGCAAGCCACGCCCCGGCAACACCGGTGGCAATGACCAGCAGTATGGTGGTTCCGGCTCCCAGAACGGAGCCTACCTGCACCAGCAGGTACAGTTCAATGATGGGAACAATAATAAACAGTAGCAGCAGTTTTGGAAACATCCCGCGTCCCGTGTTGACGTTTTCCGCGCTCCGAGCCTCGTACATGCGGACATTCCGGCGCGATTGGGTTCCGACATTGGTAACCATTCTGCCACGGAAGGCAAGTCATTTCGGACCGGCCAATCAGGCGCAGGAACCAGAACGCACCGGTTTGTCAGGAAATAGCGCACAACACAAACAGGTCCGCTTGCGGTACAGAGACCATTCCTGCCGGGTCCGGCAGGTCGGGGCAATTCAGATAACCGGAACAGGCTCACCCCCACAGGGCAATGACCATGGCTCCGGCGGACATAACGGCAGCCCCGGCCAACCTGCCGCGCACGTGGGGATCTTTAAAGAGCACCCTGCCCAGAACAACCGCCATGACGCCGTTCAGGCGCTTTATGGAAATCATGTACGCCGCAGCCACCATGGTTATGGCGGAGTAATGGCAGGCAATATGCGCAAGCAGCACAAGACCGGAAGCAAGACCGGCCACAGGATGCCGCAACAGCACCCTTACAGATGCCTTGCGCAGCACCAAAAGTCCCGTCACAAACAGGGCGTTGTGTATGACAAAAAACATGGCCCCGGCGTAGACCGGGTCACCGGAAAGGGCGAGCCGCTTGGAGATAACCGAGGCCACAGCCCAGATAAAGGAAGCCGCAAGGGCATAGCGCGAACCGCGCTCGCGCACGATGGCCCGGAAGGGTTCCCAGAAGGCCCGGTTTCCGTTGCCGCCCGCACTGAGCACCCAGCTTCCCGCCACAATGAGCCCCATGCCGGCCACCCCCCATACAGAGGGCAACTCCCCCAGAAACAGGTGGCCGGTGAAAATCATAAAAACCGGAGTGAACGCCATGAACGGCATGGTCAGGGAAAGCGGCGCGGCGCGTATGGCCTCGTATTGCAGAAAGGTGCCCACCATGTTGAGCGGGACCATGAACAGCAGGTTGCTCCAATAAGCGGAAGGCAGCGGCTGCCACCCGTGTATCATTATATAGAGCGCGAACAGGAACCAGCTCCATCCCAGAAAGCAGGCCAGCATGTCCCAGCGGGAAAGATGCCCCAGCCAGCGTTTGGTAACAGCCGCCTCAAGGGCGGAAAAAAAGGCGGTTCCCAGCGAGAGCACAAACCACAACATGGAAGGTCTCCTTTCCACGGCAAATACACCGGCGGCACGGAATAATCATGCCGGAAGCGTCACAATACGCATAGTATGTCTGCCGGAAAAGCCATCTTCAGGCCACAGGAAAACCGGCGGGCCGGGTTATTCCCCTCCCGGGGCAAATGGCGGAACGGATGGTTGACCAGGTGGCGGACCGGGTGGTGGACCGGGGGGTGGACCGGATAACGGGCGGAGAAGGTCGGATGCCCGGGCGGATTGGAAGCGCCCTGCAGATGACGGGCGAAGACAGCCCTCTCGTAAGCGTGCACGCAATGCCGTCCCTGACTGGGACCGCGCGCAGGCCCCCGGCTGCACCGTTCCGGACGACAGGCTGCCGCAAAACAGAAAGCACGAAAAAAGCCCCGGCCGGGCCGGGGCATTTTCATCCTCGAAGGATCGCGGAAAACTAGGCTTTCTTGGCGGCGACAGGCTTGGTCACAGCACCGGAACGGATGCAGCGGGTGCATACGTCAATGCGACGCACATCGCCGTTGGGCAGCTGATGGCGCACGCTCTGCAGGTTGGGCAGGAAACGACGCTTGGTCTTGATGTTGGAGTGGGAAACAAGGTGACCGGTCTGGGGCTTCTTGCCGCACATTGCACATTCTCTGGACATGACGATCCTCCATATATGATGAAAAAAATCTGGTTCGCATCAGCGCAGGCATGGCAGAAGGCGGTTCGCTCACGGCGGGCCGCGTCCCAACCCTGTGTACCTGCAAAGAGATGGGTGTATTATACCCTCGGTACAAAAAAGGCAACCTTTTTCTTAAACCCTTTCCTTGACAAATTGAGCGGGTCGCATGTAGAAATCGCCTTCCGCAAGGATACACACATATGCCGCAAATCTGGATACCGTTGAAAGACATCCCCGCAGAAGGCGGGGAGATTGTTGTGGACAACCAGTCCATATGGCTCGAACCCATTGCCGAGTTCAAGCTGCCCTACCGTATTGCCCAAGCGCTTTCCGCCGCGCTGCACCTTACTCCGCAGGAAGAAGGCTGCCTTGTGCGCGGGCGCGTTTCCGGCTCGGTTGCCGTGCCGTGCGACCGTTGCGCCGAAGAGGCGATACTATCGGTAGACCAGCGATTCAGCGAACTCTTCTCCATGCAGGAAGACCTGCGTGAACCGGGAGAAGAACCCGCCATCCGCCCCGCGCTTGACGGACAGGGGCTGGAAATAGAGGTGGGTGCGCTGCTCTGGGAAGAATTTCTCGTTTCTCTGCCCATCAAACCTTTGTGCAGCGAAACGTGCAAGGGTCTGTGCCCCCAGTGCGGTGCCGACCTCAATACTGATCCCTGCAACTGCGAGAGCGGAACGGAAGACCCCCGCCTTGCGGTGTTGCGGAACCTGAAAATTAACAAGTAGCATCACTGCCTTTCCGGGCAACATGCCGGAAGGAAAACAAGAGAGGGATAGTCATGGCTGTAGCTCAGGCAAAAAAATCCAAGTCCAAGAAGGGCATGCGCCGCTCCCACCATCGTGTGGCCGTTCCCACCGTTGTGTTCTGCCAGTGCGGCGAAGCCGCCCTGCCCCACCGTGTGTGTGCCGCCTGCGGTGCCTACAACGGCCGCCAGATGATCAAGGAAAATGCCTAACACCCCCGTAATCGCCGTGGACGTGATGGGTGGGGACCACGGCCCCGCCGTTAATATTCCAGGTGCCATCGAGGCGGCCCGTGCTTACGGTATCCGCCTCGCGCTTGTAGGCGATTCGGAGAAAATTCAGGCCGAGCTGGATAGGCTGCCTTCCGGGACACTTTCCGGGAAGGTGGTCTATGATATCGTCCATACCGACGAAGTGGCGGGCATGGACGAAAAGCCGTCCGACATCCTGCGCCGCAAGAAAAACGCGTCCATTCAGGTGGCCTGCCGTCTGGTAAAGGAAGGCAGGGCCGACGGCGTGGTCAGCGCGGGCAACTCAGGGGCCACGGTGGCCTGCGGTATGTTCATCATGGGACGCATTCCCGGTGTGGACCGCCCGGCTCTTGCCAGCGTCATGCCCACCGAGAAAAAGCCCATCGTCCTGCTGGACGTGGGTGCCAACGTGGACTGCAAGCCGCACCATCTGTTTCAGTTCGGCCTTATGGCAGACGCCTTTACCCGTGACCTGCTCGACTACCCCTCTCCCCGCATCGGGCTTTTGTCCATCGGCGAAGAGGAAGGCAAGGGCAACTCGCAGGTAAAAGAAGCGTACGACCTGTTCAAGATGGCAAAGAACATCCGGTTCGTCGGCAATGTGGAAGGGCGCGACCTTTTCACCGGCGATGTGGACATCATCGTATGCGATGGCTTTGTGGGCAATGTGGCGCTCAAACTCAGCGAGGGCCTGAGCTCTTCCATGAGCCGCATCCTCAAGCGGGAGCTGCTGTCCAGCCTGCTGGCAAAAATAGGCACCCTGCTTGCCAAGAACGCATTCAAGCGTTTTGCACGCATGGTGGATTATGCCGAATACGGCGGGGCCCCCGTGCTCGGCCTGAAGGGCATAGCCATTGTCTGCCACGGGGCCTCCAACGCCAAGGCCATCACCAATGCGGTAAAGATGGCAGCCGCCTTCGTGGAGAAGAAAACCAATGAACGACTTGTGGAAGCAATCAGCGCCAACGAGGACCTGACCAGCTTCGGCAAGGCCGTTAAGAATTGATCGCCAGTCCGGCGGCACGCTCAGTGCCGCCGGACTGCGTTCCGGACACCTGCCATGACCAAGCCATGCTACATCAGGGGGTTCGGCTCCTTTGCCCCGGCAAAGCTGCTGACCAACAGTGACCTTGAAAAGATCGTAGATACCAGCGACGAGTGGATACTATCCCGCACGGGCATTGAACAGCGCCATGTGGTGGAAGAAGGCCAGTGCACGTCCGACCTCGTGGCGGAAGCCGCCCGCGCCGCCCTTGCGGACGCAGGCATGCAGGCGCAGGACCTCAGCCATGTGATCGTGGCCACCTGCACCCCCGATGCATACTGCCCAAACACGGCCTGCGTGGTGGAAGACAAGCTCGGCGTAAAAGGGCTTATGGCGCTGGATATAAGCGCGGCCTGCTCCGGCTTTGTGTACGGGCTGGACGTTGCCCGGGCCATGACCTGCTGCAAGCCCGACGCCGTTGTGCTGCTTTCCGGCGGCGAGACCATGACCAGCCGCGTAAACTGGGAAGACCGGAATACCTGCGTGCTCTTCGGCGACGGAGCCGGAGCAGTGGTCATTGCCTCCGAGCCCGGACCGGACAGTGCGCAGATCGTGGATATCGAACTGTCTTCCGACGGTTCCCTGCGCGACCTGCTCACCATTACGGGCGGCGGCTCCTCCATGCCGTATACCCTGAACCAGCCTGTACCCGCCGAGCACTTCATCCTTATGCAGGGACGCGAGGTGTTCAAGCACGCCGTGCGCAGCATGACCGGCGTGTGTGAAACGGTGCTGCAGCGCAACGGCCTTACCACCGCAGACGTAGACCTGCTCATCCCCCATCAGGCCAATATGCGCATAGTGGAGGCCGTGGGCAAAAAGATGGAATTACCTGCGGAAAAGGTTTTCGTAAACCTGCATAAGTACGGAAACACCTCTGCCGCCTCCATTCCGCTGGCTCTTGCCGACGCGCGGGCGCAGGGGCGTATTCAGCCGGGCATGAACGTGCTGCTCACCACCTTCGGGGGTGGGTTCACGTGGGGATCTGCCCTGCTCAAGTTCTGATGCGGCGCACGGATCGCCTTGTAATCCCGGCGTATTACCGCCGTGATGCGATGAGGCGTTTTGGCAATTGAAGTTATACTTTCTTTAGGGTATAAGGCAGTGCTTTTCGCAACCTAACCCAAAACGTGAAGCGACTATGACTGAATTACTCTCTACGGCACTGGTGACCGGCGGTTCCAGAGGCATTGGCAAAGCCATTGCAGAAACGCTTGGCAAAGCCGGTTTTCAGGTCTACCTGACCTACGTTTCCAAGCCGGAAGAAGCACAGGCCGTTGCCCGGTCCATCATCGATGCGGGCGGCAAGGCTGCGGCATTCCGGCTGAACGTGGGCAACGCGGACGAGGTGACGGACTTCTTCCAGAGCGAGATACGGGACAAAGTCCGGCTGGACGTACTGGTAAACAACGCCGGTATCACCAAAGACGGCCTTGTGCTGCGCATGAAGGACGAAGACTTCGACGCCGTTCTCGGCATCAACCTGCGCGGAGCCTTCATCGCCGCGCGGGAAGCCGCCAAGCTCATGACCAAACAGCGCTACGGGCGCATCGTCAACATCACCTCCGTGGTGGGACAGATGGGCAACGCAGGGCAGGCCAATTACTCTGCCGCCAAGGCTGGCCTCATCGGCCTGACCAAGGCTCTGGGCAAGGAACTGGCCGCGCGCAACGTAACCGTAAACGCGGTGGCCCCCGGATTCATAGAAACCGACATGACCCGCGCCCTGCCCGATGCCGTCCGCACCGAATACCAGAACGCCATTCCCATGAAGCGGTTCGGCAGCGTTGAGGATATTGCGGAGGCGGTGGCCTTTCTGGCCTCGCCAAGGGCCGGATACATCACCGGTCAGGTACTGGCGGTAAACGGCGGCATGTACTGCTAGCCAAGGAAATTTTGCCCCTTTTCACGACACCACCCCGTAGTGCATACGCGGTACAAACGAAGAAACAATCCTCTGGAGGAATCCATGTCTATCGAAGCAAAAGTTAAGCAGATCATCGTTGACCAGCTCGGCGTTTCCGCCGAGGAAGTCGTTCCGGAAGCATCCTTTGTCGAAGACCTCGGCGCCGACTCCCTGGACCTGACCGAACTCATCATGGCCATGGAAGAAGAATTCGGCACCGAAATCGATGACGACGATGCCCAGAAGATGCTCAAGGTCAAGGACGCGATCGACTACATCGCCAGCAAGCAGTAGGCGACGGCTGTACGCGAAATTCACGGGCGTCTTATGACCTTATCATAAGACGCCTGACCCGTTTCTTCCGGCCGCGTCCCGCCCCTAGCGGGCACACGGAGCACGTGTCCATGCAGACGCTCCGCGCCGCATTGACCAAGCCCCGGACTACGCCGCAAGCCCCAAGGAACGCCATAATGACGAAAAAACGTGTTGTTGTAACCGGCCTTGCCACCCTGAACCCGCTGGGGAACGATCTGGAAACCAGCTGGAACAACCTCATTGCGGGCAAGTCCGGCATCAGTCCCATTACCGCCTTCGACGCCTCGGAATTCACTTCCCGCATCGCAGGTCAGGTCAAGGACTTTGACGCATCCGCCCACATGCCCGTCAAGGAAGCGCGCCGTATGGACCGCTTCGTCCAGTTTGCCGTGGCCACCGGGAACATGCTCGTACAGGATTCCGGCCTTGCCATCACGGATGAGAACGCGCACCGCGTGGGCGTTCTGCTGGGCGTAGGTCTGGGCGGGCTGGATACCATAGAGGTTTTCCACACCAAGCTCATGGAAGCGGGCCCCAACAAGATCAGCCCGTTCATGATCCCCATGCTCATTTCCAACATGGCTCCGGGGCAGGTCTCCATTTTCACGGGTGCCAAAGGCCCCAACGTGGTGTTCACCAGCGCATGCGCCTCCGGCACCCACGCCATCGGCCATGCCTATACGGAAATCGTCATGGGACGGTGCGATGCCGCCATCACCGGCGGCGTGGAAGCCACCATCACCCCCATGGGCGTTTCCGGTTTCACCTCGCTGAAGGCCCTGTGCAGCAACCGTAACGATGAGCCGGAAGCGGCCTCCCGCCCGTTTGATGCAGACCGTTCCGGCTTTGTCATCGGCGAAGGTTCCGGCTTCCTCATGCTGGAATCGCTGGAGCACGCCCTTGCCCGAGGTGCGCGTATCTATGCGGAAGTGGTGGGCTTCGGCTCCACTGGCGACGCATACCACATGACCGCCCCGCGTGAAGACGCAGACGGCATGGCGCGCTGCATGAAGGCAGCCATTGACGAGGCGGGCATCCGGCCCGAAGACGTAGACGCCATCAACGCGCACGGCACCTCCACCAGCCTGAACGACAAGGCGGAAACGCTGGGCATGAAGACCGTTTTCGGCGACCATGCCTACAAGCTGCGCATTTCCGCCAACAAGTCGCAGACCGGGCACCTGCTCGGCGCTGCGGGCGGCATGGAAGGCGTGTTCTCATGCCTTACGCTGTACAAGGGCATTGTGCCCGGCACAGCAAACTACACCACCCCCGACCCTGACTGCGACCTCAACTACATGGGCAGCGGGCCGGAGGAATATCAGGCACGCTACGTGCTGAGCAACAACTTCGGATTCGGCGGCACCAACGCCAGCGTACTTTTCAAGCGCTACGAGGCGTAGTGCGGGCGAGTGCCGCAGGATACCCCGCATCCGGGTTCACCGGGTTTGCATCGGGCCGTGCGCCAGTCATGGCGCACGGCTTTCACAATACATACCGGAAGGTGGAATATGGACGAACTGTTCTTGCAAGACCCGGAAGTAGCCCGGGCAATGTATCTGGAGATAGAACGCCAGACCGGCGGTCTTGAGCTTATCGCATCCGAGAACTTCGTCTCTTCCGCCGTGCGTCAGGCGCAGGGCAGCGTGATGACGCACAAGTACGCAGAAGGATATCCCGGCAAGCGCTACTACGGTGGCTGCGAATACGTGGATATTGCAGAAGAACTCGCCATCAGCCGCGCCTGCGCCATTTTCGGCGCGCAGTACGCCAACGTGCAGCCGCACTCCGGCAGTCAGGCCAACATGGCCGCCTATTTTGCCATTGCCAATCCCGGAGACACCATCCTCGGCATGGACCTGTCCCACGGCGGGCACCTCACGCACGGCAGCCCCGTGAACTTTTCCGGGCGGTTCTTCAATGTGGTCTTCTACGGCGTGGAGCGCGAAACCGGACGCATCAACTACGAACAGGTTCTCTCTCTCGCCAAGGAGCACAAGCCCACTGTCATCGTGGCAGGTGCCAGCGCCTATCCCCGCTCCATAGACTTTGCCCGTTTCCGCGCCATTGCCGACGAGGTGGGCGCAAAACTCATGGTGGATATGGCCCACATCGCAGGCCTTGTGGCGGCCGGGGTGCATGAATCGCCCATTCCCCACGCCCACATCACCACCACAACCACGCACAAGACCCTGCGCGGTCCCCGCGGCGGCATGATCCTGAGCACCGAAGACCTTGGCAAGACCCTGAACAGCCAGATCTTCCCCGGCATTCAGGGCGGCCCTCTCATGCATGTCATCGCGGCCAAGGCCGTGGCCTTCGGCGAGGCGCTGCGTCCCGAATTCGCCGCCTACCAGCGGCAGGTCGTGGACAACGCGCAAACCCTTGCCAGGTGCCTCACCGATGCAGGCTACAAGCTCGTTTCCGGCGGCACGGACAACCACCTCATGCTCATGGACCTCACCGGTACCGAAATAACCGGCAAGGCGGCGCAACTGGCGCTGGACGAGGCGGGCATTACGGTAAACAAGAACACCGTTCCCTTTGAAACGCGCAGCCCCTTCGTCACCTCCGGCATCCGCATCGGCACCCCCGCGCTTACCACGCGCGGCATGAAGGACGCCGACATGGAGCAGGTGGCGGGCTGGATCATCGATGTGCTGCGCAACATAGACAACGAAACCAGAATCCGCGAAATCCGCAAGGATGTGGAAGCCTATTCCCGCCGCTTCCCCCTCTTTGCCTGGTAACATCCGGCATTCACATGCTTTTCCGGCTCTGCCGGAGACGCGCCGCACGGGCGGACTGGCCTTTGCGGCGCGTCCGTATTATACGGAACAAGCGCGCTGCCGCCCTGCCGGGGCAGCATAATCCCGGCCTACCAAGAAGGACATCCCCATGCACGAACGCATGCCGTGGCCACAGTATTTCATGGATATCACCTACATGGTGGCAGAACGCTCCACCTGCACCCGCCGCAAGGTGGGGGCCATCGCCGTCAAGGACAAGCGCATCCTCGCCACCGGATACAACGGTGCCCCCGCCAATGTTTCCCACTGTCTGGACACAGGCTGCCTGCGCGAGCAACTGGGCATTCCCTCCGGCCAGCGGCACGAGATATGCCGGGGCCTGCACGCGGAGCAGAACGTCATCATTCAGGCCGCCGTGCACGGCGTTTCACTGGCCGGGGCCGAAATTTACTGCACCACCATGCCCTGCCTCATCTGCACCAAGATGCTGCTCAACTGCGGCGTAAAGGCGGTCTACTACACCGAAGGCTACGACGACCCCCTTGCCGCAGACATGGTTGCGGAATCCGGCGTACTGTTCAAAAAGCTTGATTACACCAGAAGAGGATGCTGATGGGTCACCCCATGGAACCGTTCATGCGCGAAGCCATGGCCCTTGCCGAAAAGGGCCGCTGGCATGCCGCACCCAATCCCACGGTGGGAGCCGTGCTGGTGCACCAAGGAGCCGTTGTGGCCCGCGGCTGGCACACCGCCTGCGGGCAGCCCCACGCAGAGGTGGAATGCCTGCGCGATGCCGCCCGCAACAATGTAAACCCCGCAGAATGCACGCTGGTGGTCACGCTGGAACCCTGCAACCACCACGGCAAAACCCCTCCCTGCACACAAGCCATTCTGGAGGCAGGCGTACGGAACGTGGTGGTGGGCCTTTGCGATCCCAACCCCAAGGCGGCTGGCGGGGCAGATTTTCTGCGCGGGCACGGCGTGCATGTGGAAACGGGCATTCTGGAACGCGAATGCCGCGACCAGATTGCAGACTTTTTGACGTGGGTGAACACCCCCCTGCCCTACACCATCCTTAAACTGGCCTCCACGCTGGACGGCAAAATAGCCACCAGAAGCGGCAACTCGCGCTGGATAAGCGGCCCCGAATCCAGAGCCCGTGTGCATGAGCTGCGCCGCCGGGTGGGGGCCGTCATCGTGGGCGGCACCACCTTCCGCAAGGACGACCCGCAGCTCACCTGCCGTCTGGATGAAACGGAAGGCGCCTTGCAGCAGCCGCTGGCGGTCATCATCACTTCGCAGTTGCCCAACGTGCCCGAAGCGTTCAAACTGCTGTGTGAAAGGCCGGAGCAGACCATCTTCTGGACCACGGACGATGCGGCCCAAAGCCGCGCCGCCGATGTGCTGCGCGAACGCGGCTGCACGGTCATGGCGCTGCCCTCCACGGCAGACACCACCCACGGCGCGCGCGACATAGCCCACGGCCTCGCATGGCTGCGCAGCCACCACGGCTGCCTGTACACCCTGTGCGAGGGAGGCGGCAAACTGGCCCTGACCATGCTGGAACTGGGGCTGGCGCAGGAGTTCCAACTGCACATGGCCCCCAAGATCATGGCAGATTCCAAGGCACCCGGCCTGTTTGACGGACGCAACCCCGCCACCATGGAAGAGGTGCTGGGCCTGCGCATGACAGCAACGGAAAAAAGCGGCGACGATGTCATCATCACCCTGCGCCGCCGGGAAGAACTATGTTCACAGGATTAGTGCTCGGACAGGGAGAGATACGCGCCGTGCAGGGCATGGGCAAAGAAACGCGGCTTACCGTGCGCCCCCTGTGCCCGCTTGCGGACTTTGTGCTTGGAGAATCCATTGCCGTAAACGGCGTATGCCTGACGGTAGAAACCTTCGGGCAGGACTGGTTCTCGGTCTACGCCTCGGCAGAAAGCATGCGCCTTACCAATCTGGGCGACCTGCGCACCGGCAGTCTGGCCAATCTGGAACGCGCCCTTGCCGTGGGCGACCGGCTGGGCGGCCATATTGTGAGCGGGCATGTGGACTGCGTGGCACAGGTGGTTTCCGTACGGCCCGCAGGACTTTCCAAAATCTACCGGCTGGCCTTTCCCGCCGGATTCGGTCCCCAAATCATCGCCAAGGGCTCCGTAGCTCTTGACGGCATCAGCCTTACGGTCAATGATTGCGGCCCTGATTTTCTGGAGGTGAACATCATCCCGGAAACGCAGAAAGTGACCACCATAGCCGCATGGACGCCGGGATACAGGGTAAATCTGGAAACCGACGTCATAGGCAAGTATGTTCAGCGCATGCTGGGCGCATGGCAGGGAACCCCCGCCGCGCAAGGCACGCAGGGCGCAGGCACCGCGTCCGGAGTCATAACGGAAGAGTTCCTGCGCAAGCACGGCTTCTGATACATTTTTGCGCCGCGCCGGCGCGCAGCGGGCCATGCCCGCCGCACTGCGGCGCACCAGAGAAACATTCACGAGGTACCAACATGCCCATCTGCACTGCCGAAGAGGCCATTGAGGAAATACGGAAAGGCCGGATGCTCATTCTTGTGGACGACGAAGACCGCGAGAACGAAGGCGACCTGACCATCGCCGCCGAGCACGTAACCCCGGAAGTCATCAACTTCATGGCCATGCACGGGCGCGGCCTCATCTGCCTTGCCCTTTCGCCCGACTGGGTGGACAAGCTGCAACTGCCCCTCATGGCACGGCGCAACGGTTCCAAGTTCGGCACCAACTTCACCGTGTCCATTGAAGCACGCCACGGCGTTACCACGGGCATTTCCGCTTCTGACCGCGCAACCACCATCCTCACGGCGGTTAAGGACGATGTGGTGCCGGAAGACATAGTCACCCCCGGCCATATCTTCCCCCTGCGCGCCCAGAAAGGCGGCGTGCTGGTCCGCGCCGGACAGACTGAAGGCTCCGTAGACCTCTCGCGCCTTGCCGGTCTCAAACCTGCGGCCGTTATCTGCGAAATCATCAAGGACGACGGCGAAATGGCCCGCATGCCAGACCTCATCGAATTCGCCAAGAAGCACGATATGAAGATCGCCACCATCCGCGATCTCATCCGCTACCGCATGCAGCCCGACCAGCTTTCCGTAAAGCGCGTGGCTGAGGCGAAAATGCCCACCAAATGGGGCGAGTTCAAGGTCATTGCCTATGAAAACGAGCTGGAACCCGCCACCCACATTGCCCTTGTGAAGGGCGAGATAAAAGGCGATGAACCGGTGCTCGTGCGCGTGCACAGCGAATGCCTCACCGGCGATGTGCTCGGCTCTGTGCGCTGCGACTGCGGCGACCAGCTCGCCAACGCCATGTGCACCATCTCGCAGGCGGAAAGGGGCGTGCTGCTGTACATGCGTCAGGAAGGGCGCGGCATCGGCCTTGCCAACAAGATCCGCGCCTATGCGCTGCAGGATCAGGGCTACGACACCGTGGAAGCGAACAAAAAGCTCGGCTTCAAGGCCGACCTGCGCGACTACGGCATCGGCGCGCAGATGCTGGTGGACCTCGGCGTGCGCAAAATGCGCATGATGACAAATAACCCCAAGAAGATCGTGGGCATAGAAGGCTACGGCATCGAAGTGGTGGAGCGCATTCCCATAGAGATGGACGCCTGCGAATTCAACGCGGAATATCTGCGGACCAAAAAAGACAAGATGGGCCACATGCTGGAACATCTGGACGAAGGCTTCCGCAAGTAGGCCGCAGCGCCAATGGAATTACCCCATGCTCCCCCCCTGATTTTAAGACTTTTCAGGGGCGGGAGCGTGTTCTATAGTACCGGACCGATATGCCACGGGAACACTGTTCCCATAAGGAGAACCGAGCATGCACCATATACGGACCATTGAAGGCCAGTTTGACGCCAAAGGCATGAAGGTGGCCATTATCGCCACCCGATTCAACGACTTTATCGTGGACCGTCTTGTGGGCGGCGCGGTGGACTACCTTGTACGGCACGGCGCTTCCCGCGAAGACCTGACCATTGTCCGCCTGCCCGGCGCATTCGAAATGCCCATCGCAGCGCAAAAGCTGGCCCGCTCCGGCGCGTTCCACGGCATCGTCGCGCTGGGCGCGGTGATACGCGGAGCCACCCCCCATTTCGATTTTGTCTGCAACGAGGCAGCCAAGGGCCTTGCACAGGTTTCCATGGAAACCGGCATTCCCGTGGGTTTTGGCCTGCTCACCTGCGACACGCTGGACCAGGCCATTGAACGCGCCGGTTCCAAGGCGGGCAACAAGGGCGTGGAAGCCGCTTCGGCCATGCTCGAAACCATCCGTGTGCTGGAGCAGATATAACCCCATGTCCAAAGGTAAACCGCAGCCCCGCAGACTTGCACGGGCACAGGCGTTTCAGGTTCTTTACGGGCTGAACTTCTCGCCCGCCCTCACGCTGGAAGCGTTGGGCGAGGCGTATGCCGCCTCGCCGGACAATGCGGACAAGGCCATAGACCCCGTAAACCCGGAAGGATTTTCGTGGGAACTCATAGAAGGCGTGTGGAGCAACCACCGCGCCCTTGATGATGTGATTGCCCGCTTTGCCAAGCACTGGCGCGTGGAGCGCATAGGCAAGATAGAAATCACCCTTCTGCGCCTTGCCGTGTACGAAATGCTCTACCGCGATGACGTGCCGCCCAAGGTGGCCATCAACGAAGCCGTGGAACTGGCAAAACAGTTCGGCGACGAAAAGGCCCGCAGCTTTATCAACGGCATTCTGGATGCCGCCGCCAAAGCCTTGCAGGACGGCTCGCTGGATAAGAAATTCTGACAGGCCGCCGGCCGGATTGCCTCCGGCCCGCACGCACGGCACACAGGCGCGGAAGCAGGATTCCGCAGGCATACCCATCCTGAGCATTGCGCTCCCGGCGCACCTTGATAACGGGCAACCAAAAGGAACTGTTGGGAATGAAGTACGATCCGCAGGCCATAGAAACCAAATGGCAGCGCATTTGGGACGAAAACGGCGACTTTCACAGCGACCACAATTCGGACAGGGACAAGTATTACGTGCTGGAAATGTTCCCCTATCCTTCCGGGAACATCCACATGGGCCATGTGCGCAACTATTCCATCGGCGACGTGGTGGCACGCTTCAAGCGCATGGAGGGATGCAACGTCATGCACCCCATGGGCTGGGACGCCTTCGGGATGCCGGCCGAAAACGCCGCCATCAAGCACAACATCCACCCCGCCAAATGGACGTACGCCAACATCGACAACATGCGTGCCCAGTTGAAGCGGCTGGGATACTCCTACAACTGGCGCCGCGAACTCGCCACCTGTGACAAGGAATATTACCGCTGGGAGCAGCTCTTCATCCTGCGCTTCTTCGAAAAAGGCCTGCTCTACCGCAAAAAGCAGCCCCAGAACTGGTGCCCCACCTGCAACACCGTGCTCGCCAACGAACAGGTGGAAGACGGCCTGTGCTGGCGCTGCGATGCCGTGGTGGAACAGAAGGACCTTGCCCAGTGGTTCCTGAAGATAACCGACTACGCCGAAGAACTGCTGGCCGACCTCGAAAAGCTCAAAGGCGGCTGGCCGGAACGCGTTATCTCCATGCAGGAAAACTGGATCGGCAAGTCCGTGGGCGCAGAGATAACCTTTGACGTGGCGGATGGCGAAGATGCCATAACCGTATTCACCACCCGGCCGGATACCGTGTTCGGCGCCACGTTCATGAGCCTTGCCCCTGAGCATCCGCTGGTGGAAAAGCTCATCGCGGGCAAACCGCAGGCCGATGCCGTGCGGGCTTTCGTAGACCGCATCCGCAACATGGACCGCATAGAGCGCACCTCCGAAACGCTGGATAAAGAAGGCGTCTTCACCGGCGCATACTGCATCAATCCCCTGAACGGGGCGAAAATCCCCGTGTATGTCGCCAACTTCGTGCTCGTGAGCTACGGCACCGGCGCGGTGATGGCTGTTCCCGCCCACGATCAGCGCGACTTCGAATTCGCCCGCAAATACACTCTGCCGGTGCAGGTCGTCATCCAGCCGGAAGGCCCGGCCCTGGACCCCGCAACCATGGCCGAGGCGTACACAGGCCCCGGATGCATGGTCAATTCCGGGCAGTTTGACGGCACCCCCAACGAAGACGGCAAGGCCCGCGTGGCCGACTGGTTGCAGGAGAGCGGGCGCGGCAAACGCACCACAAACTACCGCCTGCGCGACTGGAACATCTCGCGCCAGCGGTACTGGGGCAGCCCCATCCCCATGGTCTACTGCGATACCTGCGGCATTGTCCCGGAAAAGGAGGAAAACCTCCCCATCGTGCTGCCGCTGGACATCCAAACCCATCAGGACGGACGCTCCCCCCTTGTGGACAGCCCGGAATTCTACGCCTGCGAATGCCCCAAATGCGGGCAGAAGGCCCGCCGCGAAACCGACACCATGGACACCTTTGTGGAGTCTTCATGGTATTTCGCGCGCTACACCGACGCGCGTCTGGATACGGCCCCCTTCACGCCGGAAGCGCTCTCCTACTGGTCGCCCGTGGATCAGTACATCGGCGGCGTGGAACACGCCATTCTGCATCTGCTCTACGCGCGCTTCTTCACCAAAGCACTGCGCGACTGCGGGTTCCTGAACTTTGACGAACCGTTCCGCAATCTGCTCACGCAGGGCATGGTGCTCATGGACGGCTCAAAAATGTCCAAGTCCAAGGGCAACGTGGTGGACCCCACGGAAATGATCGCCCGATACGGCGCAGATACCGTACGCCTCTTCTGCCTCTTCGCCGCCCCGCCGGAGCGCGACTTCGACTGGTCCGACACGGGCATTGAGGGAGCCAACCGCTTTGTCAAACGCATATGGCGTCTGGTGGAAGAATTGCAGGACGTGCTCACCGCTGCGGCTCCCTGCTCCTCCACTGCCGCCCAGTGCACAGGAGAAAGCGCCAAGGCCATCCGCCACAAGGAACACGCCACGGTGAAAAAGGCGGGCGACGATATCCGCCTGCGCTTCCAGTTTAACACCGCCATTTCCGCCGCCATGGAACTGGTGAACGACCTTTACCAGCACAAGGATGCCCTGCGTGAAGAAGAAAACGGCCCTGCCGTGCTCTCTTCCGCCATTGCCACGGTGCTTGCCGTCATGTCGCCCATTACCCCGCACCTGTGCGAGGAACTGTGGCAGATTCTCGGCCATCCGGGCCGCCTTGCGCTGCAACCCTGGCCCGCATTCAGTGATGACGCGCTGGTCAAGGATGTGGTAACCGTGGTGGTACAGGTAAACGGCAAGGTCCGCGCCCGGCTGGAGGTTCCCTCCGACGCCGGACAGCAGGCCGTGCAGGAACTCGCCCTGCGCGATGAAAACGTTGCCAAGCATGTGGAAGGGATGACCGTGCGCAAGGTCATCGTCATTCCCGGGAAACTCGTCAATGTGGTTGCCAACTGACACCATACGCCCTGCGGTTCCCACGGCACGCCGGTCCCTGTCCCGGCTGGCCCTGCTGGCCGTCCTGCTGATAACCGCCCTGTTGTCGCTTACGCTGCTCTCCGGCTGCGCGGGCTACCAGTTTGCGGGCAAGGAGAAGGGTATCTTCGGCGATCCTTCTTCCACGCTGCGCATGGTGGAGGTGGAAAACCCCACCATGTACGCATGGCTGCCGCACCGCCTGCGCTCGCTCATGCGCGATGAGGTTCACAGGCGCAATCTGGCCCGGTGGGTGGATACAAGCCCCTCGGACTACTCCATGCGCATCATCATCAGCGAATTCCGGCTGCGCAGCCACGCCCGCGATGCCAGCGACACCACCCTGCTTTACTCGGCCACGCTGGGATTTGAAGCCATTGTCTACAGCGGAACGACCAACAGCGTGGTGTGGCGGTCCGGCAAGGAATACCTTTCGCGGACCTATGATTCCAAGAACCCGGAAGAAGCCGGAACCGATGCGGCGCACCTGCTGGTACAGCGTGTGGCAGACCGCATGCGCCACAGCTTCTGACAGGAACGCGCTGCCTGCCTGATACGCAGACGGACGATAACAGACGTGGCCAATCACACGGCCATGTCTGGACCCCCGGCGCGGCATCGTATATATTCGGCCTGAAAGCCAACGCTTTCAGGCCGTTTCCGTACCGCAAGGGGCCCCTTTCCGCAGCAGGCGTCCAAGCGCACCGCCACGGGGCAACGGTTATGTCCCCCTGCCGGAATGCTGCCGCCCACAGACCCGAAACTCCGCAACCATCCAACAGCCGCAGGCCCCGAACACCATGTCCCAAACCACACGCCCCGGATTCAGCATCTGCGTCTGCCCCGATGCGCAACTCATCAAGGAACAGGTGGAATCGCTCCTCGCCGCACACCCCGCGCCGGAAGGGCCATGGCAACGCCATGCCTACTGGGGGGATGAAGGCCTGCCCCCCGTCTTCTGGGAAAACCTGACCCTGCAAGGCCTGTTTGCCGCCCCCAAGTGCCTTGTGGTCCGCAACGCCCAGAACCTTGCCATGGACGACTGGAAAAAGCTGAGCCAGTCGCTGGGCCGCTTTAATCCTCTGGCATGGGCTGTTCTGTGCATGGAAGTTCCCTTTGAAAAAGGCGGCCCCAAGGTGGCAAAGGCCGTTTCATCCCTGCAATGCTGGACCTTTGCCGACAAGCGCGGCTGGATATGGACCTCCCCCGGCCTCACCCCGCAGACCATGCGCGGGTTCGCCTCCGCATGGGCAACGCGCAACGGCGTGACCATTGCTCCGCCCGTGCTGCAAGTCCTTTCGCTCAAACTCCCCCCGGACGCCACCGCAGCCACGCGCGAACTGGAAAAACTGGCCCTTGCCGCAGGCGATTCGCGCACCATAACGGCAGAGATAGCCGCCGACCTTTCCCACGAACCGGAAATGGATGTCTTCGCCTTCATAAACGCCCTGCAAAACGCCGGTTCGGGGCAGACCGGCGACAACGCCCCCCTGCGCAAGGTGTGGCACAAGGTTATGCTCAGTCAGGCAGGCGGCGAGGAGATGGTCTTTCCCTTCCTTGCCATGCTCCTGCGCGAAGCGAGACTGCTGTGGCAGTTGCTGGCAGGCGAACAGGTCTTTCTGCCCGGCAACGTGAAACAGGCCAAGGAACGGCTGGCCCGTTCGCTGGGGCGCGCCCGCCTGTGCCGCATCTGGGATCTGGCTCTGGAGGCGGATAAAGGCATTAAAACCGGCGAACGCAGGCCGGAACAGGCCATGGAACTGCTCGTTGCGGGCCTGATAGCCCTGTTCAGCCCCCCTTCCGACCCCAGAAGACCTTCACAAAGCCGTTCTTCCACGCATTTTCGCTAATTCCGCCCCTTTTCCCCGAATCAGGCTACTTTTTTCTCGTACTTCCGCTTGCTTCACGCTATGAACTGCTTATCATGGACAGCAAACCGCACTACCACGGTCACAGGGACCGGCTACGGGAAAAACTCCGCAAGGATGCAACGCAACTTGCGGATTACGAGGTTCTCGAACTGGTATTGGGAACCGTTCTGCTGCGCAAGGATACAAAACCCCTTGCCAAGGAACTCCTGTTCAGGTTCCGCACCCTGCACGGCGTGTTGAACGCCCGCCCTTCAGAGTTGCGTTCCGTGCCGGGGTTCGGTCCTTCGTTGCAGGCGCACTGGCTGCTCCTGCGCGAACTGATGGCCCGGTGCCATGAATCTCCCGCCCGCGAACGCGCCGTGCTTTCCGGGCCGTCAGATATCGTGAACATGGCCCGTGCGCGGCTGGGCAACCTTGCCCATGAGGAATTCTGGGCGGCCTTTCTGGATAACCAGAACCGCCTGCTCGCATGGGAACGGGTCACAACCGGCACGGTGAACACCACCATGATTTACCCGCGTGACCTCATGGAAAAGGCGCTGGGGCACAAGGCAAGCTCCCTTGTGGTGGTGCACAACCATCCGGGCGGCAATCCGTTTCCCTCCACGCCGGATATAGAGATAACGCGGCAGCTTGTGCAGTCCGGCAAAACGCTGGGCATACGGGTACTGGACCACATTATCGTCACGGAAGACACGCACTACAGCCTGCGGGATGAAGGACATCTGTAACATTTTCCGCCCGCGCACGGAGGCAAGCCATGGACACGGGATGCCGATGCATTATCTCCGGTATCGTTCAGGGAGTCGGTTTCCGGTACTGGACCCGCGATACGGCGCGTTCCCTGAATCTGCAAGGCTGGGTCCGCAACCTGCCGGACGGCACGGTGGAACTGGAAGCCTTTGGCCCGGAAGATTCCCTGCGCATCCTGCAGGACCTGCTGCATGAAGGCCCGCCCTACAGCCGGGTAACGGAAGTACGCTGCGTCCCCTGCCCCCGGCCCGGCAACCTTTCCATGGCGGACTCCCCTGCCTCAGGCAATTCCGCCCGGTTCATCATCCGCGCATGATGACAATTTTACCAGACCAGCACCAACGGAGCACCACATATGAGCGATGATACAATCTCCTCCCCCTTTTCCTCCGGAACGGAAAACGAATCCGAAGATACAGCAAAACAAAGCGCAGAAACCCCGGCGGAACAGCACGCAGACAGCGTATCCGAACATGAGTTGCAGGATGAAACACCGCAGGCCCTGCAGGACGACATGGAAGGTGCCCTGCCGGAGTTTCCTTCCGAGCTGCCGGTACTGCCGGTGCGCGATATCGTGGTCTTCAATTACATGATCCTTCCCCTGTTCGTGGGCAGGGAAAAGTCCGTACAGGCCGTGGATGCCGCACTGAACGGCAGCCGCTACCTGATGATCACCACCCAGAAGGAAGAATCCACAGAAGATCCCGGGCCGGATGACCTGCACACCACAGGCACCGTGGTCATGATCATGCGCATGCTCAAGATGCCCGACGGCAGGCTGAAGGTGCTTGTGCAGGGCATAAGCCGCGCCGTGGTCCGCCGTTTTGTGTCCGAAA
>CAYRLL010000051.1:0-21083 GCA_964425115.1 uncultured Desulfovibrio sp. | reverse complement strand
TTCACCTTCAAGGAAAACGTGCCGGACCTGCGCAACACCAAGGTCATTGATCTGGTGAACGAACTGCGCGACTACGGCGTGAACGTGCTGGTGCACGACCCCGTGGCAGACTCCGAAGAAGCCCGGCACGAATACGGGCTGGAGCTTTCGCCCCTCAGCGATTTCACCGGGCTGGATGCCCTCATCCTCGCTGTGGCGCACGATGTGTACCGGGCCATGGACCCCGTGCAGCTCAAGACATGGTTCACAGACCCCCAATCCCCCCTGTTGCTGGACATCAAAGGCATGTTCCCGCCGCAATCCGTGCGCGGCGCGGGTTTCTGCCTCTGGAGGCTGTAGGCCATGCAGGATACCCCGGTCATCAATTGCTGGGCCGATTGCTGAATAGGCTTCATGGAGGCGAGTTCGCGCCTTCGTGCAGCACAGCCGGGCGAGCGCATCATCGCGCAGGCACGGCAGGAAGACCGGCAGCGTCTGGGCCGCATCGCCAAGGTGCGCGACGCAGCCATCGTGGAGGCACACCTCCTCCCGGCAGGCAGCGTCTGCGGGCAGGATGGTGAACTGGTGAACTTCGTTCTGGAAAAACGCGCATGACACTGCTGCTCATCACTGCCACGCAAAAAGAAATGAAAGCCGTCCTCAAGGGCTTCAACGGGCGCGGGCGCATCGGCTGCCAGCTGCCCGCGCAGGGCCAGTGGTGCGAATCGCCCATAAACGAGCACCAGTGCCTGCTCGCCGTAACCGGCGTGGGGCCGCTCAACGCCGCGTTCACGCTGGGGCGCATTCTCGGAGAATGTTTCGGCGTCACCGGCGTCGTCAATCTGGGCGTGGCTGGCAGTTTCGATACCGCCACCCTGCCCCTGGGCGCAGCCGTGCTGGCGGACAGGGAAATCTGGCCGGAATACGGCCTGCGGGCCAACCATGCCGGGCAGTGCGGCACTGCGGCAACGGCGCCCTGTACGACCGGCACGACAAATACGACCGGCACGACTGGCACGACAAATACGACAAATACGACCGGCACCATCGGCCCCGCATGTCCGTGCGGAGACGGTGCCCCCCCGTGGCTCGATGTGAACCCGCGCGGCATCGCCTTTCCCCTGTGGGAATCCGCCGATGAAGAAGATGCTCCGCCTGCCCGCACCGTGTGGGACCGCGTGGACCTTGCGCCCCATGCCGACATCGCCCGCATGGGCCTGAACAGACCCGCCGCCGCGTGCGCTCCCAGCATCACCGTGGCGGGCGTAAGTGCCACCCCGCAGCGTGCCGCCGACCTGCGCCGCACCTACGGCGCGCTCACGGAGAATATGGAAGGCTTTGCCCTTGCGCTGGGCTGCCTGCAGGCGGGCATACCGTTTGTGGAACTGCGCACCGTCTCCAATGTGGTGGGGTCGCGCGCGCCGGAAGACTGGAAGCTGGATGAAGCCCTTGCCGCACTGGGCGCAGCGGCACGGTCCCTTTTCATATAAGCAGTAGCCCTGAACCCAACCAACGGGAACCATACCGTCATGCGAGAACTCATAGCCTATCTTTCTGCGGAACAGCCGCGCATAAACGCCACTCTGGAGCGGGAAACCGCCGGTCTCAACCCGCTGGTGCAGCCCGTGGTGGCCCATGTGCTGGAAGCGGGCGGCAAGCGTCTGCGTCCCCTGCTCACCCTGCTCACAGCCCGCGCGCTGGGCTATGCAGGCGATGATGTCTATCCCCTCGCATGTTCGGTGGAACTGCTCCACTCCGCCACGCTCCTGCATGACGACATCATAGACGATGCCGACCTGCGGCGCGGCACCCCCGCCGCCCACACCATGTTCGGCAACACCAAAACCGTGCTCGCGGGCGATGCGCTGCTGGCGCTTGCCAACGCCATCGTTGCCCGCTACGGCAATCCGCGCCTCACGGCCTGCATTTCGGAAGCCATTGTGGAAACCGTTACCGGCGAAATCGCAGAAATAGCCTACCTGCGCAGCACGGGGCACCCGCAGCAGACCTACATTGATATCATCAAGGGCAAAACCGCCTACCTCATTCAGGCCTCCTGCCGTCTGGGCGCGCTCATCGCCGGGGCGGACGAAAAACAGGAAGAGGCCGCCGCCCTATTCGGCATGCACCTCGGCATCGCTTTCCAGATAGTGGACGATGCGCTGGACTTCGCCCCTTCCGCCAAAGATATCGGCAAACCCGTTGCCGGTGACCTGCGCGAAGGCAAACTCACCCCCCCCCTGCTCATGTATCTCGAAACACTCACCGGCGACGCGCACAAATCATTTGTGCAAAAATTCGAAACTGGTATGTTTACAGAAGCGGAAGTGCTGGCCGTTGCCGCCGCCATCCGCGAGCAGGGTCTGGACGCACGCACCCGCACACTGGCGGAAGACTACCTCGCCACCGCCCGCACGGCACTCAACGCCCTGCCGGACTGCGCGGAGCGCACGGTGCTCGCCCAGACCATGGAGTATGTACGAAGCAGGTCCCATTAACGGCACGCCCGCACCACGCTTCCGGCATGCTGGCACCCGGCCCTTTTTCCATGCGGGGTAAAAGGGAGCTTCTGCCCCGGTTCCTTACCGGCGCGGCAGAAACCGGCATGGCGGGCGGGCTTTGCCCATGAAACGAAATTTCATAATGAATTCGCACTGACATGAGCGGGGGGAGGCGGCATGCGCAGCGGGAAAGAGGAAAAAATGCACAGGCAACTCGCCGATGTAACGCCGGAAGCTCTTGCAAAATGCCTTGCCCTCACCTTTCCTCCCGCCATGGTGCAGCTGGTGCAGGAGCTTGTGGCCCCTGTTCCCGCCTTCGACACCATCGCCCGCATCATCCAGAGCGACCCCGTCCTCTCCGCCACCGTGCTCACGCTGGTCAATTCGCCCTATTACGGGCTGAGCGCCAAGGTCACCAATCTGGAACGCGCCGCCGTGGTGCTCGGCACGCGTGAGATTCTGAAAATAGCCCTGTCCATTTCCTTCCAGCACAACACCTCGCGGGCCATCAAGCGCAACCGGGAATCCCTGTTCGCAGACTGGCGCCTCTCCGTATGGTCCGCCATCGCGGCAGAGCACATTGCCCAGCGCACCGCGCCCAAGGAAGCCCATCTGGCCTATCTGGGCTCGCTCCTCAAAGACCTTTCCCTGTTCATGTACCTGTGCCTTGAACAGGGCGACGACATGCCGGACGGCAACGCCTGTTTCCTGTGGCTGGAGGATAACCAGCTGGAGCTGGAACGCCAGCGCTGGGGCGAAACCCATGCCGACCTTTCCCGCACGCTGCTCAGCCAGTGGGGCCTGCCGGAATCCATTCTGGACGGCATAGCCAACCACCATAATCTGCTGGAGATAGAGGCCCACCAGCCCCTCACCCAGAGCATCATCCTCGCCACGCGCTGGGCGGAACTGCAGCACGGGCCGGACCTCAATCCCGGCACCATCATCCAGTTCGAACTGCAGATGCGCTCGCTGCTCAAGCTGGAAGACGCCCAGCTCGAATCCCTGCGTGACGAATGCACCCAGCGTTTCGAATCGCTGCTCAACCTGCTGGGCATACAGAATGCCACGCCGGACAACCGCTTCTACGCCCAGTCGCTCCAGTCCATGCAAAGCTTCTACTTCCACGCCATGGAAATAAGCCACACCACCACAGGCGTGGACGGCATCGCCAGAATCATCAGCCGCCACCTGCGCTGGAAGTGGGGGCTGGAAAAGGCCCAGCTCGCCCTGCGCACCATAGAGGGCGGCGGATTCACCCTGTTCACCATCTCCCCGGAGGGCACGGAAGCCACGGGAACGGAATCCCCCTCCATCGCCAAACTGCCATGGAAGGTGCGGGGAGAAGCCCTCACCCTCGGCCCGCAAAAGGCCCCGTACGGAGAACTGCGCTTCCAGCCTTCCGGCAAGGCAGACCCGGCTGCGGGCCAGCAGCTGCGCATCTATTCGCGCTTCATGACCACCGCGCTCGCCACCTATTACAATGAACAGGCGGTGGTGCTTACCAAGGCGCAAACCCTGCAATCGCTGCCCGTGGGCGTGGCTCTGGTGGACCTCAAAGGCACCATTCTGGACGCCAACCAGCGGTTTCTGTCCTTCCAGAGGCTGGAATCCGTCCCGGCGGGCACCAACGTGGCAGACCTGCTCAAAGACACGCTGAGCATCCACTTCGCGCCGCTGCTCACCAACCTGCTTGCAGAGGCAGACCGCCCCTCCATCAGCCAGCTGTTCTGTTCCGTGGCCCTGCGGGAAGCCGCCAAAACCCCGTGCCTGTACCTTTCCGTGCACCGGCATGACTCAGGCGGCTCCAACACCCTGCTCGTGCTGCTGGAAGACGTCACGGAAATTTCGGCCATGGAGATGCAGGCCCTGCAGCAGCGGGATTTTCTGGAACGCCTCGTCAGTTCCATGCAGGAATTTATCGCCACCGTGGACCTTACAGGCACCATCCTGTGGACAGCCCCTGCATCCGGGCACCTGCAGGGCAAAAACCTCTTTACCGTCACCCGGCCTGCGGGCCGTTTCTCCGGCCAGTGGACCCCAGCCTTCCTCGAGGGAGCACCCGCCCCCGCCGTTCCCGTGGAAGTCACGCTGGCAGACGGCACCCAGCCCCCGCTGCAACTGGAGCTCATCTTTTCTCCCCTGCTCAGCGCCACATCGGGCACCACCTATCTTGTGGTCGGCAGAGACCTCACCGTCATCCGCAGGCTGGAAGACAAAATCCGCCAACAGGCCATGTTCGACGGCCTGACCGGGCTGTTCAACTATTCCCAGTTCAACGCCGTGCTCGGCCGCGAGGTGGAACGCAGCGCACGCACCGGACGCGGCATGGGTCTGGTCTTTTTCGATCTGGACGGCTTCAAGAAGGTGAACGATACCTACGGGCATCAGGCCGGAGACAAGCTGCTCAAGCTCATTGCCAAGGGCGTGCTGCAAAGCGTGCGCAAGGGCATGGATTTCCCCTGCCGCTACGGCGGTGACGAATTCGCCGTGGTGGTCACGGAAGTGAACCGCCCCACGCTGGAAGCCCTGTGCGAACGCCTGCACGCCGCAGTGCGCAAGCACTGTCAGGGCACGGTATCTCTGAGCATGGGCGTTGCGCAGCTCAGGCAGGGCGAAACAGCCGAGCAGCTGCTCCAGCGCGTGGACCGCGCCAGCTATCAGGCCAAAAAGGCAGGCGGCGCGCAAACTGTCTGGGCGGAATAACCTCCTCCTCGCGGCACCTCGGTGCCGCGCCACATTTTGGCCTTTCCAAACGCCGCAAATGCCAGTATGGAGTGCCCAACCCATAACCACAGCAACCCGTTTTTGAGGAGAAGTACATGCTGCGGCGCATTGAAGTAGGGCTGCGCGCCGGTGTCACAGACACCGTGGGACGCAAGACAGCAAGCAAGATCAAGGAATCTTTGGGGCTGGACGTCACAGACGTGCGTCTGGTCAAGGTATTCACCGTAGACGGTCTGGACGGGGAGCAGCTGGAGCACCTTGTCGGCACGGCCGGCCTGCATGATCCGGTACTTCAGGAAGCGTCGCTCACCCCCGTTGCCTCCGACGCGGACTGGGTGCTGGAAGTGGGCTTCCGCCCCGGCGTCACAGACAACGAAGGCCGCACGGCGCGCGAAACCATCGCCATCGTGCTGGGGCTGAAAAAGCGCGAAAGCGTTTCCGTGTTTGTCTCCAACCAGTATCATATCTACGGTGCCCTCACCGAGGCGCAGGTCGATTCCATCGGCAAGGACCTGCTCGCCAACGAGCTCATCCAGCGCTACGAATACACCAGCGGCGCGGCATGGCGCGCCAAGCCCGGCTTCGCGCCCTTTGCGGCGCGTGTTTCCGGTCATGCCAGCAGCGAGGTGGCCGTCATTCCCTTCGCCACCATGAGCGATGAAGAGCTCATGGCCTTCTCGCGCGAAAACACGCTGGCCCTCTCGCTGGAAGAACTGCACGCCATCCGCGCCTATTACACGCGCGAAGACGTCCGTGCCCACCGCACCGCCACGGGGCTGCCCGCCAACCCTACAGACGCCGAAATAGAGGTGCTGGCCCAGACATGGTCCGAGCACTGCAAGCACAAGATTTTCTCCTCGCGCATAGACTACACCGATGCAGAGACCGGCAGGCGCGAAACCGTAGACAGCCTCTACAAAACCTACATTCAGGGCTCCACAAAAACCCTGCGCACCCGCATGGGCAAAGACGATTTCTGCCGCTCCGTGTTCAAAGACAACGCGGGCGTCATCGCCTTCAACGAAACCCACGACGTGTGCATCAAGGTAGAAACCCACAACTCCCCCTCCGCGCTCGACCCCTACGGCGGCGCGCTCACGGGCATTGTGGGCGTAAACCGCGACCCCATGGGCACCGGCATGGGCGCGAACATGGTCTGCAACACAGACGTGTTCTGCTTTGCCTCGCCCTTCCATGAAGGCGAGCTGCCCCCGCGCCTGCTGCACCCCCGCCGCGTGCTGGAAGGCGTGCGCGAAGGCGTGGAGCACGGCGGCAACAAGTCCGGCATTCCCACCGTAAACGGCTCCATCGTGTTCGAGGACCGCTACCTCGGCAAACCGCTGGTCTACTGCGGCACCGTGGGCATGATCCCCAAAGAAATCCACGGCAAGCCCGGCCATTACAAGAAAGCCCTCCCCGGCGACATCATCGTCATGGCGGGCGGGCGCATCGGCAAAGACGGCATCCACGGTGCCACCTTCTCCTCGGAAGAACTGCACGAAGAATCACCCGCCACGGCGGTGCAGATAGGCGACCCCATCACCCAGCGCAAGATGTACGACTTCATCATGCGCGCGCGCGACAAGGGGCTTTACAACGCCATCACAGATAACGGCGCAGGCGGCCTGTCCTCCTCCGTGGGCGAAATGTCGGAAGATACGGGCGGGTTCCGCATGGACCTCTCCAAGGCCCCGCTCAAATACGACGGCCTGCGCCCGTGGGAAATCCTGCTCTCCGAAGCACAGGAACGCATGACCCTCGCCGTGCCGCCCCGGCATATGGAAGAGTTCATGCAGCTTGCGGGCGAGATGGATGTAGAAGCCACCGCCCTTGGCGAATTCACCGACAGCGGCTTCTTCCACGTCACCTACGGCGACAAGCCCGTTGCCAGCCTGCACATGGACTTCGTGCACGAGGGTGTGCCCCAGATGCGCCTTGTGGCGGAATGGAAGCAGCCCAGACACGCCGATGCGAAGATAGAAGTGGCAGATGCCGATCAGGGCGGGCTGCTCAAGACCATGCTCGGCCGCCTGAACATCTGCTCCAAAGAATACGTCATCCGCCAGTATGACCACGAGGTCAAAGGCGGCAGCGTCATCAAGCCCCTTGTGGGCGTAAAGCGCGACGGTCCCGCCGATGCGGGCGTGGTGCGCCCCCGGCTGGATTCCGAATACGGCATCGTGCTGTCCCACGGCATCTGCCCGCGCTACAGCGACTACGACACCTACTGGATGATGGCCAACGCCATAGACGAGGCCGTACGCAACGCCGTGGCTGTGGGCGCGGATCTGGATCACATGGCGGGCTGCGACAACTTCTGCTGGTGCGACCCCGTGCAGAGCGAAAAAACGCCCGACGGCCACTACAAGCTGGCCCAGCTGGTACGCGCCAACAAGGCCCTTGCCCACTTCTGCCTTGCCTACGGCGTGCCCTGCGTGTCCGGCAAAGACTCCATGAAAAACGACTACACCGGCGGCGGCGTGAAGATATCCATCCCGCCCACGGTGCTCTATTCGGTCCTCGGCGTCATCAAAGACGTGAACAAGACCACCACGTCAGACTTCAAAAAACCCGGCGACCGCATCTATCTGCTCGGAGCCACCCTGCGTGAGCTGGGCGGGTCGGAACTTATCGATGAGCTTGCACTCAGTGCCGCCAGCGTGCCGCAGGTAGATGCCCTTGCCGCCCGCGCCCGCTACCGGGCCGTGCACACCGCCATCACCTCCGGCCTCGTAAACGGCTGCCACGACTGCTCAGACGGCGGCTTCATCGTCGCGCTGGCAGAAATGGCACTGGCGGGCCGCCTCGGGGCGCGTGTGGATATGGAAAAGCTCGTCACCGTAGGGGCCATGAACAGAACAGAGGCCCTGTACTCAGAATCCGCCTCCCGTCTCATCGCCACCGTGCCCGCCGCCAAGGCTGCCACCTTCGAAGCCCTGTTCAAGGGGCAGCACATTGCCTGCCTCGGCGAGGTCACGGACAACGGCGTTCTCACCGTCACCTCCGGCACCTCTCCCCTCATCACCGAAAACGTGGAGGCGCTGGCCAAGGCGTTCAAGGCGACGTTGAACTTCTAGAGACTGCGACAGAACAGGCAAAAGAACAAAAGACAAGGGTGGGTGCCGACGGCGCCCACCCTTTTTGGTGTCATCATTTGGCATCATCTGTGGTTCAGTCAGTCGGCAAAGGGGTTAACCACCTTGGCAGACCGTGAAGACCGCACTGTCACCAGCTTGGTCTTTGTCAGCCGGGCCTGCCGCACAGCCATCTTTCTGGCCTTTGCCAAAGCCACTTCAATAGCCTTTCTGAGCGGGTCATCCTGCAAGGCATCACATGGTGAAGATGGAGTTTCAGCCACAGTCTTTCCCTCCGGTTTCGAGCAATATCTGGCTTGGGCCAGCGTTATCGTATAAAAACCACTTGTCTACTATGTGTTTGTAGACAGTATGAAAATTTTCAAGGCCTTTCTGAAAACGTCTTCGTATAACGTCCTCGGGAATGTCGTGTCCACCTTGAGATACACGCAAGGCCACCCGCCGGACAGCAGTATCAGCGTCAGGCAACTGCAAAAAGAGCATTGTCACTGTATACCCCAACGACTGCCACATCGGAATTTTCCGGCTATATCCCAGACCGGCCAACGTTGTTTCAAAGGAAAAATTATCGCCCAAAAGAACCAGCTTGCTAATTTGGGCCAGCATCAGTTTGCCCGCCTGAATCGCTTCCCTCTCAGGGGCAAAAGGCGATAGCCCTGCCGCTATGAGGTCCGCGTTCACAAATGCCTTCAACGGTGGATAGTTTGGTACAAACGCACTTGCAAAAGTTGTTTTCCCTGCCCCGTTTGGCCCTGCGACAATCAAGATTTCCTTCATTGCCCAAGCATATCGTAACCCTTCAGCCTAAGCAACTTACAAGGCTCTCATCGCATGGGCACCCTCACACAAGAAGCCGGTCATACCCGGTAGTCTTGGAACTTTCAGAGGCACAAGGAGAATAATAAGAAAGCCGAAAACGTTTGCCGTCAGGCTCAACCTACCCCGGCAACTGGGCAAAGCGGTGCTCAAGCTCCCTGATGTCCCTTTCCGCTACGCCACACGCTGCATAGTGCTCTCGCCAACCGCGCATCACCTGTACAATGCCCATGCCTATATCCTCCGCCTCGTCTTTCCGCAGGCCGAAAGGTTCCGGCCAGCTGAGAACATTGGTCAGGGTTGCCTCCCTCCCCCGGTGGCCACAGGCAAGCGCGAGTTCGTATTTTCTGAACCGGGCCTGCGTGGGAACAACATCATACACAGGCGTTATGGCTATCCCCGTCCGGGTCACAAACCATGCGTGATTGCGGGGATGATCATCAATGTTGGCGCACAGCGCGTTAAAAACCATCCGCCTGAATAACTCCTGCCCGGAAAAAGCATCGCCGTGCTGCCTCGCCAGCTGCGCAAGGTCCTGATACCCCCCCCACATGCCCTCCTCGGAAATGGCTGCATGGAGCGTAAATCCGGAAATAAAGTGCCTCGGTTCCCCGGCATCCGTCCTGTCAAACCGCTTAACAAGAAGAACACTGCCGTAAGCCGTCTCCAAAACACGGGTTCCGGCAACCGATATGCCGCACCGGGCCGCGAGCGTCATTGTGGCGTGTTCAATCCTCGGCTCATTCCACGGGTCTCCCCGTCTGGAAAACTTGGCAATGTAAGCGCCATCGTCCATCTCTACCAAGGCCTTGGGCCGCCCGCCTCCCACACTGAGCGAAGATGCCAACGCCTGCATGAAGGCTTCTTCCGGCAACGCTCTGCGCAATTCGTCAAGGTCGGCATCATCGTCAAGCCCGTCCACCTTCGCCACCACGTGCGCCACCTGCTCAATGTCATCTCTGGGAACGGAATACACAGAGCCGCCGGCCCACAAGGCCATGGATTTGGGCCCCTCCGATGCCGATTCCCCGAAAGCCAGCGCACCGATACGGTTTGCGGAATGCGCGGCGGTCAGAATATCAGTCTCGGTCAACGTCGCCGCATGTCGCCCTGCCAGCAGAGAAAGGATTTTGCGCCCCCATCTGTCAGGAGCGGCATCACGGAGCACGGAGAACATTTCCCCCCGCCGGCTTGTGGCCGGTGTGGCCATGACAAGCGGAAATGACACCGGGTCCAGAGGAACGGCGTCCGGGCGGCGGATATATCGCTGGCCGTAACCAAGCGTACACAGCCTGTCAGGCCTGTGCTCCGTAAGCAGGGCAGCCGGAACATATCCCTTTTCCGGCAGCCAGATGAATACAACAATACCACGACCGTCAGAAGTCATACGCATCATCCCCGGTCACGCCTTCACGGATTCGCTTGGGTTCACGGCCTCTTTCCAGCAGTGTGCCGAGCTGGTCCCGCCCGGGGTCTGCAACGCGCGCAAGGTCCTGGTGCAGCTGCAAAACCCAGAGCACGCTGGCCAGAATCCCCATCCCCACTCCCGGCTCACCGGCCTCAAGCCGCTGGATTGTCGCCCGCGATGTGTAGGCAAGCGCGGCCAGCTTCGATTCGCTCAACCGCCGCCGCTTCCGGGCAATCTGGACAGAACGCCCAAGGTCTTTAAGGATGCTCTCCACCGGCAGGGGAAGGGCCCTGTCTGCTTTCTTATTCTTACTCATGACTCAAATATACGCCACTAAACTCTCTAGTGCAATATATTTGAGTCATTATTGCACGCATCGCAGCAAGTCCTGCTCACAAAACACGGCATCCACCGCCCGTTCAGACCGCCACGACTCCGCAACAAAAAGCGGGAGCCGAAGCCCCCGCTGTTTTCTGTTCCGTTCCCGGCAGTTGCCACACCAGCCGACCTTACATATGGACCAAGCGGACCAAGTGGACCGAGTGGACCAAGCAAGCCAAGTCGGCCATGTAGGCCATGTCAGCCATGCCAGGCATATCGGCTGCACGGCCTACAGGCCCTGCGGGGCGGCCGGAAGTGGCTTTCCCGGCAGCCGCCTACCCTGCGGCCTTGGCCTGCTGACGGCGGGCATGAAGAATAGGTTCGGTGTAGCCGTTGGGCTGCTCACGCCCCTTAAACACCAGATCGCAGGCCGCGGCAAAGGCAATGCTGTTCTCAAAATCAGGGGCCATGGGCCGGTAGGCAGGGTCATCCGCGTTCTGGCGGTCCACCACGGCGGCCATGCGGCGCATGGTCTCCATCACCTGCTCATGGCTGCACACGCCGTGGTGCATCCAGTTTGCAATATACTGGCTGGATATCCGCAGCGTGGCCCGGTCTTCCATCAGGCCCACATCGGTTATGTCCGGCACCTTGGAGCAGCCGACACCCTGATCAATCCAGCGCACCACATAGCCCAGAATGCCCTGTGCGTTGTTGTCCAGTTCCCGCTGCACCTCTTCAGGCGTCAGCGGCGCACTGAGCAACGGCATGGAGATAAGATCATCCAGCGTGGCGCGCGGCTTGCCCATAAGCACCGCCTGCCGTGCGAACACGTCTTCCATGTGGTAATGCATGGCGTGCAGCGTGGCGGCAGTGGGCGAAGGAACCCACGCGCAGTTGGCTCCCACTCTGGGATGCCCTATCTTGGCCTCCATCATCTCACGCATCATGTCCGGCTTGGGCCACATGCCCTTGCCTATCTGCGCCCGGCCATGAAAACCCGCCGCAAGCCCCACGTCCACGTTCCAGTCCTCATAGGCAGCAATCCACGGCTGGGCCTTCATATCATTCTTGCGCACCATGGGCCCGGCTTCCATGCTGGTGTGTATCTCATCCCCCGTGCGGTCCAGAAAACCGGTGTTGATGAAGATAACCCTGTCAGCCGCCGCGCGGATGCACTCCTTCAGATTCAGCGTGGTGCGCCGCTCCTCGTCCATAATGCCTATCTTCAGGGTCAGCGGCGCAAGCCCCGTGGCCTGTTCCGCCCGCGCAAAAATCTCGCAGGCAAAGGTCACTTCCTCCGGCCCGTGCATCTTGGGCTTCACAATATACACGCTGCCCTTCTTGCTGTTGCCGTACCGCCCCGTGCCGCGCACGTCGTGCAACGCCACATACGCAGTGACAAAGGCGTCCAGCATCCCTTCCGGTATCTCGCGCCCGTTCAGCAGCACGGCGTCCGTGGTCATAAGGTGCCCCACGTTGCGGATAAGCAGCATACTGCGCCCCGGCAGCACAAGCGGGCTGCCATCCGGCGCGGTATACGCCCGGTCGGGGTTCAGGCTGCGCTCCACCACGGAATCCCCCTTGGGAAAGCTCGCCGCAAGGTCGCCCCGCATAAGTCCCGCCCAGTTGCCGTAGGCCAGCGCCTTGTCCTCGCCGTCCACCACCGCCACGGAATCCTCGCAGTCGTTAATGGTGGTTATGGCGGCTTCCAGCACCACATCCTTTATGCCGCAGGGGTTCTGCCTGCCTATGGGGTGGCTGCGGTCCACATGCAACTCAATATGCAGGCCGTTGTTACGCAGCAGCACCACAGAAACTCCGCCGTCTCCGGCCACAAATCCGGCAAACCCGGCCGGGTCCGCAAGCCCCGTCACAGAGCCGTCCGCAAGGGTCACCACAAGCTCTCTGCGGCCTGCGCCCCCGGCAACAGCATACTCCGCCGCCCCGGTATGGCTGCCCGAAGCAAGCGGAACTGCAGAATCCAGAAACCGCGCCGCGTACTCAATAACCTTGGCCCCGCGCACGGGATTGTATCCCCGGCCCTTTTCCGCGCCGTCATCTTCCGGCAGCACGTCCGTTCCGTACAGGGCGTCATACAGGCTGCCCCAACGCGCATTGGCGGCGTTCAGGGCATAGCGGGCGTTGGTCACGGGCACCACAAGCTGCGGCCCCGCAATGGTGGCTATCTCCGGGTCCACGTTCTGCGTGGTTATGGAAAAATCCGGCCCCTCAGGCAGCAGGTAGCCGATATCATACAAAAACTGCTTGTAGGCCACGGCATCGTGCGGCTTGCCCTTGCGGTCCAGATGCCAGCGGTCAATGGCCGCCTGCATGGTGTCGCGAATGCGCAGCAACTCGCTGTTACGCGGCTGCAACTCCGCAACGGTCGCCTCCAGCCCCTTCCAGAATACATCCGGCTCAAGCCCCGTTCCCGGCGCCACCCGCTGCGCAATGCAGTCATACAGCGCCTTGTCGATGGCAAGATTGCCTACCTGTACTCGTTCTTTCATGCCGGTCTCCTTGTTACGTCCGCAGATACGGACCCGTGCGGGAAAATGGACGGCAAGCCGGAAACGGCAGGCAAATCGGGTACAACCCACACAGCACCACGTGCGTACCCACTTCCGGCTGACGGAACACCCGTTGAATTGGTCAGACCATATATGTGACACAGCTCGCTGCCGCTGACAAGACAACCCCAAAAGCTCCCGTCCCTCACCCCTGTTGCAACTCGTCCCGCAGTTGACAAACCCACGCCGCCCCCGCATGCTCCAGCCGCATGAACAGCGGTGAACAGGGAATAGGCGAGTATCTGGCAGCCCTCATGGCCTCTCCCCGGTTGGGGGAGCAGGTGGTCTGCCACCGCGTGCTGCCGCAGGCAGATGCGCACACCGCGCCCAACCGCAGGCCGTGGCCCGCCGCCATACGCGACCTGCTGTCCATGCAGGGCATAAATGAACTCTACGCGCATCAGGCGCTGGCTACAGATATCATCCGCTCCGGCAGGCACGTGGTGGTGGCAACGCCCACCGCAAGCGGCAAGACGCTGGTCTACAACCTTCCGGTCATAGAACGGTTCCTGCACGATAAAGAAAGCCGCGCCCTGTACCTCTTCCCCCTCAAGGCACTGGCGCAGGACCAACTGAAGAACTTCCGCCAGCTCACGGCGCACTGGCCCAAGGAAGCCCGCCCGCAGGCAGCCATTTACGACGGCGACACCACTCCCCATTTCCGGCGCAAAATTCGCCAGTCGCCTCCCGCCGTACTCATGACCAACCCGGAGATGCTCCACCTCTCCATCCTGCCGCACCATGAACAATGGGCCGTCTTCCTCGCCTCGCTGCAATACATTGTGGTGGACGAGGTGCACACCTACAGGGGCGTTCTCGGCTCGCACATGGCCCAGCTGTTCCGCCGCCTGCTGCGCATCTGCGCCCTGTACGGCATTGCCCCCACCTTTATTTTCTGCTCCGCCACCGTGGGCAACCCCGGCGAACTGTGCAGGCAGCTCACCGGCCTGCCGGAAGAGCACATGCAGGTGGTCACGCAAAGCGGCGCACCGCAGGGCAAACGCCACTTCGTGTTTCTGAACCCGGAAGAAAGCCCCTCCACCGCCGCCATACAGCTTCTGCAATCAGCCTTGGCGCGCGGGCTGCGCACCATCGTCTACACCCAGTCGCGCAAAATGACAGAGCTCATCAGCGTCTGGGTCGGCCAGAAATCCGGCCCGTTCCGGGAGCGCATCTCCGCCTACCGCGCAGGATTCCTGCCCGAGGAACGCCGCGAGATAGAAGCCCGCATGAACAGCGGCGACCTGCTTGCCGTCATTACCACCAGCGCGCTGGAACTGGGCATAGACATCGGCTCGCTGGACCTGTGCATCCTCGTGGGCTACCCCGGCACAGTAATGTCCACGCTGCAACGGGGCGGGCGCGTAGGCCGGGCCACGCAGGAAAGCGCGGTGGTGCTGGTGGCGGGCGAGGACGCGCTGGACCAGTATTTCATGCGCCACCCGCACGACTTTTTTGAACGCCCTGCGGAACACGCGGTGCTCAACCCCTTCAACCCGGTTATTCTCAAGCGGCATCTGGAATGCGCGGCGGCAGAACGCACCCTGCGCACGGGCCGTCCCGCGAACAGGTCCGGAGCCGCCCCTTCCGCCAGCCCGGAAGACGATTCCGCCCGCAGGGATGCCGAGCCATGGCTGCAACTGCCCCCCGTGCAGGCCGCCCTTGCGGAACTGGAAGCAGAAGGCCTGCTCCTGCGCGATGCGGAAGGCACAACGGTTTTCGCCGCCCGCAAACGCCCGCACCGCCATGTGGACCTGCGCGGCGCGGGCAGCAGCATTCATATCCAGACCGGAGAAGGCACCGTCATCGGCAGCGTGGACGGCATAAAAGCCCTGCGCGAGACGCATCCCGGCGCGGTCTATCTGCACAAGGGCGAAACATGGATCGTCACCGCGCTGGATCTGGAAGCCCGCACCGCCACGGTCACGGCTCCGCCCGGCGGCAGGGTGGACTACTACACCCGCGTGCGCGGCAACAAGGAAACAGAAATCCTCGAAGTGCTGGACCAGAAAAACCTGTGGGGCACCCGTATCAGCCTCGGACGCCTGCGGGTGACAGAAACCGTCACCGGATTCGAAAAACGCAACACGCGCGGCGGCACCCTGCTGGGCATCACCCCGCTCTCCCTGCCGCCGCAGGTCTTTGAAACAGAGGGCCTGTGGTTTGAAATCCCCATGGAGGCACAGCGCGCCACAGAAGACGCCTTCCTCCATTTCATGGGCTCCATCCACGCGCTGGAACACGCCGCCATCGGCATGCTGCCCCTGCTGGTCATGACAGACCGCAACGACCTTGGCGGTATATCCACCCCCATGCACGCGCAGGTGGGCAAGCCCGCCGTCTTCATTTACGATGGCATGCCCGGCGGCGCGGGCCTTACCCGCCTCGCCTTCTCCCGTGCCGAGGAAATGTTCGCCAGCACCCTTGCCGCCATCCGCGACTGCGGCTGCGAACTGGGGTGCCCCTCCTGCGTGCATTCGCCCAAGTGCGGCTCCGGCAACCGGCCCATAGATAAAGCAGGCGCGCTGTTCCTGCTCGGGCAGTTGGAGGCGCACCGCACAGCGCCCCACACCGTTGCCGACGCACCAACGCAAATCGTCCACGCATCGTCCGTCATCGTCCACCCTTCGTCCACACGCCCGCAGCCCAAGTCTCCGCCTGCGGGCCTGCCGTTGCCTGCACTGCCGAAGCCGGAAAAAGAACCCACCACCCCAACCCGCTATGCCGTCCTGGACGTGGAAACCCGCCGCTCCGCGCAGGAGGTGGGCGGCTGGAACAAGGCGGAGCGCATGGGCGTAAGCGTTGCCGTGCTGTATGATTCCGCCGCAGACACCTACACCGCCTACACGCAGGACCGCATGCCGGAGATGCTGAACTCGCTTGCGGATTACGACCTCATCGTGGGCTTCAACATCCTGCGCTTCGACTACCGCGTGCTCTCCGCCTTCACCACCCGCAACCTCTCCGCCCTGCCCACGCTGGACATGCTGGATGTCATCCGCAAACACCTCAGCTACCGCGTCTCGCTGGATAACCTAGGCTCTGCCACCTTCAACGCCCCCAAATCAGCAGACGGCCTGCAAGCCCTGCGCTGGTGGAAGGAGGGCAAGGTTGACGAAATAGCCCGCTACTGCGAGCAGGACGTGCGCATAACCCGCAACCTCTACCTGCATGGCCGCGACCACGGCTACGTGCTTTTCACCAACAAATCCGGGCAGAAAGTACGCATTCCCGTAGACTGGAAATAGCCCCCGTCAGCAACCGCTCACCTGTCATTCCTTTTTCCTCTTTTCCTCAACGGGAATGCTGTGCTAAAGTGATGCTTCCGCCCAGATCCGGATCATACAAGCCCTTTCCGGCAAGCATCGCCATGCACTGACAACAGTGTTCCGACCTGCTTGCGTGCAGTGTACGCACCGGACCGAAAGCTCCGCCTGTGCCATGCAGCGGGAATCCGGCATGGCACGAAACAGTAGGATAATTTTAGGCAAGTTGCCTGCCCGTCACACCATAGCCCGGAGGAAACGCATGCTGCCTGCTCCGTATGCCGACTTTTACAGGGACCTTCTGGAAGTCGTGCCCAAACAGAACGTCTACACCGACCCCCTGCGCGTTCTCGCCTACGGCACGGATGCCAGCTTCTACCGCCTTATCCCCAAGATGGTGGTAGATACCAATGTGGAAGAAGAAGTCATCCACATCCTCAAACTGGCCAATAAGTACCGTGTTGCTGTCACCTTCCGCGCCGCCGGAACCAGCCTTTCCGGACAGGCCATTTCCGATTCCGTGCTGGTGCGGCTGGGCGATGGCTGGCGGCGGTTCCGCATCTTCGACAACGCCACCCGCATCTCGCTGCAACCCGGCATCATCGGCTCGTATGCCAACCGGCTGCTGGCGGAGTTCGGCAAGAAGATAGGCCCGGACCCCGCCTCCATAGATAGCGCCAAGATTGGCGGCATTGTAGCCAACAACGCCTCCGGCATGTGCTGCGGCGTGGCGGAAAACAGCTACAAGACGCTGGGTTCCATGCGCCTTGTCCTGTACGATGGCACGGTGCTGGATACCGCCGATGACAAAAGCCGTGCGGAATTTTCCCGCAGGCATCCCGGCATGCTGGAAAACCTGCGCCTGCTGCGGCAGGAGGTAGCCTCCAACACTGCCCTCGCAGACCTTATCAGCCGCAAGTTCAAGATAAAGAACACTACGGGCTACAGCCTGAACGCGCTGGTTGATTTCGAAGACCCCTTCGACATCATCCAGCACCTTATGGTCGGCTCGGAAGGCTCGCTGGGCTTCATCTCGGAAGTAACCTACCGCACCGTGGTGGAGCACCCGCACAAGGCTTCCGCCCTCATTTTCTTCCCGGACATCAAGTCCGCGTGCGAGGCCACCATAACCCTGCGCGAAACCCCCGTTTCCGCCGTGGAACTGATGGATGACCGCGCCCTGCGTTCCGTATGCGGCAAGCCGGGCATGCCCGCCTGCCTTATGGGCGACATTGCGGACAACACCACCGCCCTGCTTGTGGAGACCCGCGCCGCCACCAAGGAACAGCTGGAAAAGCAAATTGCCACTGTCACCGCCTCCATCACCCACATTCCCAAGCTGGGCGAGGTGGAATTCACCGACATTCCTGAAGAGTTCAACAAGCTGTGGGCCGTGCGCAAGGGTCTGTTCCCCGCAGTGGGCGCAGTGCGCCGCGTGGGCACAACGGTTATCATCGAAGACGTGGCCTTCCCCATCAAGGATCTCGCCAAGGCCACGCTCCAGTTGCAGGAGCTGCTGAAAAAGTACGAATACAACGAGGCCATCATCTTCGGCCACGCGCTGGAGGGCAACCTGCACTTCGTGTTCACGCAGGACTTCTCCGACCCGCGCGAGATCACCCGGTATCAGGGCTTCATGGACGAAGTCTGTTCCATGGTGGTCAAGGAATACGACGGCTCGCTCAAGGCAGAGCACGGCACCGGGCGCAACATGGCCCCCTTTGTGGAAATGGAATGGGGCGCAGAAGCCTACCGCCTGATGAAGGAAATCAAGGCCATCTTCGACCCCTACGGCCTGCTCAACCCCGGCGTCATCATTAACGAAGACGCAGAGGCACACCTGCGCAACCTGAAGCCCCTGCCCCCCGCGCACTCCATTGTGGATACCTGCATAGAGTGCGGCTTCTGCGAGCCCATCTGCCCTTCACGCAATGCTACCTTCACCCCGCGCCAGCGCATTACCGCATGGCGCGAGATAAGCCGCATGAAGGCTTCTGACGAAAAGGACAAGCTGCTCAAAAAGCTGTTTTCAGACTACGACTATCTGGGCGACAACACCTGCGCCACAGATGGTCTGTGCGCCACGCGCTGCCCTGTTTCCATAAACACGGGCAGCTTCATCAAGCGCCTGCGCGCAGACAACGTAACCCCGTGCCAGCAAAAGTCGGCCCAGTGGGTAGCCACCAACTTCGGCACGGTGGCAAAGACGGTGGGCGTTACCCTTAAGGGCGTGAACCTTGCGCACAGGCTGATGGGCACCAAGGTTATGGATACCGGCTCCATGGTGCTGCGCGTGGCAACCCTCAAAAAACTGCCCCTGTGGAACAGGCAGATGCCCAAGGGCCTTAGCCCGGTCAAGCCCGTTCCCGTGAACGAATCCAATCCGCACAAGGTGGTCTACTTCCCCAGTTGCATCAGCCGCACCATGGGCCCCGCCCAGAGCGACCCGGAAACGATGGACCTGCCCCGCAAGACCATAGCCCTGCTGCTCAAGGCCGGGTATGAGGTCGTCTTCCCCGACAGGCTGGGCGATTTGTGCTGTGGTCAGGCCTTTGAATCCAAGGGTTTTGACGCGCAGGCGGACATGAAGGCCAAGGAGCTTTCCGAAGCCCTGCTCAAGGCCAGCAACAACGGCGAATACCCCGTGCTCTGCGATACCAGCCCCTGCCTGTACCGCATGAAGGAGACACTGGATAAGCGCCTCACCCTGCTGGAACCCATAGAGTTTGCCCTTACGCACCTGCAGGAGAAGCTCACCTTCACCAGGCAGCCCAAGACCATCGCGGTGCACACCACCTGCACCTCGCGCAAGCTGGGGCTGGATGCCAAGTTTGCCCAGCTTGCCAAGCTCTGCGCTGAGAATGTCGTTGTTCCGGAGAACGTGTACTGCTGCGGTTTTGCAGGCGACCGGGGCTTCAGCTACCCGGAACTGAACAAGGCCGCGCTTGCGGAGCTTAAGGCCCAGGTGGAGCACTGTTCGGAAGGCTACTCCACCTCGCGCACCTGCGAGATAGGCCTTGCCCTGCACGCCACCATTCCCTACCGCAACGTGCTCTACCTTGTGGATGAGTCCACCACGCCCAAGCGGTAACAACCTGCGGAAAACCAGCCAAATGACACGGCCCCAATGACACGGGCCGAAAAGCATAAGGCCGGAGCAGGAGAATGAAACAGAAAAAGGCCGGGGTGAGCGCGTTCACCCCGGCCTTTCGCCTTGTGGCAAGGCACATACTTTCTTCCCGTTGCCTGCAACCCGTCCGCAGGCTGTGCCAGTGCGCACAGGGGCCGCATCGGGGCCGCACAGGAACCGCACAGAAGCCACATAGTTTGGCGGGCGCATCACCTGTTCAAGGCTTACGGGCTGACACTCCGTCAAAGCCCGGGTAACGCTCCGTAGCACAGCGGATACTCAGTTCCAAAGCCGGCTAAACCCGACGCCTCACACAATCAACCTCATGCGAAGGACACATGAAGCCAAGGCACAGGTGCTCTGCCTGATGCCGCATGGGGCGCAACCCTTTGCGCAGACGGCCGGTGCCGCACAGGCTGGAATGATGAAAGCTCAACCGGCTTGAGGCCTCACGTGCCAGCCATACGCAGGTGACTACAGCCACCGTGTACAGCACAATTCCCAGAATGATATCCATGTTCCCTCCGTCTTGATTGATTGAGTGCTCACATCATTGTGATACGTTTCACAACTAGTCACTGCGTACCAATCCTGTCAATGATAAAGAGTGATCGCTCAATCATTTTTGCTGAGACATCTGCCTGCCCATCCCGCATGGCGCGCCATGGCCAATCCGGCATGCGCATAGCCATTCAACCGTCTCTCCTTAGGCAAACTAGATAGGGCAACCGGCGTTAGTGGTTGGAAACAGTCTACCCCCTTCCGGCATGCAGCCGGAGCGCTGCCCTATCTATCCGGTACTGGCCTGTGCTGCGCGGCACTGCCCGGTATTGCCGATACTGGCCGATACAGCGCGGTACTGCCCGGTACTTGCCTGCGCTGCCCAACGCCACACTGTTGCACCACCCACGAGTACCCGGTGTGGCAGTGCTGGTTCACCGCACAGTCTTTACAGCATGCGCCATATGGGAGTAAGCGATTGCTGACGCTTTGCTTGGCACAGTTGGAGTCACCAAAGAAACACGCCCGGACCAACCGGAACAGAGGGTGAATATGCAAATTCGATCAGTTACGCTGCTTTACTTCTCCCCTACGGGAACCACGCGAGCGGTGTTGCAAAACATCGCACAGGGCCTGCTGGCCTCAACCGAAGCGGTTACTGCGGGCAGTGCGCACGGCGGCAGGGATGCCTCCGCTGTGGAGCATGTGGACATCACAACGCCGCAGGCAAGGGCGTCTGCCCTGCGCACCATAGGGGAAGATACCG
>CAYRLL010000050.1:0-21155 GCA_964425115.1 uncultured Desulfovibrio sp. | reverse complement strand
TTTTCCAGGGAGATTTTGAACATTTTTAGAGCCCCTTAGCCGGACAGCAATGTTTTCGTATGAATGGCACTACCCAAGTCGGCGGGCCCATACCCCATTATGCGGCGGTTCGTTCAGCCTGCTCTTCTTCGCGGTCGAATACAAAGCTCGCCCGCTCAAATTCCTCATATGCCTGCCGTCCGATGCCACCAAGGTCGGCCATGGTGATGCCGAGCAACATCCATGCCCCACCGGAAGGCGGCAGCACATGGCTATCGTGCCAGTATCCATAGCCAAGCGCCCGCGCCATGCAGTCCGCCACCGCAACAACTGCAGCGACTTCCGGGTGCTCCATGTTCCGCTCCTGCGTATGGTGTTCACGCACGGCCTCAGTCAGTGCCCGGTCAAGGTTCCAGCGCTCCATCAATTCTGCGCCAACGCGGCCGTGTTCAAACCCGAGCACCCTGCGCTCTGCAAGATGGAAGGGAGTATTATGTGCGGCGGCATCTCCGTACAGCGCCACCACGTCCCGCCCCAATCTATCCACCAGAAGCAGGCGGCCCACGTCATGCAGCAACCCCGCCGTAAAAAATCGTTCCGGATCGTCAAATCCAGCCTGCCGCGCAAGCGCACTGGCAAGGCATGCGGTCATGAGGGAATGGCGCCAGAATTCTCGCAGCGAAAGCCCGTGCATAGCCATCTTGCCGCCTCCTATCTCCGCCGCCGCAAGCGCAAGACTGGCTAGTTGGCGCCCGCCCACAATGGCAACAGCTTCACGCACGGTCGCCACATTGCACCCGCCCCGCCGTTCTTCATAAAGCGGGCTGTTCACAAGGCGCAGCAAGGAAAGCGTCAGAGCGATATCGTGCCGGATGATGTGCCCGAGCCGTTCGTCGCTCGCGTTGCCGTTCTGCTCTTCAGTATTGCCGCCCGCGAGAAAATCCGTGAGGCATCGTATTGTACCGGGCATGGAGGGGATATGCAGCCGCCCCTGCAGGAGAGACTGCGGAGTATGACTGCCGGACACTAGGCGGCTGCCCAGCGGCAGAACGTTACCTGCCGCCTCTTCGTCCGCAAAGGCACTTTCATCCATACGCAGCATCACTTCCGCATTGGCCAGGGCAAGTTCCCGCATCTTCTCAAGCAGGGACCGTTCCGTCCCGCTCATGGGCACGTTCCGCGCATGGCGGAAACGCCGTCCCACAATGCGTCGCGCCTTCAACTGGGCGGTATCCTGAACGGCATCCGGTCCGGATTCTATCCCTGCAGGTGTGGATGGTATTGCCGCCCAGAATTCCGACACACCGGTCTGGTAGCTGTCCTGCAATACAGAAGGCACGCCTGCTTCATGGCGCTCATGGATAATCTGTGCAGCTGTGTTTCGCATAATCTTGTCCCCTTTTTGACGCTGGCAGACAAAATAATGCATGAACCATTCTTAATAAGAAAAATTCAGTTATACAGGGATAGTACTCTTAAAAAAAAAGGCGTCAGCCCGGCAGTATCTGCCCAGCTGACATAACCATGACGCGACACCGCGCGGGAAGGGCTACTGCACAGCCAGGCTATTCAGCGCGGCATCCGGTTCACCACGATACGGCAGGATGGGGAACGGCAGTGCGGCCATTTTCGCCCGGTATTCACCCATTTGGGACAGGGGGATATATTCGATGTTCAGGACGGGCTTGCCCGCCTCTGATACGCGGTGAAGGATTCCACTACGGTAGGCACTGTCCTCCGGCGTGACATTGAAAAGCAACGATTCCACCCCGATCATGTCAATATGGCGCATATAGCGCGCCACCGCGTCCTCAGGGGCATCATTGAAAATGCCCTCCGCATTCTGCGGGCAGACTATCTTGTTCGGCCCGCCCCGCTCGCGCAGGTAGGTGGCGATGCGCGCGACAAGGCGTATCATTTCGGAGGCGCTGGTGCTCAGGTCGCGTCCACCTTCCGCATGCCAGAACCAGTAGGCATCCACAATATCCAGATACACCCCGTCAAAGCCTGCATCCACAATGCGGTCAAGATACGGCCGCAGGGCCATGTCCCACCACTGCTCGTGCCAGTAGCGCACCTTGTAGTTCTCCGGCCAGTCAGGATTCTCCGGCCCCATGAAGGGCGGAGGGGCGTCACGCCACGCCTTATTCCAGTAGAAACGGTAGCTTTCCGCCTCGCCGATGGAAAAATAGCACAGCACCCTGCGCCCGCCGCGCTGCATGAGCGCCACATCTGCGCGTGTGAAGGCCCCCGCGTCCGTGCCGTCCACGGAATAATCCACCACGGCAAGGTCTGAGGCAGAACTGGCAATGGATTGCGGATCAACCCCCTGCAACCAGTACACCCACCGTTTGGGCGGAGCCACAATACGCTTCTGCTCCGCTGCGTCCTTTCCGTTCCGGGTGGTCACCTGACCGGGCTTTGCCGTCTGCGTCCGTTTTTCCACAGGCACCGTGCACCCCCAAAGAAGCATCAGGGTCATGGCAAGCGCCATGGGTATTGCGCCTGCACGTATTTGCTGTATGTTATACATAGTCGGTATAGTAGCGCATTGCTGCGCAGGTTACAATTATTCAAGTGGCGTTAGCGCCCTTGATGATTGTCATTTGCCCCATCGGCCTGTATACAGAATCAAACCAGCAATATTAGGGGGAACGCAGTGAAATCCATTTCCAACTTGCTCATCACCATGAGCCTTGTCCTGTTGCTGAGCGCCTGCAACGCCACACGCCAGCAGCACTACCTGAATACGGAAGCCATGCCTTCGGGGGATCGCACGGCCGCTGTTCTGCCCTTTGTCAACCTGACCACGCACCCCAATGCGGGGCGCATTGTGGGAGACGTTCTTTCCACCGAGCTCTACGGTCTGCCCGGGTACACCTTCCTTGAGTCCACTGCCATGCTGGAATCCCTGAAAGGTGGCGAAGAAGACCTTGAGTACATACTGGATAAAACCGTGGCCCAACGCGTAGGCAACTCCCTTGGCGTGGATACCGTGTTCTACGGCTCGGTCAGCGAGTTCCGCTACAAGCGCGGGCTGGACCAGAGCCCGGTTGTCGGCATCAACATCCGCATGCTCGACGTGAGAACCGGCACGGTGGTCTGGGCCGCCTCCCTCACGCAATCCGGGGGCTGCTTCTACGGCTGCGACACCTCGCTCAACCTGCTCACGCAGCAGATATGCCACGAGGCAGTGAAATCCTTCGGCGCGACCATCGCTGCCGGACAATAACGCCATTTGCCGTCATACCCGTGACGGTCCGGGGGGAATATGCCACGTCGCCATACCCTGCCAGACCGGCAGCCGCACCGTGTCCTCTGGCTTGCGGGCGTGCTTGCCGTTCTGGTCCTCACCCTGTGCTGCCAGAAGGCGGAAGCGTCTGAGGTCGCCCGCAGGGTACTTGTCCTCTACAGTGAAACCGCTGACCAGACTCCCGACCAGAACATCTGGCGCAGGGGGTTCGACATGGCGGCCAATTACCACGGCCTGCTCTCCGAATACCGCGCCGTGGAGCAGCCCGTTCCGGAACCGCTTGACCCGCGCGAGTGGCGCGCCATTGTCTGTGCCTATGCCGCCCCGAATATGGAGGACCCACAGGCCTACATGGATTGGCTGCTCGCCTCAATGAACCGTGACATCCGGGTCATCTTCCTCACGCCGCCCCATGCTGTTTCAGCAGGTGCGCCCCCTGCCGTGCGCACCCGCGTGGACATGATACTGGAACGCTTCGGCCTTGCCTACACACAGGAACAGACCACGGCGGGCAATCTGCTAGCTTACGGCACCACCGGGCCGCACATGCAGTATGAACGCCCCCTGCCTGCTGTTCCCCCGCTCTTCGACGGATACGTGCCCACCAAACCGCAACGCCACACTCCATGGCTCACCGTACGCAACACATCCAGCCCATCCGGCAATGCGGAAGGGATTGCGGTTGCCGTTTCCCCGGCGGGCGGGCTGGCACTGCCGGAGTACGTATATTGGATAGACCCAGCGGACTACCGGCACAAATGGTATCTGGACCCCTTCGCCTTCCTTTCCGCCTCACTCGGGCTTGAAGGAATGCCCGCCCTTACCCCAACCACGCTGAACGGAAAGCGCATTGCCATGTCGCACATCGATGCCGACGGGTTCAGCGGCTTCACCAATGTGGACAAAAAAAGCAACTGCGCCACAGTGATGATGGAAGAGGTGCTGAAAAAGATTGATTTCCCCGTCACCGCCTCCGTCATTCAGGCTGAGGTGGATCCCGAGCTTTCCGGCAACGTACGCCTTATGGAAACCGCCCGCGCCATATTCGCCCTGCCCAATGTGGAACCGGCCTCGCACAGCTTTACCCATCCCTTTTACTGGGATGCGAATGATACGCAGAAGATAGCGCTCTTCCGGGACAAGCTCGGGCTTGAGCAGTACGGCATTCCCGTTGCGGGGTACAGCTTCGACCCCAAGCGGGAAACCGTAGATTCCTGCCAATGGATAACCGACCACCTCACCCCGGCGGACAAGCCCTGCCGCATGATGCTCTGGTCCGGCTCATGCGACCCCAAGCCTTTTGTCATGAAGCACGTTTATGATGCGGGCCTGCTGAACATAAACGGCGGCGACACCATATACGACCAGCACAACGACTCGCTGACCGGTGTATCCCCCCTGTTCAAGTTCGTGGGGCCGTATGTGCAGGTCTTCACGGGACAGGCCAACGAAAACATACTGACTAATCTGTGGACGGGCCCGTACCACGCCTACCGCTACATCACCCGCACCATGGAACGTACTGGCTCGCCTCGCAGGCTCATGCCCATTGACGCCTACTACCACTTTTACAGCGCGGAGTACGATGCCTCGCTTCAAGCGGTGAAGGATGTGTACGCATGGATAGCCACACAAGATGTCGCAAAAGTGTTCACCTCCGCCTACATTCCCATGGTCATGGATTTCACGCAGGCAACTGTCGAACGCGATGGCGCGGCAGATGTGATTTCCGGTTACGGCACCTGCCTCAGCGTGCGCTATGAGGACACCTCAACCCTGCCCGACCTTACCCGCTGCACCAACGTGCTCGGGTACGAGGTGCAGCCGCAGGGCCTGTTCGTCCACCTGAAACGCGGCGCAGGTCAGGCGCGCATCGTGCGTGCCACCTCTCCGGACAACAGACAGCCCTATCTGCAAAGTGCCACGGGCTGGGTGGACGACTTTTCGCATAGCGCAGACACCATCCGCTTGCGGTACGAGGGGTTTGGCAACGGAACAGTCACCCTTGCGGGACTGCCCGCAGGAAGGGCGGCAATTGTGGCACACAACGGCACGGCGCGCAGCCTCATAACTTCTCTCACAGGCACGCTCACCATTGGCCCCGTGCGCTCGGGCACGCTGGGGATACACCTGAAGTGAGGATTCATCCGCTCTATGTGCTCACCTTTTTCGCGTCCATGCTTCTGCTGACGCTGCTCATCTATCCCAGCCAGCGGGACATGGCGCAGCTGTATCTCGACAGCGGCAGCATCCAGCGGGCCTGGGATATTCTGGAAAAGGTGCTGCCGGAGCGGACGGACGACTATGCCCTGCACATAACCGCCTCAGAGATTTATCACCTTTTGGGCAGGCCGGAGCGCGCCATAGACATGCTCATACGGGCCCGGGAACTCAAGCCGCGCAACGTGGACATGCTCACCCGCCTTGCCCGGTATCTGGAATGGGACATGCGCCCGCGCGATGCCCTGCCCATCTACGAGGAGATTGCGGCCTCCGCACCGGACCGCACCGATGTGCTGCGCACCCTTGTTTCGCACTACCGCTATTTTGGCATGCCCGACAGGGAAAGCCACGCACTGGCGCGCCTGCTGATGCAGGATGCCTATGCGGAACCCCTGCGCGGCATACCCCTGCTCGTGGTGCTGCGCAGCGAACTCACCGCACTGGCACAGCAACGCCTTGCCGGGGAATATACCCCGCTGCGTGATCTGCTCATGCAGCAACTGTTCATCATCGGCGACCAGTTCGCCGCAGCCGTGCAGGAAGGCGAGCAGGTTGACGAGAAACAGTATGCCACCTACTGCCTTGAAGACTACCTTAAAACAGGCCATCTGCCGAAAGGTGCTGTCTTCGCGCAGGCCATGGATTCCCGACGCGGCGGCGTGGACATACGCCTGCATTTCGCCACCATCATGCAGTGGAACAACCTGCTTGGAGAAGCCGTAGCCTACCTGCGGCAGGTGCACAGGCAGGTTCCGGGCAACGAGGCGGTGCTGGTTGCGTTGAGCAGCGCGGCACGGAATGCTGACGATCTGGAAACCGTTGAATTCGCGCTGGAAGCCCTCACCCGTAGCGCGCCGGAAAACCGGGAGTATACGGAACAATTGGCGGAGGTGTACCTGGAGGGCAACAAGATCGCCAAGGCCATCGAGATGTTCGATGCGCTGCTCCAATCCGCCGTAGACACCTTCCGCGTGCTCGGACGCATGCTCACGGCGGCACTGTTCTCCGGCGAGCCGGAGGTGATGCGGGTGGTGCTGGAAAAGGCCGAATCCTATCCCACGGACAGAAAAGACATTCTTGAATCCCGCATTGAGCTGCATCTGGCGCTGGACCAGACGGGCAAGGCTTACACGCTGCTGCGGGATATTCTGAAGGATGGCACCCCGGACCACGCACAACTGCTGCGCCTCATGGAGATCGCGCAGTTCACCGGCGATGCGCCCACCATACTGGACGCCGTTGACTTTGCCCTCAGGCATGAACCGGAGAACATCGATTTTCTGCGGCAGGGCTCGGATGCCCTGCTCGCCACGGAACGGCCGGGCGAGGCGTTCACCCTGCTCAAGAGGCTTGCCCGCATAAGCCGCAACACTGCGGACGCGCTGGCAATGCTGGAAACAGCGGGATTCACCGCATCAACGGCACTCGTTGATGAAGCGGCGGACATTGCCCACTCCCTGCACCCGGCCTCCGCCACGGTCATGGACCGGATAACCGAGGTGTATCTGTGGCTGGAATCGCCGCTCAAGTCCCTACCGTATGCTGAAAAGGCCGCCCGTCTCTCACGAGGGGACAGGGCTTTAACCCTGCGTATGGTAGAGGTGGCCTCCTATACGGGTGATGATGAACGATTCCGCAAAGCTCTCATGCTGGCCGGCAAGCTGCGCCCCGAGGACGAGGAAATCGCCCTCGCCTCGGCGCAGGCACTGGCGGCAGGAGGCGAGGGGGCGGCGTTCGAGGCGCTGCTGGAACGCTTCATGCGCTCCGGCAGCAACGTGAACCTCATCCGCAAATGGGCTGCCATTGCGGAGAACGCGGGCCTTTCGGAACAGGCCTTCCGGCTGTGGTATCAGGTTCACAAGGCGAGCCCACATGACTCCGATTTACGGGAAAAGGTGGCCCGACTTGCCTTCAACACAGGACGCTACAGCATATCCGCAGACCTGTGGTCACGGATTGCGGACAACTCTCCCGCAGCCTTCGATCCGGCCTTTGCCGCAGGCAGCGCATGGGCAGCAGCCGGAAACGTGGAAAAAGCCTTTGTCTACTTTGAAAAGGCCCTTGCCCTGCGTCCCGATAACAGGCCCGCCATGCTTGAGTTTGCCCGAAACGCCGCATACTCCGGGCGCTACAGTCGGGCCGTGCAGGCATTCGAGCGGCTCGGAACGGCCTCGCTGGAAGAGAACGACCGCATCCTGCTGGCGGAAGCATACGGCAACACGGGCAAGGCCAGAGAGGCGCTCGCCCTGTTCGGCCCCCTACTGAACAAGGACCCGCTGCCCAAGGAGAGAGCCATTCTCATCACGCAGCTATACAACGCGGCGGAGCAGCGCGCCAAAGCAGCAGCCCTGTATCCCAAACTGGGCAACGCCTATGGCGATGACCCGGCCTTTGTGGCCCGGCTGGGTGCGGAGGCGTTTTTTGCGGAGCATTCTGCCCCGGCGCTTGCGCTTTTCAGCAAAGTTCTTGAGAGTAAACCGGATGATGCAACGGCACTCAAGGGGTCGGCACTCGTGCATGCGGAAAACAGCAACGTCCGTTCCGCCATCGACTTTTTCAGAGAGTACATCAGGCGTTATCCCGGCGACGGCGACGCCCACTTCCGTCTGGCGGAACTGTACACCATCCTCGGCAAGGAAGGTCCGGCCCAACGGGAATACCGCGAGGCAACACGATTGCTCAAGGAAAAGCTGCGCTCTCCTCCCGCTCCAGATGCCGCCCTCCGGAAGCGACAGGACCGCAAAAACGCTCTGGACTCCGCAACGAACTAATAGGAAGACCGTTTTCAAACTTGCACCAACCGCACGCCACGTATGACACAAATGACACGCCGCATCGCCATACTTCTTCTCATCCTGACCGCCACCCTGCAGGGGGTGGGGGCTCCGCTGCATTCCGTGGCGGAAGAAACCCCGAACGCGGTCCGGGCAGAGGCCACCACGCTCTGGTCCGTGCGCGCCAGTTCGTCGCGCAAGGCCACCGGTGCCGTAGATGCCGTGCGGCGACTCCACGCAGCGGGCATGCCTGATGCGGGTATGCTAATGCTGTTCGATGATGCCGGGACCCTGTGGTATGTGGTGGAAATTGCCCACACGGACAACAGGGAAGATGCCCGGCGGATTGCAGACACCTTCACGGCCGAAACGGGCACCCGGTGCCTCATCCGCAGCATGGATGCGGCCCTGCACGCCACGCGGCGCGTTTCCGGAGAGGGGCTGCGCAACAGCGAGCTGATCCCCCCCCCTGTCGCCCCGGACACCGACCCCGCCACGCCAGCTGCCACAGCGGACGCTGCGGACATCGCTACAGCATCCGAACCGGCCCCCGGCACGATTTCCTCCCCAGCTTCAGGATCGGACGCGGTAACTGACATCACCCATCCCGATACATTGGTCACGAACACCGACATCGCCCCTGCGCCGGAACGCATGGTGAAATCCGCAATGACACTCTCCCCGCAAATGGCCCTTCCCCGGCCTGCGAGTAATGTCGGAAACGGCACCCCCGCACTCGCTGAAGTCCCGCTTCGCCGGAATCCCGATGAACGCTCCCCGCTGGGCATTACGGAGGAAAGCACCGGAAAGACGCCCGAGGCAGAGGCAGCCACCCCCTTCACCTTGGATACAAAGCAAGCCGAAATCATCCTTGCCCGCAGCCTCTACCGGCAGGGCGACCTTGAGGGAGCTCGCGAGGTGTACCGCCAGTTGCTGCTGCGTCACGGCCAGGACGAAACCATTCTGGAAGGGTACACCGAAACGCTAATGGATGGCAGGCGCTGGGCCGAAGCGGATGCGGAACTGGTGGCATGGCGCGCCGCAATGCCGCACAGCATCAGCGCGATCCGGCAGACGGCACGCCTGCATCTTACCATGGCAGAGGAAACTGGCAACTACGAGGCCAGCTTTCCATGGCTGGAACAGCTCATGGAGCACGCGCCGGAGGACACCTGGGCGATCATGGACTACGCCTATGCACGGCGTAACGCCGGAGACTGGGAGAAAGCACTTCGCCTTTTCAGCGCCGTGTACGATGCCAACCCTGACGATGAAAACGCGGCGGAAAACATACAGACCATTCTGCGAGAACGCGGGCCGCAACTTGCCGCGGACTATCGTTCGGAAGTACAGGCGGGCGATGTTTCCATAAACACGTTCACGGTGGACTACAGCCAGCAACTGTCCTCGATGTGGCGGGCGCATGTCGCTCATACCCGCAGCCGTCTGGACAGGCGCAGCGATGAAGACGGCACCGCAAGCATTGCCCGCGAACTGCGTCTGCACGAGGCGGGCGTTACCTATGAGCCCAGCCGCCGCTGGCTGCTCGGTGCGGGCATCCAGTATTATGAAGGTGTCGGCGAAGGCGTTGCCCCCAGCCTTTCCTTGGAGCACCGGCTCAATGTCAGCGGTCTGGTACGCCTGAATACGCAACTTGAGGCGCCATGGTACACCACACTGGATGCCGCTAGCCGCGACGGCACAACAGACACCTTCACCCTGACCTTGGAAAAACCGCTCACCGACAACTGGTACCTTGCGGCGTCCGCAGGGGCGCAGCGCTACTCGCTGGAGGGGCTTTCCGGCTACGCATGGCAGGAGCGTGAGGAGTTGGCACTCACCCGCCGACTGCACTTCATGCCGGACGTGACTGCCAGCTACATCTTCACGCGCACGCGCATGAACTACCGCCAGAACAATCCGGGTGAAAGACCCGTGGACCTTGTGGACAAGGAAGACATCCACACCCTGCGTGTGGAGATGCTGCACTGGTACAACGAGTACATCGCGCTCAGGACATTCGGTTCCGCCGGGTACGATGTGTTCCGCCTCTCTCCCCTGCTGGGCACGGGGGGCGGGGTACGGCTGCGCCTCGGCCAGCGGCTGGATCTTGATATCGGCGCGGAATACAACAATGACACGGGACAGCCCGGAGGCGGCGAATCCAAGGCCTTCACCACGTCCATCATCTACCATTTCTAGGAAAGCATGGCAGTCACTCGTCTCAATCCCAGCAAGGGCAGGCTGACCTTTCTCGTGGAGATCATCCTCGGCCTCATGCTCATCACCGTGCTCAACATGCTGCTGTTCCGCAACGATGTGGGATTCCTGAACGTGCAGCCGCATCCCTACTGGATCGTGGTGCTGCTCATCTCCGTCCGCTACGGTTTCTTGCCGGGATTCCTTGCGGGGTTGAGTTCCGGTCTGCTGTTCCTTCTCTTCCGAGCCGCCACCATTCCGGACATCTCACTGCTGGAGCTGCGCTCCATGGAACTGTGGGGCACCCCCCTGCTGTTCTGGACCACCGGCATGGCTCTTGGAGAAATCCGTCAGGGACATATTAGAGAACACACTGCCACGCTTACCAAGCTGCGGGACAACATGACCGTTTGCGAGACCCAGCAAAAGGAACTGCGGGCACTGGAACAGGCCAAGGTGGAGATGGATACTCGCATCTTCTCGCAGGAGCATACCCTCTCCACCATCTACGAGGCAGCGCAAGCCCTGCGCACGCTGGATTCGGAATCCATCTACATGGCCATACTGGACCTGCTGCGTCAGTATCTTGGCGTGGAGGAATGCTCCATCTACATGCTGGAGAACAACGTCTTTCAGCTCAAGGCCTCCAAACGAACCGTCTCGCCCAAGCCACGCGCCACCATCGCGCTGGAATCGGAACCGCTCTGGTCCGTATACCGTGAACGGCGGACACACACGCTGGATGCCGCCCTTCGCAGGGAACAGCAGACCACGGGTATACTCATTGCGACCCCAGTGCTCACCTCCAGCGGCATGGAAGCCATGGGCGTGCTGGTTGTGGAACGCATGCCCTTTCTCAAATTCAACCCCACCTCCATCCGCATGGTGGAGCTCATTTCCGACTGGTGCGGCTCCAGCCTTGAAAACGCCCTGCTGCATAAAAACACTCGCGAGAAACTCATCACCGATGATATTGCGGACGTGTACAATGCGCGGTACCTGCGCCGCAGGCTGGGAGAGGAGTTCGCCCGCGCCAAACGCTACGGCCTAGAACTTTCTGTCATCTATCTGGAGATTCCCGGTTTTCAGGAACGCCTGCCCGAAGAACAGCAAGCCACGCGCATCGCCTTTGCCTCGGTCATCCAGTCACACCTGCGCAACATAGACCTTGTCTTTCTGCACGAAACCCCAGGCGCATTTGTAATACTGCTGCCCACCACCCCCATGCAGGGCGCGCGCGTGGTGGTGAACAACATTGCCCGCGCATATCAGGCCCTTGTGATCATGAGCTTTGAACTGGATGCCCACCTCATGTCGCTGCATGTAGGAGTAGCCGCGCTCACGCCCGAGATGAACGACATGGAGGAACTGCTCGCCGCCATGACGGAGGATATCCATGACACAGTCACCTCCGCGTAGGGTCGCACCGCATCTCAAGGCGGTCATCTATCTGCAGTGCATGTTCGCCGCCTCCCTGCTGCTGGAAGCGGGCGGCCTGTACCTGCTGTTATCCCCGCCCCGCCCCGCTGGGCAGCAGCAATGGCTGCAGGCAACCGCGCTGCACCTGTTGGCCGCCGCCGTACCGCTGCTCTACCGCTACCGCCCCGCGCGGTTTCCCTCAGCGGGCTGGTACCTGCCCAAGCTTACCGGCCTTATCACCCTGTTCCTGCCCGTAGTGGGCATTTCCGGCATGTTCCTGACCGTGAACCTGACCAAGCTCCTCGTCCGCCCCAAGGGCCTTGCGCACGAATTCGAACAGGAAAAAATGCACCTCACCCATTTGGATGCTGGCACCATCACACGCACCATGGACGACATGCTGCGCGAAGAACTGGCCACTCAACCCATTGTGGACATCCTACTCGGCTCGGACGACGACCTGAAACGCGGTGCCATCATGCTGCTGAAACGCATGAAAAGCCCGCGCGCCGTCACACTGCTGAAGGAGAGCTTATCCGATGCCTCCGCCGAGGTGCGCTTTTTCGCCCACACGGCCCTGACAAAACTGGAAGAGGATGCCGTGGAGCGGTTGGATAAGGCCGAAGAGCTTGCCGCATCGGGCGATGCCGCACTGGTGCGGGCCTTTGCTGAAGCCTGCCGGGAATACGCGCGCAGCGGCCTGCCGGAAGACACCATGCGCTCCTATTACCTTGCGGAATCACGCAAGCAGTATCTGCGCTACATGTCCATTGAGCGGCGAGACCATATGGCTTGTGTGGAGCTTGGTCATGTCAGCCTTGAACTCAAGGACTACGAGTCGGCCCTGCGCATGTTCACCACAGCACTGGACTACCCCGATACCCGTCTGGCAGGCAGGCTTGGACGCTGCTGGGCCTTTTTCGAGCAACGCGACTGGGTTCGCCTTTCCCGCGAGATGGCGATAATGCGCTCTGCCATGCCAGAAGCGGACGAAGCGGACGAGTTCAGCCGCGCACTGTATGTGTTCTGGGCTCAACACACCACGGATGGGACCACAGCCCCGCACGCCCTGCAAGCACGAACCAGGGCATGCGACATGCCGGGGGCAACGGCATGAGCGCAGACATCTGCCTGATACTGGAGGGATCATACCCCTTTGTGGCGGGAGGGGTGTCCTCATGGGTTCACAATATCATTAAGGGGTTGCCGCACCTCACCTTCACAGCGGTGTGTATTCTGCCCTCAGCGCGGGAACCGCATCCCTATAAATACGAGTTGCCTCCCAACTTCATCCCTCCGGAGGTGCTCTATATCCACGATGTGGACAAGCCCCGCCGCTCCCTGTTCCGCCGCTTCAGCAGCAGGCATGTTGAGGAAATTCGCGCCTTTCACAAGGGGCTGGCATCATTGTCCCATAACGACCTCGTTACTATGATAGATGCCTTCCGGCAGGGACGCTATCCTCTGTGGGACCTTATGCACGGCAAACCCGCATGGGACCTGCTTATTGAGCAGATACAGGAACGCGTGCCCGATGCCCCGTTCATGAACTATTTCTGGACGTTCCGGTTCACGCACCTGCCTATGTTCAAAGCCATGGGTGTGCGCCTGCCGGAAGCCAAAGCCTACCATGCCATCTCCACCGGCTATGCGGGCCTTATCGGCACCGTGGCACGCATCCGCACCGGACGCCCGCTCCTGCTGACCGAGCACGGCATCTACACAAAGGAGCGCAAGATAGAAATCGCCCAGTCCGAGGCTCTACAGCAGAACGATGAAGACCGCATGCGTATAAGCAAGGATCTGGGCCTGTACCAGCAGCTCTGGGTCAGGTTATTTTATACGCTCGGGCGCATCACCTACCGCTATGCGGAACGTATTGTCACCCTGTACGAAGGTAACCGCCAGATGCAAATCAAGGACGGGGCCGACCAATGGCGCACCGAGGTCATACCCAACGGCATCGATCTGGAAGGATTCCAGAACCTGAAGCCTGCAGACTATCCTCCAGAGGAGCAGGACAGCTTCATCGTCGGATTTGTGGGCCGCGTCGTACCTATCAAAGATGTGAAGACCTTCATCCGCGCATGCAAAGCCGTTTCGCTCAAGTTTGCCAACGTGCAGTTCTGGATTATGGGCCCCACGGAAGAAGACGAGGAGTATTACGAAGAGTGCATTGACCTGGTCAAGATACTGCAAATGCAGGACAAAATATTGTTCCTCGGTCGCATCAACGTACGCGAATACTATCCTAAGCTGGACATGGTGGTGCTCACCTCCATAAGCGAGGCGCAGCCGCTGGTGGTCATGGAAGCAAACTGCGCCGGCATTCCCGTTGTAGCCTCCGATGTGGGAGCATGCCGCGAACTGCTTGAGGGCCGCCTGCCGGAAGACAAGGCACTCGGACCTTCCGGCGTGATCACGCGCGTTGCAAACCCGGCGGACACAGCCGCCGGAATGCTCGGCATCCTCACCAACTACCCCTTGCGCAAACGCATGACCCGCGCGGGCAGGGAACGCATCGCCCGTTATTACAGTGAGGCATCGCTGAACGCGCGCTACGACGCCCTGTATAAGGAGCTGATGGAAATACCTCAGTGGCACGGGCCGGGAGGCACCGGTCACGATGACGACGAGGAGGGCACATGGCAGGTATAGGATTTGAACTGCGCCGCATTCTGGGCAAGGGCTCCTACCTGGACGAGCTTGGGGCCTATCTGTACGCCGCACTCATATCCTCAGGCCCGTGGCTCATGAGCATTTTCACGCTCTCCGTGCTCGGGCTGTTCAGGGAGCGGACCCTCTCCAACATTGACCACGAGATTTTCCGATCCACCATTATCTACACCTACGCGTTCTCACTGGTGTACGTGGGCTTTTTCCAGCTTGTGGCCACCCGTTATCTTGCGGACGAATTCTATTTGGGCAATCTGGAATCCTCCATGCGCGCCTTCTGGACCACATCCGCCGTCGTGCTTGTCACAGGTACGCCCCTTGCAGCCTTTGCTTACTGGCAGTTCGAGATATCGGCCATATACACATTGCTCGCGGTCATGCTTTTCATCGTGGTTTGCCTCATCTGGCTGGCCATGATCTTCATTTCCGCAGTGAAGGACTATATTCACATTGTCATCGCCTTTGCCGCAGGTACCTTCATCAGCATTGGCGGGGCCCTGCTGCTCAGCCTGAACCTCGGAGCTGAAGGCCACATGCTGGGCTACCTCGCCGGGCAGGCGGTGATCTTCTTCTGGCTTGTGGCACGCCTTATCGCTGAATTTCCCACCAGCTCCATCTGGGATGCGCGCCTCTTCACCTATTTCCGCAAGTACTGGGAACTGGCGCTGGTCGGCGTGATATACAATCTGGCAATATGGATAGACAAAATTGTATTCTGGCTGGCTCCGGACGCTAGAACAATCGTTCCCCACTTCCGGACGCATGATTTTTACGAAGGTCCCATATTCTTTGCTTACCTCACCATCGTGCCCACGCTGGCCATCTTTTTGATGAAGGTGGAAACATCTTTCTACGACCATTACAGATTATACTACGCCAAGGTCATGGACAACCTGCCGCTAGGAACCATTCTGGAAGAAAAAGGTAGGCTCGTGGAATCGCTGCACGCTTCCCTACGTGAAATACTCATCATCCAGGGGGCCATAACCTGCCTGTGCATCGCCTTTGCGCCGGAGATCATTGCCCTTGCCCAAATGACCCCCATCCAGATCCCTATCTACCGCGTGGCCCTTGTGGGTGCCTTCTTGCAGGTGCTGCTCTCTGTTGTTATCATCATATTGTTTTACTTTGATCTGCGAAGGGATGTTCTCATCGTATCCGCCCTGTTTCTAGTCACCAACGGCATCTTCAGTTGGCTTTCGACCCGCATGGACGTCGCTTTCTACGGATACGGTTACTGCTATGCCTGTTTCACGGCGCTGTTCGCCGCATACTGGATACTGGACTGGAACATCCGCAACCTTGAATACATCACCTTTGCCAGGCAACCCATCGGCTAGGGGGGGAACATGCGTATTACCAGAAGGGCCGCCTGCCTTGTCACCGGCTGCGCCGTGTTAGACGCGCGACTTTATCTACGTTTCCGATGTGGTGCGGGCCTACCTGCTGGTGGCTGGTCTTATCCCCAATCCGGTAACCGGAAAGGTTGCCCTCATGTCCGGCATTTATAATGTGGACATCGGCTCGCGCCTTTCCATCAACGAACTAGCGCAGCAGACCGTTGCGTAAGCCGGAGCCCAGCCCCCCCCCACGCCACCTGCACTCGCAGGCAGACGTAACCAAGTTCGCACAGACAACCACGTTTTCACCCCCCGTGCCTTTCCGGCACGGACTTACGAAAACCATAGAATGGATGCGCGCGAAGTAGTGCCCGCATCGGTACCCGGAATGATATCAAACGAAGAGCTTGAATCCATTGACCCGGAAGCGCGGGAAAAGGCCAAGGCCACGCTGCGGATGCGCTTTCGCTTCACCAATCACGACCACCCGTTCGTGGCTCAGTTGGTGCGCTTTGCATACAGCGAACTTCTGGAACGCATAGCACAGGGCATAGAGAGCGGTGATTCGCCCCCCTTGACTCTCCCATCAGAGCGCCAGCCCGCACCACATTTCGGCAAGGTCTTTTCCATGGAGGAGCTTCTCAGGCACCGCATCAATCTCGTTTCTCTACCGCAACTTGTGGTACAGTTGCAGGAGGCCATCAATTCGCCTAAGGCTTCTGTAGAAGACATCGCCAAAATCATCAGCAACGATGTGAAGCTGACCGCGTCCCTGCTCAGGCTGGTGAACAGCCCGTTGTATGGGCTTGTGAACAGGATTGAAACGATATCGCGGGCAGTTGCCATCATCGGTCTGCGGCCTCTCACCAGCCTTGCCATAGGGGCTACTCTCATCAGCAATTTCAATAAGCAGAAGACCGGTAGTGCCATGGAGGAATTCTGGTTGCACAGCATCGCCTGTGCTTCCATTGCCAAGCGCTTTGCGGAGCAGTGCAACAAGCCTGAACCGGAACGCTACTTCGTGGACGGCCTGCTCCATGACATTGGCCGACTTTTCATGCTGGGCGCCTTCCCTGATGAGACAGAGACGGTATACAATTACGCCGTTTCGCGCGGCATTTCCCTGCATCAGGCGGAGCTTGCCGTATTCGGCTTCAGCCATGTGGACATAGGGGCGCGCATTCTGGAAATGTGGAACTTGAGCGAAGCCACTACCTCCGCCATCAGGTTACACCACACGCCGGAGGACGAGCCCGGCAATCCGTATGACGACCATCATGTCATCCACCTAGCGGACGCCATGGCCAAGGCGCTGGGCTACTATGCCAGTGGGGACTACTATGTTCCCAAAATTTCCGGTCTGTCATGGACCGCTCTTGGGCTTGATACACAGATGCTGAATGAGACCATAGCGGACCTGCATCTGGAGATTGAGACGGTGGCGCATATCATGTTACGGTCATCGGTTTGATTGTTTCAGGACGAAAAACCCCGGTCCTCATCGGTACCGGGGTTTTGTTTTCTGGAAATACTTCTTGCTGGCGGCCTACTCTCCTGATGGCGAGGTTCTCTCGTAAGCTATCCATATTAGATTTATTCTTGTGGGCTTCAATCTCGTGACTACAATATCTGAGTGTCAACAAATTGTTGAGGACATACGCCCTTGGCAGTTCTTCCCTATCACCCGCGCCAGCGCCCTCTTGAGTTCTTCCACCTGCACGGGCTTGGCTACATAGTCGTCCATGCCAGCGGTCAGGAGCCGCTCCCGGTCACCAGCCATAGCATAGGCTGTGACCGCGATAATAGGAACATCTGCGTGTTTTATTCCCGCCTTGCCGGCTCTGATGGCCTGCGTGGCCTCGACACCATCCATTACAGGCATCTGCACATCCATTAGGACCACATCAAACTCTCTCTGACGCAGGGCCTCCAACGCCTCATTGCCGTTCTCCACAGCAACAACTGCCCAACCAGCCTGTTTCAACTGTCTCTCGATCGTCATTCTGTTCACTTTGTCGTCTTCTACCAAGAGAATATTCAAGATCATTCCGAACTGCTCGGTGTTGCAGCCGAGAGACTGGGGAGCCGAAGTGGTAACCTTTGCCAGTCCAAATGTCGCACAGAAATAAACCGATGTCCCCTGGCCGACAGTACTGTCCACGGTAATACTTCCCCCCATGAGACCTACCAGTTGTTTGCAGATGGCAAGCCCCAGCCCAGCCCCTTGGTGGTTGCGGGTGATCCCTTCACTGGCTTGTGTGAACGGCTCGAAAAGTTGGTTCAGTTTGTCATCGGGGATCCCACAGCCAGTGTCGGAGACAGAAAAAAGAATTCGGCGTTTGCTTGCGTTAGCTGTGGGTAATGGAAACGCCTCCAACTTGATGCTCCCGGCCGTCGTGAACTTGAAGGCGTTTCCTACAAGATTGTTCAGAACCTGCTGCAAACGCAGTGCATCACCGAGCAGTTGGTCGGGAATCCTCGCATCCACATGACAGCGCAAGGCGATGCCACTCTGTCGGGAAACAGGGAGGAACATCTGCTCCACCGAACAGATCACCTCGGAAAGCCGGAAGGATTCCTCTTGGAATATCAGCTTGCCTGCCTCTATCCGTGATAAGTCGAGGATGTCGGATAACAACTGGGTCAGACGCTGCCCCGACAACATGGCCATCTCCGCATACTCTTCCTGATCTTTGCTTAGAGTGGTGGTCTTCATGAGCTGAAGCATTCCCAGAACGCCATTAAGTGGGGTACGGATTTCATGGCTCATATTGGCTAAAAATTCGGATTTGGCTCGGTTGGCCGCCTCCTTCGCTTCTAATAGAGCCAACTCAATACGCTTGCGTTCCGTGATGTTCACAAAGAAGCCCGAATAAAAAGCATCACCATGTTCATCAAGCAACACCTTGGTATGCATGGAGGCCCAGAAGGATCCTCCGTCTTTGCACCGCAGTTCCATCTCATAGTCCGCAACCTGCCCATCGTGCGCCAGTTGCTGCATATAGTCTTTGCGCTCATCAGGGCGCATGTACATCTGAGCGGCAATGTCTGTGGTCTGTTCTATCATCTCTGACGGACTTTCGAAGCCAGCAATGCGAGCGTATTCGGGGTTGACCAAGAGAAATCTGCCTTCAGGAGTGGTCTGGAAAATGCCAATAGGCGCGGTCTCGAACAGGTTTCGATAACGGGCTTCGCTCTCGCGCAGGGCTTCTTCAGCCCGCTTGCGCATCAAGGCTGATCCGACATGTGCGGCGATGCTTTCCAAAATCTCAACAACCCCGAGTGTAAAAAAACCTTTGCGCTTATCATTAATCTGGATCAGTCCCGCAATTTGATCATTGATGCGAATCGGTATCAAGGCCACGGAGGCATAGTTCATGTGAATACACTGGTTCCGGGGATGCTGCCGGGGATCTTGATCGGATGGCAGGTCGAGCAAGAGGGAGGAGTCATTTGTCCAACAGCTCCCTCCTTGAGTAAAAAGCGGATTGGAAGAGTCTGTCTTTCCGGAGATGACCAAACCGCAGGTACATTCCAGCTTGACGTTGCCGTCCTTATCCCGGCACACGCCGCCATCCTTTCCACGTTCGAGCAGCGAGTTTTCGGTCAGGAGAAAGTCCTTGGAAAAGCCTTCTTGAGCGAAATACGGAAAATCCTCGCCATCTTTCAGACGCAGACCCACGGCATCTGCCCCGGTTTGAGTCTTCAATAAACTAAGCATGCGCTTGATGGACTCGCGAAGGTCACCTGGCTTGTTGAGTACATGCAGAATGTCCCGACCCAAATCGCGATAGACATCCGTCCGCTTACGCTCGGTGATGTCACGGAACACACCCAGGATGAGCATGTTTGTCCCGATTTCAAATGTCTTGGCAGTGAGTTCCACATAGCGTATTTCTCTGCCAGCGGTCAAAAGTCTTACTTCTTCTCTATGCCTTGGATCAATCGACACTCGTTTAAAATCTTCGGTCACTCCCTGAATTTGAGGGGTATCCGGCGGGTGCAGTTCGCTTTGCGGTCTTCCGATAAGTTGCTCCCTGCTACGCCCAAAAAAATGTTCCGCAGCCTCGTTGCACTCCACTATCGTGCCCGTACCTCTGTCGGCCACCAGCACAGGATCGCTTACGGCGGTGAATAGCGCATGGAAACGTTGAAGGTTTTCGCACGCCTCAATATTGGCAAAACGCAGCTTCTTTCCACGAATAAACAGAGCTAAAATCAAGAAAGCCTGCACCGCCCCGATCACCACAATACCAAGTACCCAAGGCCAGTACTGCTCCCACCCCGACAACTCGCGGTTAAGAACGATGCTCTCCTTGGGCAGATCAGACTCCTTAATCCTGAAGCGCTTCATTACTTCATAGTCAAACATAGACACATTTGGACTTTCCATGGTCACGGGAATCAACCCCGCCTCTTCACCCTCCAGAATGCGGACCGCCAAGTTGCCCGCCGCTCTACCTTGATCATGGCCGGAAGAGACGTAACCGCCCAATGCGCCAGTACCCAAATCGAAGGACCAAGCTGTAAAAATCGGGACTGGAGCATGAGCAGATAGAATCTGAATACTATCAGGTATAGACAGAAACCCACCTTTTGGATTGATGAGGTTGATCAAACGCAAGACTAGGCTGTCTTCAGGCAACCTCTTCAGAATGTCTGGAGCATTGGCACTGGTCATATTCAGCAATTCACCGAACTGCACCCGGCCTTTCATGCGAGCAGCCACTGCCCTGTAGTTCGCTAAGTTGCTGCGACCCGTTGCTTCGATGTCGCTGACCACGGCCATGATTTGGGTCGTCTGAGGAAATAACCTCAGGGCCAGTTCCAGTGTGGCTTCCAAACTCAGAGTCTCGTTGACTCCGGTGATATTGGATTGCCCTTGGATGCGCTCCGGGCTGAAGTCGTTGATGCCACAGAACACCAATGGTAAATCTGGAAACAGATCTTTCCGAACAGCAAGCAGGAAGTCCAAAGCTGGGTCATCTGAGACCATAATCAAATCCTGCGTACTGCCTCGGTACTTGTCCCGGATATATTCAGCGATCAGAAGGGGGTAATTGGGATCAGTATGCCGGCGCATGTCCAAGTTCTCTATGGACAAGTTCACGGCTCCAAACGCTCCTAAGGCCTCACGGACACCTTGAACAACACTGTCGTTCCATCGGTCTCCCTGATGATAGGAGGTGAACAGGATAACATTCTTTGGGGACGCTATGGCTAGGCTTGGGGCGCAAATCATTGTTGTCCGGCTAAGCTGCCAAATCTAACAGGCTAAGGTAACAAGGGTTT
>CAYRLL010000049.1:0-21404 GCA_964425115.1 uncultured Desulfovibrio sp. | reverse complement strand
ATGCCCGTCATGCCCGGCGGCTCCGTGCCCTTCATGTTCATTGTGCATGGGATCGAACGGGAGGTTGACGATGCTGACAGCTGTTTCCGGAGCGAATCTGCGCAGGTCCAGCAGAATTTCTGCCCGCTCACCGGGAGCCATGAATACAGCCTTTGCGGAAACGGGGGCGGTGAGAAAACCGCCGTCGGCAGCAATGACGGTGAACGGCAGCGGTGCATCGTGTGCCATAACGCCGAGCTTAAGCAGGCGGGCGTTGCAGGCGTTGAGCAGGCGCAGGCGGACGTATCCCGCCGGTACGGAAAAACGGGCATGGCGTTCATTATTGCAGAACACGGCGTTTCCCAGCCAGCCCATCTGGAAGTCCCCGGGGGTAGGGGCGTATACCGGCTGGCCGGATGGGTCCAGCCGCCTGTCGTGTATGGCGACAGGCAGGTCTGAGACGCCAAGCCGCACACCGAGCCGTTCTGCAAAGGATTCTTCTTGCGCATCGCGCACGATGAAGAATCCTGCAAGCCCCTGATGCGCCTGTTTTCCTGTGATGCCGTGGGGATGAGGGTGATACCAGAGCGTTGCCGCCCTGTTGGTGACGGGAAAATCGTAGTTGTACGTCTGCCCCGGCCCCGCCTCGTAGCGCGGGTGTCCGGCCTGCCGCCAATCGCATTCCACTCCGTGCCAGTGAATGATGGTGGGTTCCTGCAGGGTGTTTTCCATGCGCAGGGCGAACCGTTCGCCCCGGCGGACCACAAAGGTGGGGTTATGCACGGCTCCGTGCTCTGTCTGTGCTTCGTAAACAAGCGGGGGCAGCCCTTGTGCCCGGATTCCTGCTTCCTTCACCGTCAGCACCTTCGGGATGTTGTTCACGGGGGCATGCAGGCTGCTGCGGACGGTTTGTGCGGGGTGTGATGCGTGCGCGGCGTGGCCTGTCTGTGCCAGAAGGCGGACGGGGGACAGCAGGAGCAGGCTTCCCGCTGCTGCCATACGCAGGAATGTGCGTCTGGAGATATCTTCCGGTGCGGCACTGTGTTCGGACGGATGTTTGGGCGATTCCGCATCGGCATGGTTACAGGCAAGGGGGGATGGGGCTGCGGAGTGCGTATGCGAAACGGTTGCGGAGCAGGGTGCGCCTGCGGGGTGGGGTGGGAGTGTTGCCATGCCGCGTCTCCTGATGCGTTATGAGTGTGCTCCGGGCGAAGGGGGGGATACCCCCCGGATCGCTGCTTGCCTGTTTGTCTGGCAGTCGTTTGTCTGGCAGTCGTTTCACTTGGCAGCCAGTTCGTTTCGCAGACTGATCATTTGGCAGCCTGCCCGCCTTTTTTGCATTCGTATCAGCAAGAAAGGGGGTATGGCGGGTCAGGGTGTTTCGCAGGTTACCTCGCGGGTGGAACCGGGACCGGCAAGGGGGCGGAAACATTTTTTGGTTCCGCCGCAGATGGGGCAACGCCACGATTCCGGCAGGTCCGCAAAGGCTGTTCCTGCGGGAACTTTGCCCTTTCGGTCACCTTTGTCCGGGTTGTAGATGTATCCGCAGTTGGTGGTCTGGCACTGGTAGATTTCTTCCGGTCTTGCCATGAGGAACTCCGTTTGCGTGGTTTGAATGCAGGGGACGGGACAGGCTGCGCCATGTGAAAGCAGGGTGGCGGACACGTTGCCTTGTTTTTTCATGGCACCGGGATGGCAACCGTATGGTGGCCTTATGGAAATTCGGTTCCCTGTGTCATGGGCCACAGCCTGAGCTGAGCTTGTCCTGTACTCTTCCGTATAGCATGCCGGGCGGGAGAATGTCAGCCGTTTATGAGTTCTTTCTGCCCCGGGTTAAAACCGTTCACCGGCTTTTTTTGACCGTTCACCGATGCAGGCGCTGCGTTCCCCATGAAATGCGGGCTCCCGCTTGACATAAACGGCCGCAGGCCTCTATTGTGCCCTGAACGTAGTGATTTTCCTTACCAAAAGAAGAAGCCCATGCGCGACACCATGCAGAACATCCGACTCTTTGCAGAGAACAGCCTGACGCAGGCTGTGGTTGTTCTATTGGTTGTCGTCAATGTCGTCGTCAACGTCGTCGTCTCACGCGATGCCGGTGCCTTAGCGATGTAACGGGCCAGTCTCCCCACGAAGGAAACCTCACCCCCGCCAGCGTTAAGGCTCCGGCGGGGGTTTTTGTTTGACCCGCCCCCCGCCGGTTGCAAGTAAGGGTCCGCAGGAGGAATGCTGCATGTTCAGGATGACCGGCGCAGAGCTTACCATAAGGCTGCTTGAAAGACAGGGGATACGGATTGTTTCCGGCATACCGGGAGGGGCAAACCTGCCCCTGTATGACGCGCTCTCGCGCAGTGAACGCATACATCATGTCCTTGCCCGCCACGAGCAGGGGGCGGGATTCATCGCGCAGGGTATGGCCCGCGTGACCGGGCAGCCTGCGGTGTGCCTTGCCACCTCCGGGCCGGGGGCGACCAATATCTTTACCGCCATTGCGGACGCCAAGCTTGATTCCGTTCCCCTTGTATGCATTACGGGGCAGGTGCCCAGCCCGCTTATGGGCACGGATGCCTTTCAGGAGGTGGACACCTACGGGATGAGCATAGCCATTACCAAGCATAATTTCCTTGTCCGCTCGGCGCAGGAGCTGCTTGCTGTGATACCGGAGGCATTCCGGCTTGCCGCGTCCGGACGTCCCGGCCCTGTGCTGGTGGACATTCCACGCGATATACAGACAGCGGAAGTCGCCTTTGCCCAATGGCCGGAGCCGGGTGAGGCAGACCCTGCCCCGCAGGCCTTTGACGCGGATATTGAAACCGCTGCTGCCATGATCAACGCGGCGCGCCGCCCGCTGCTGTGGGTGGGCGGAGGCGTGATAGCAGCCGGTGCGGGCGGGCAGGTGCGCGCCCTTGCGGAAAAAGCCTCTATGCCCGTGACCATGACGCTTATGGGGCTGGGGGCCATTCCCCGCGATCATCCCCTTTCCATAGGTATGCTGGGCATGCACGCGGAGCGCTATACCAATATGGCGCTGGAGGCGTGCGACCTGATTATTGCCGCAGGAGTGCGCTTTGACGACCGGGCTACGGGCAAGGTGCAGGAGTTCTGCCCTGCGGCCAAGGTTATTCATATTGATATAGACCATAGCGAGATAGACAAGATTCGCACTGCCTCTGTGGGCATTCTGGGGGATATTGCCGAAGTGCTGGACGTGCTTGTGCCCAAGGTGCAGCCCAACGGGAGAGCGGAGTGGCTGGAGTATATTGCGGCACTGCGGGCCGCCTTTCCGCAGCATGCGCCTGTGCAGGGCGGATACGAGACGCCGCAGAAGCTTATCCGCCGCATAGGCGAGCTTGCGGACGAGGGGACCATTGTGTGTACCGATGTGGGCAAACACCAGATGTGGACAGCCCAGAGTTATCCCTTCCGCCGTCAGAGGCAGTGGCTTACCTCCGGCGGGCTGGGGACCATGGGGTTTGGCCTGCCCGCCGCCATCGGAGCCTCGCTTGCCGCCCCGGACAGGCGGGTTATCTGCTTCAGCGGGGACGGCAGCCTGCTCATGAACATTCAGGAGTTCGCCACCGCGGCGGAGCAGAAGGTGAACGTGACCGTGGTGCTGCTGAACAACAACTGCCTCGGGCTGGTGCATCAGCAGCAGGAGCTGTTCTTCAGGGGCAACTATTTTTCATCGGAATATCAGATTGCGGTGGATTTCATGAAGATTGCGGAAGGGTTTGGCTGGCGCACCGTGGATTTAGGAGCGAGTGCGGACCCTGATGCCGACATTGCCCGCGCCTTTGCGCAGCGGGGGCCGTGCCTTGTGCATGTGCCCGTGGACAGAGAGGAGAAGGTGCTGCCCATGGTGCCGCCCGGAGCCGCAAACCGCATCATGATTGAAGGAGAAGCCCATGTCTAGGAATGTGCCGCGCACGGTTCTTGATGTGACGGTGAACAACCATCCCGGCGTGATGTCTCATGTTTGCGGGCTTTTTTCCCGCAGGGCGTTTAACGTGGAGGCCATTCTCTGCCTGCCCATGCACGGCGGCGAGGCGAGCCGCATATGGCTGCTGGTGAACGAGGATGACCGGCTGGAACAGATGATACGCCAGATGCGTAAGTTGCAGGACGTGCATGATGTGCGTGTGAGCACGGAGAAGACCGCCGTGTTTGATCAGCTTGGAACGGTTATGGGGGGCTAGGCCGGACCGGGGAAAGGGAGATACAGCCGGTATGCGCATTGGTGCAAACGGTTGCCGGGGCGGTGCCTGCCACGCATGGCGTGCGGGTGCCGCCTTTGCGTTGCGGGAGCCTGCGGTGTGCGGTATGTGTGCTGTCTGCAGGCTGTAACCGATTCGTGTTGTAAATAAACCGGTTCCGGGTGCTGCAAAGTCTGTTTGAAATCTCGTGAAAAAAAGATTAGTCGCATCATTCAGCGACACTCGTCGGTTTTCAGCAACAATCATAATCGTCCGGCTTCATCCATCGGCGGGGTTCACCCACGGAGAACGGTATGCGAATCGGTTCAAGGATTTTCTGGGGATTCGGCCTCATGTTTGCCCTTTTGGCTGTTCTGGCGGTGATGGGGTGGGAAGGTCACCGCAGGCTCACCGAGGCGCAGAGCGTGCTGGAACGGCGGGCATCGCTTGAATCGGATATCCGCAGCATGCAGACAGGGGCGCAGGCCGTGATGCTGGACCCCAAGCCCGGAGCACTGGATGCCGTGCTCTCGCGCAGCGGGATGTTGGATCAGGCCCTGTCGCAGTTCAAGCTGTATGTGGAACACGACATGCTCGTGCGTCTGGACAGGGCTATGCGGGCCAATATCGAATTCCGGGGAGCCATGGAGAAATGGCAGGCCGTGGCTGATGCCCGTGCGGCAAGGGCACAGGAAGCCGAAAGTGCGGCTGCCGAATATGCCCGGTTGCTGGAGGAAATGGGGGGAGGAAAAAGAAGTGCCACGCCCAGCATGGCCGATGCCTTTTCCGTTCCCGAACCTGCGGGAAGCCCTGAAGAATTACGCCTTTTGAATGTTGCCCAGCGCGAATACTATGAATCCCGCCTGCTGCTGCGGCAGTGGCAGGACAGCGGCGATGTGCGGATTCTGGAAGAGGTCCGTTCCCGCATGGGGGCTTCCATGACGGCGGTTTCGGGATTGCGGTCGCGTATGCCCGCCATATCCGACCGCGACCGGGCCGATACCCTGCTTGCCCATGGACGGGACTACCTTGCCGCTCTTGGCGGGCTGGAAGATTCTGCCACGGCCATGAACGAGGTGCGCGCGACGCTTGCTTCTGCCGTGGCGGATATGCGCGCTCCGCTGAATATGCTTTCCGACAGGTACCTTGCCTCCATAGATTACGTGCGCGACATAGGCATGCTGGCCGTGGGCGGAACGCTGGCTCTTGCCCTTGTTGTGTCGCTTGTTTTCGGATTGTCCATAAGCGGGGCGGTGCGCAGGCGGCATCAGGCTGTTGTGGCTGCGCTTCAGTCGATGGTGGCGGGCAAGCCGCCGGTGGACAAGGACGGACATGCGGTTGCCGGACGTGTGCCGGAGGACATGGCAGCGCTAATGGATGCCGTGTACAAGACGGTTCGCGCGGGCGGGGGACTGACTGATCAGGTGCAGGCCGTGGCGCAGGGCAGGCTGGATGTGCGGCTTGCCGTGCGGGCTGAGGACGATGTTCTGGGGGCTGCCTTGAGTCAGGTGGTGGAAGGCGAGCGTGCGGTGCGCGATGTCCTGGCCGGTCGTTCTCAGGGAGACTACCGGCTGCCGGTAGTTGTGCGCTCGCGCGGGGATGAACTTATGACAGCTCTTGTTGCGCAGGGGCAGTTTGTATGCGCACGGATAGCCGCCGCGCGGACATCCGCCTCTTTGCTGAAGGAACATGCGGGCAGGGCCATGGAGTCGCTCAAGGCGCTTGAAGGCACTCTGGCTTCGGATGTTGCGCAGCGGAGTTCGGCGGTTCAGCAGCAGGTTGCAGAAATGTATCCGCGTATGGAAGCCGTTTTTGCAGCGGTGAAAGATGCTGACCGCATGGTGCGCTCTGTGGCGCAGGAGGGGCAGCGGATGCGGGAGCTTTCCGGCAGGGTGGACGGCGGATTCAGGGCGCTTACGGGCAAGGCCTCGTTCCTTGAGGATGTGGCGCGGCAGGTGGAGGCGCTGGCTATAAATGTGAACATTGAGATGGCACGGGCCGGAGATGACGGACGGGGCTTGCAGGCCATAGGTGCCGAGATGCGGTCTGTGGTGGAACGCTGCCGTGAACACGCGACGGAGATGCACGAACTGATGTACAGCGGCAGGCGTGCCGCCGATGATATGGAAGATGCCGCACGGAACCTGCTGGAAGACCTTGAGGTGGCCGCGAGAGGGGTAGCAGAGGGGCTTGGGGTGCTGGGGCCTGAGCTTGCCCGCTTGCGGGATATGCCGAGGCAGGCGCGGGCGGTGGTTTCCGGCGGGGCTGCAGAGGCAGCACCGGACAGGGAAGCGCAGGTACGCAGGCTGACGGCGGGACTGGGCAAGGCTTTCAGCGGATTGGTGATGGAATTGAACTCGCTGCGCGCTGTGCTGGATTCCTTTAAAACCCCGGAAGAGACGGGGGCAGAACGGGAGCAGGGCAAGAGCGTTGCTGCCGCAGAGGCGGGACGTGCTGCCGTGCGCGCCGGGAGTGTTGTGCCTTCCGGAAAGAAGCTTCCTCCGTTGCAGGTGGGAGCGGGGGGGATGCCTGATCTGTGGGAAGCGGACAACGGACAACCGGTGCCGGGCGATGAGGCTTCTGGACAACCCGGTAAAAAAGGGAAGGAACTGCCCGCCATGCCGGAACTGCACATGGAACCTTCCGGAAAGAAGGGCAGGCATTAGAAGTCTGCCTCTCGCGCTTGACTGTCGGGCGGGCGCTTGACGCCTGCATAGCCATCACAGGCAGGGCGAATTTTTTAACGGATTGACGCACCACGGGCGCACCGCTTAGACGGTGCGCCCGTTGTTTGTACACTTACCGGGGCTGACCGGGGCTATGGGGGTCAGCTTTGCTGCAACTCATGGATGAGGGCTTTCAAATCTTCGCTGAGCCGCGCAAGGTTTTCCGTTGCCAGTGTGGATTCTTCCATGGCTTGCGATGTCATCTGCGCGATGTTGTTTACCTCGTCCGTGCCCCGCGTTATTTCTTCCGATGCGGCGGATTGCTGCTGGCTGGCGGAGGCAATGGCCCGCACCTGTTCCGATGTGGACTCCACGATGGCATAGATGGTTTTAAGGGAGGCACCTGCCTTGCCCGCGAGTTCCGTGCTTGCCTCAACGGTGCTGACGGTTTCTTTCATGCTCTTGATGTTGTTGTTGGTTCCGCTCTGGATGGCGTGAATGGCCTCACCGACTTCCTTGGTGGCCTGCATGGTCTTTTCGGCCAGTTTGCGTACCTCGTCCGCCACAACGGCGAATCCTCGCCCTGCCTCGCCCGCCCGGGCTGCCTCTATGGCCGCGTTCAGTGCAAGAAGGTTGGTCTGGTCCGCAATGTCGTTGATGACATTCATGATGTTGCCGATGGATTCTGCCTGTCTGCCCAAGTCATTCAGGCCGGATTCCAGAGTGCGCGCTTCTGAGTTGAGACGGGAGATGGAGGCGACGACTTCTTCCACCACGGTGCTGCCCTCGCGCGCGTTGCGGCAGGCTTCCTCTGCATTGCTTGAGGCCATGTGGACGTTGTTGACCACTTCAACCATGGAGGCGTTCATTTCTTCCATGGCGGTGGCTATTTCGCCTGTACGCCTCTGCTGGACATCCGAGCCCCTGCTTGATTCTTCTATCTGGGCGGAGAGTTCGGTGGAGGCGGTGGTTATCTGCTCCACAATGCTTTGCAGCCGTTGTGCGGCCTGATGCATGCCTTCCTGCTTGGCTTTTTCCGCGCGCAGCTTGGCGGCGTTGGCTTCATCGGAAGCTATCTCGGCCTGCCGTGCCTTTTCTTCGGCGAGTCGGCTTTGCTGCTGCACTTCCAGCAGATTGCGCTCAAGATTGCCCGCCATATCCGAGAAGGAGGCGGCGAGTTGTCCCACTTCGTCCCGTTGATGCACATCCAGCACGCCTGAAAAGTCGCCGGATGCCACCTGTTTTGTGTAGGTGAGCATTTTTGCCAGCGGAGCAGTAAGGCTGCGGGTGACCAGTACCGTGAACACGGCTCCGATGGCTATGCTGGCTGCGGTGAGCAGGATGATGAACAGCGCGAGGGATTGGAATTCATCTTCAGCGTCTGCCTGTGCGGCTTCACCCTGCTCCACCACGTCATCGGTAAGTTCGTCTATGTGTTTGCGCATGGCCTCGAAAAGTTCCTTGGCTCTTCCGGTGGAAAGGAGCTCGGCCTTTTCAATATCCTGCTGTGAGCCGCTTTGCAGCAACGCCAGCACGTTGCGGGAAACGGATTCCCATTCTTTCCGGTCGCGGAAATAGGCATCCACAAGCAGTTTGTGTTTTTCTGCCCCTTCCAGTTCGGCGAATTTTCCTACCCGCGTGTCGGCCTGCCCGATGTTCAGTTCATAATCCTTAAGCTGTTGTGCGTATTCTTTGCTGTCTACGGGAAGGAAGATCATGGTTCTTTCGGCAATGAGGGTCTGGTGCAGGTCTCTGTCTGCCTGCAGGAGCAGCTCAATACCCTTGAAATCTCTGTTGAAGACTGCGTTGAGGTTGCGCTGGATATCCTTTGAACTGGAGTAGCCCAGCCAGCCCATGAGGATAAGCAGCAGAATGTTCAGCAACAGGACAAGTCCCAGTTTGTTGCCGGTTTTCATGTTCTGCAGTGCGCCCATATTTTTCCTCCGCTTCCCTCGGTGAATGCTCCCGCCGCGGGCACAGTGTTGTTAGAGAAGGCCCTGCAACTGCGGGATGCAGCGCGTAACCGTTTCCATTCTACCAACCTGCTCCGGAAGATGTGGTTCTGCCATGATAATTCTTGATGGGGAAAGGTCTGCTCCGGTGACGCAGCAATGAGGAAAGGCGGATATTTCCCGCAGCAGGGCGCATTGCAGGAGAGAACTGGAAAATTTTGGGCAGGAGGGCGGAGCAGGAAAGGGGGGGCGTGCGGGCTGGAGCCGGTGGTGCTACATGTGTGATGTGTCCATCTGCACGGCACCGGAGCAGTGGCATTCCGTGCCGGTTGAACCTGTGCCCACCGGACTGCGCCTGTCCACCACGAAGACATTGCCGGGAATGGACTTGGCGAAGTGCTTCATCTGCGCTGCGCGTTCGCCGATTTCCTGCAGGGAGCAGTTGCCCTGACAGTCTATGACCGCCAGAGAGACGGATACGAGGGGAAATTCCCGTTCCACGCCGTCGCGTCCGCGTGCCATAATCCAGCCACGTTCCCTGTCGTGGGCACTGTAGCATGAGCGCACCAGACGTTTGAAGCAGCGGGTGACGGCAAGGCAGATGCGTTCTGCCTTTTGGCGGGAGAGCACGCAGACGAAATCGTCGCCGCCGATATGGGCTACCACGTCGCCTCTGGTGCCGTGGCGGTTGACGGCCCAGGTGAGAATCTCTGCCAGCAGCAGGATGATTCTGTCACCGCTCTTGAAGCCGTAGTAATCGTTGTAGGCTTTGAAATTGTCCAGATCAGCGTAGATGAGGGCAAAGGCCCCGCCGGTTTTGAGGCGTTTTTCAATTTCGTTTTCCAGCGCCACGTTGCCGGGAAGTCCGGTCAGGGGGTTGGTGCCCTTGGCAAGTTCCACCTGCAGCTGGGCCAGCGAGTGCAGGAGTGCCTGCACGGAGACGAGGCCGAGCAGCTTGCCTTCGCGCGTTACGATAATATCGTCGTAGGCCTGCAACTGATTGCGGTTCATGGCCATTTGCGCCGTATCTTCCACGGGAACGGATTCGTCCACGATGAGCGGGCTTGTATCCATGACGGTACGTGCGGGGCGTTTGAAGTAGAGGGCCACGCCGTATTGGGCGGAAAGCTGCCTGTTCAGGTGGTATTCCATGACAAGGCCCACCGGGATGCCGTTATCCGTTACCGCGATACTGTTGTGGGGCTGTTTTTCCTTGAACAGGTCGCGGATTTCGCTGACCAGCGTTTCGGGAGAGACGGACGCAACGGGACGGGCGAGGCTGCCCACGGGGATGGAGCATCCGACGTTGCGCAGGGAAATGGGCTGCGCCGAAGGGCGGATGGATGAGAGTTCCTGAACTCTCTGCTGTTTGGGGAACTGCGGTTTGCCCAGAAAGTAGCCCTGCCCGTAGTGGGTGCCTATCTGGAGCAGGGTAGCCGCTTCTTCGCGCGTTTCTATGCCTTCCGCTATGACCTTGGAATCGATTTTGTCCGCAAAGGTGACAATGGTTTCCAGCAGTGCGCGCCGGACGGGATCGCGGTCGATGTTGCGGATGAGCGACATGTCTATTTTGATGAAATTCGGTTTGAGTTCCGCAATGGTGGACAGGCCTGAATATCCTGTTCCCGCATCATCGATGGCTACCTGAAAACCCTGCCCGCGGTAGTGGTCCAGAGTTTTGTAGAAGAGGCTGAAGTCGCGTATGGAATGGCGTTCAGTTATTTCCAGAACGATGTCTTCTGCGCGCAGGCCTTCTTTTTCAATGATCTCACGCGTGCTGCCCGGAGTGAAGCCGGGGTCGGTGAGGGTGCGGGGGTGGATGTTCAGGAACAGCTTTTGTCCTTCGGACAGCCTGCCTATGCGTGTGATGGCGTTTTCACGGCAGACGCGTTCCAGAGCGAAGAGCATGCCCATCTCTTCCGCGAGGTCGAAAAGCATGGCGGGCGAACGAAAGGGGGAGTCTGAAGGCCCCCGGCTCAGTGCTTCCCATGCCATGATGCCGCCGGTTTCGAAGTGGACGATGGGCTGGTAGAGGGTCTGGATATCGCGGGTCTGGAGAATGGCCTTGAATTCGCGCGAAAGGCGCAGGGCGTCGAGGTCGAATCCTTTGCGGGCAAGAATGCGGCATTCACGCACAGCCTGCATGAAATCGTCTTCCTGCTGTTCGTTGTTTCTCCGGCGGTAGCTGGCGCAACCCACGTTTATCTGGGGTTCGCGCCCGGTCCAGCGGAGCAGGTCGCGCTTAAGATGCTGCTGGATACGCAGCTTCATGGTGAAGGCCGCATCCGAGAGGCGGTACTTGCGGGTGCCGTTATCCGGCCACAGAAGAAGGTACTCTCCCGATTCAAGCGGGTAGAGGCAGGTGCCTCTGGTTTCCGGGTCGTTCAGGTCGGTTATGGCTTCGTGCACGCCTTCGCGGAGCAGGGCATCTATGCTGCTGGCCACTTCGTCGCCATACAGTTCGCGCAGGAGGATGTGGTCGCTGATGCGGAAAATGATGAGATTCAGCCCTGTATGTCCGGCGACAAAGCCCTTGATGGACGTATTCGCGAACGGGCCGGACAGAATCCTGCCGGATTGCTGCATGGAGTGGCCGAGTGTGTCGAGCATGATGTCTCCCCCGCCGTGGCAACAGGCCGCCTGCGTGCTGTGTTTAGCGGTAGTGTTGCACGGCAATGCCACGCTTTCGCGCCGCGTGGTTGTGTCAACCGTGTTCCGGATTGGTTTTTCCGGCAGATGAACCGCACCATTTGCTCTTACGCGCTGCGGTAATTTGGTTGTTACGTATGGGTTACAGCCGCAAGAAAAGTGTGTGTCGCCGTGCCGGAGCATGCCGGATTGCCGCAAAAAAGCACGCGCCGGGGGAGCAGGCCGGCCGGGCGGCGTGTGCCTGCACCACCGGCAGTACGCGCAATGGTGTAACAGTTTGTCCTTGAAACTTGAGCGCATCAAAGGTATCCCCCAATGGCATCTGAACGGGTTTATGACCTTTTTCGCGACGGAAGGACGTTTTCACACTATGCAGTTACCGCGTCAGTGGCTTGTCGTGCGGTTGAGCGCACTGGGAGACATTGCTCTTACAACAGGGGTGCTGGACCGTTGGAACAGGCTGCATGGCTGGCGGTTCACCTTTCTGGTTTTTTCCCAGTGGGCTTCCGTGCTGGAGGGGCATCCGGCCATTGACAGGATAGTGGGAGTGAGCAGGGATGACGTGCGTGCCGCTTCCATGCTGCGTCTGTTCCGGTCGCTTTCATCCGATCTTGCCGGATATGGTCTTATTGACCTGCACGGCAGCCTGCGTTCCCGGTTGCTGCGGCTTGTATGGCCCGGCCCTGTGTTCCACTACCCCAAGTACAGCATGGAGCGCAGGCTGTTCCTTCGTTCCGGCGGCAGGCTGTGCCGTGAGAAGCTGCTGCAGTATAATGTTCCGCAGCGGTACGCACTGTCTTTGGACGAGGTTGCACCGGAGCGGGGCGAGGTGCTGCCCAGAATATTCCTGAGTGAGGCGGAGAGGGAGGATGCGACGGCCATTCTGCAGTCGCGGGGTATTGCGGAAGGGAAAGGCCTTGTGGCGCTTCACCCCTATTCCACGCACGCCAACAAGGCGTGGCGGCCCGAAAACTGGCTGGCTTTGACCCGGATGCTGCTGGCGGAAGGGTACCGTGTGCTGGTTGTGGGCAGAGGGGAGCGAATTTTCGGGGAAATGCCCGAAGTACACGACCTTACCGGCGTGACAACCCTGCGCCAGACGTGTGCCCTGCTGGAGCGGTGTTCGGTGGTGGTGACCGGAGATTCCGGCCCCATGCATCTGGCGTGCGGGGTGGGGACGCCTGTGGTGGCCCTGTTCGGCCCGACGCACGGCGTGTGGGGATTCTACCCGGAAGGGGCACACGATGTGGTGCTGGAAGCCGATGAGGACTGCCGCCCGTGCTCGCTGCACGGAAGCCGTCCGTGCGGCAGGGAGCACATATGCATGACTTCTCTTACGCCCGGTATGGCGTTTGATGCTGTGCAGCGGGTGGCATCCGTCAGAATATCCTCGCTTCCATCTCCTTTATGATGGCTTTGGCCTCTTCCAGCGTGGGGTCTGCGGAAAGAGCCCGCCGGGCAAAGTCGTAGGCTTCGTCCGGTTTACGCCAGCGCTTGTACAGCTCGGCCATGTTCAGCAGGGTTCGCGGATGCGAACCGAACTGCTTGAGGGCGCGCAGGTACAGTTTTTCGCATTTTTCGAACTCGTGCAGTTCCTTGTAGCAGCGTACCGCACCGCCGTAAGCCTTGCTGTCTGCCGGGTTAAGTTCTATGGCCTGCTCGAAGAGGTCTGCCGCCTCCATGCACAGATGGTGTTCCAGAAAGAGCATGGCAATTTCTGTAATCAATCCTTCTTCCTGCCCCCAGCCTTCCGCCACGCGGCGCAGCACGCCTTTGCCCCGTGCGTAGTCCTTGGCCTCCATGAGCTTTCGGCCTCGTTCCAGCAGTTCCTGCTTTTTGGAAAAATGCCTCTCTTCGCGTTTTTCGCGAGCGTTTTCGCTTTCTTCCTTTATGCCGTGGAGAATGCTTTCCAGCCTTTCCAGGCAGTCGCGTTCACGGCCCTTGATAAAGCGGATATACGGTGTGGCGTGGATGTTTTTTTTGAAAAAGAAGTTCTTTATTTCAGGGTGCTTATTGAGTTCCGTTATATATTCCTGAATGAGGACCTCAACTTCGTAGCGTGCCTGCCCGATAAGACGCGAGTCCAGTATTTCGACAAAGGCGCTGCATGCCGATTCCAGAGAGCGGACGATTTCGTTGCGGCGCATATAGGCGCGGGCGCGGGCCAGATTTTCGCGGGCGAGTTTCGGGGTGGCGGTGGTCATCATGGTTCGGCGGTTCTCCGTGGGCGATTGATCAGACATACACTAGCCGCCTGTGCGGGTTCAGTAAAGTATTGTTAAGCGGAGCCTGTTTTGTAAGGCAGTTTCCGATTGCAAATAATTTGGAATGGGATATTAGCTTGGACTTGCCTTGGCCCTGTCGGTGGCCTGCGTCGAATGTCGACATTGTACAGGGGAAGAAGAGCATTCCGGTCGGGCAGAGGTGCGGCCGTTGAGGTTGAAGGGGGTGGAGAGTGTCTGAAATGTCATCGGGAACCGCAGTGCGCGTGCTTGTGGTGGAGGACGGGTCCGTTTCGGCCCGGACGTTGCGCATGCAGCTGGAAAATTTGGGTTATGATGTCGTTGGTGTGTTTGCCAGCGGTGAAGAGGCCGTGCAGAGCGTGCAGGCCATGAAGCGTGACGTGCAGGCGTGCGGCGGATTCGGTGTTGGTGAACATGTTTCCGGCCTGCCGGATATTCTTCTGGTGGATATATCTCTTGCCGGTTCCATGGATGGCGTGGAGGTGGTGGAGCATGTTCGCCGCGTGCATGATGTGCCCGTTATCTATCTTACAGCCGCTACGGATGATGCCACGTTCCAGCGGGCCAAGGAGACCAATCCCTTTGCGTGGCTGGCCAAGCCCGTGACCCCGGACAGCCTGCACCGATCCATCGGCATGGCGCTGTACAAGCGTGAACTGGACGCCCAGTTGCGCAGGAATGAAGAGAAATACAGGGGCATAGTGCAAACCATGTCCGAAGGGTTGGTCCTTCTGGATACCGACCTGCATATCGTTTTTTCCAATGCCAGCTTTCTGGCCATGGCCGGAGGCGAATATTCCGGCATAATGGCGCCGCTGCTGTTTGAATCCCTGCTGTGCGATGCCACACGCAGGGATTTTTTTATGACCCTTGCCAAGGTGCGGAGCGGCGGGCGGGGAGGGCTGGCTGGCAATATTCTGCGTGCCGGAGGCGGCAGTGTGCCCGTGCGCATTTCCATGACCATGTGGGGTGATCTTTCCGCTGCGGACGATGCGGACCGCGCAGGCTGCGGCATTATATGCGTTATTACCGACCGGACGGAGCAGCTTGCCTCAGCCAGCGCGCTGCGTGAAGTGGAGAGCAAATACCGTACGCTGTTTGAGAACGCGCTGGACGGCATTTACCAGTCCACGCCGGAAGGGCGTTTTCTTGAAGTGAATCCGGCCATGGCAGCCATTTTTGGTTACGACTCCCCCTCTGCCATGGTGGAACTGGTGCGGGATATAGGCACGCAGATGTATGTGGATGCCGGGGATCGCAAGATATTTCTGCAAGCCCTGTGGGAGAACGAGCAGGTAAGCCGCTTTCAGGTCCGCATGAAGCGGCGGAGCGGCGAGAGGATTTGGGTGGAACTTTCTTCCCGCGCCGTGTGGGGTGCAGACGGGGCCATAAGCCACATAGAGGGTATGCTCTTTGACGTGACCGACCGCAAAAAGGTGGAGATGGACCTGCGGCGGCGCGCCTCGCGCGATGATCTGACCGGGCTGTACAACAGGCATTATTTCCGCGAATGGCTGAACGGGGCTCTTGCCTCCGCATTCCGCAACGGGACGCGTCTGGCCCTGCTGTATATTGACCTGAACGGCTTTAAGAACGTGAATGACACGTACGGGCATCTGGAAGGCGACCGGGTGCTGCGGGAACTGGCCGTGCGCATCCGCGACAGGGTGCGTGATTGCGACATGGTGGCCCGCATAGGCGGGGATGAGTTCTGTGTGGTGCTTGAAGGGCTGAGCGGAGCGGACGATGCCCGGCGTGTGGCCCATGAGATAGGCGAGGCACTGGTGCAGCCTTTGTCGGGGAACGGCCCGGTGCACAGCATAAGCGGCAGCGTGGGCATTGCGGTGTTTCCCGATGATGGCGGCGATGTGGACTCGTTGCTGCACTGTGCGGATGAGGCCATGTATTGCGCCAAGACGGATGCTTCCAGCGTTTTTGCCTTCTGGAGCAGAAAGGGCGAGGCTAGGAAGGCATGACCCCGGGGTCTTCCCGCTGCCAGCAGGCGGTGATTTCTTCACGGAGCTGCTGCATGGTATCCAGCACGGCTTCCGGTACGAGATAGGAGAGATTTCTCCCCCCGAGCCAGCGTTCGCGTATGAGCGTGGCGCTTATGTCCAGCCGGGGCTGAGGAAGATAGCGGACGTGGTGCCCCGAGGGGAGCCTGTACAGGGCCTCCAGCGGGGCAGGCGCGCGTATTGCTTCCGCCTCAGGCCAGCAGACGCGGGTTGCGGTGTGGAAGGTTTCGATATCTCTGCCGGAACGGGGCAAAACAACGATATCCGCCATGTCCGCCAACTGCCTGCCTTTATGCCAGTCGGGCAGGGTGAGCAGGTCTCCCGCCCCCAGAATGAAAAACAGTCCGGCGTTCGGGTACAGACGCCTGTATTCGCACAGTGTGTCATAGGTGTAGGAAGGGCCGCTGCGTTCGTTTTCCATGGTGTTCACCCGCAGAAAGGGAAAGGGACGTGCCGCAGCCTCCAGCAGGCGTACACGCAGGTCGAAGGGCAGCAGGTTTCCTTCTGTCTTGTGCGGGGGAGACGCGCAGGGAAGCAGGTCTATGCGGACGGGGCGCAGGGCTTCGAATACCTCTACCGCGGGGCGTATGTGCCCTATATGGACCGGATTGAACGTGCCGCCCAGAATGCCAATGCTCTGCATGTTATGCCCGCACCTGTCCCCTGCCGAAGACCACGAACTTGGTTGTGGTGAGCTCTGTTACTCCCATGGGGCCGTAGGAATGCAGCTTGGACGTGCTGATGCCTATTTCCGCTCCCAGACCGAGCTGCCCGCCATCGTTGAACCGGGATGAGGCGTTTACCGCCACCATGGAGGCATCTACTTCCCGGACGAACTGCATGGCCCGGTTGTGGTCGCGCGTGCAGATGACTTCTGTGTGATTGGAACCGTAAGCGGCAATATGGTCCTGAGCCTCGCGCATGGAATCGACCACCTTAACCAGCAGGATGAGGTCGTGAAATTCCGTTCCGGGGTCGCCTTCCCGCATGGGAACGGCGGTCCTGCCCAGCAGGGGCAGGGAACGGGGGCAGGCCCGGAATTCCACCCCGGCACCGCCGAGACGCTCTGCCACCATGGGGAGGAACGCCTGTGCCTCATCCGCGTGAACCAGAAGCCCTTCCAGCGCGTTACATACCCCGGGGCGGTGGGTCTTGGAATTCATGACCACCTCAAGGGCTTCCGCAAGGTCGGCTCCCTGATCCACGTAAGCGTGGCAGACGCCCTGATAATGCTTCAGCACGGGCATGGTGGCCAGCTGAACCACATTGCGGATGAGCGATTCGCCGCCGCGGGGGATTATGACATCTATATACTGTTCCAGTTTGCACATGGCCTCTATGGCGGCGCGGTCTGTGGTCTCCACCACCTGTACGGCGTGGCGGGGCAGGCCTGCGGCCTCCAGCGCCTCGTGCACCAGAGCGGCAAGCGCGAGATTGGAATGGATGGCCTCGCTGCCGCCGCGCAGGATGACGGCGTTGCCTGCCTTGAGGCAGAGGATGCCCGAATCGACCGTGACGTTGGGACGGGATTCGTAAATCATGGCGATAACGCCGAGGGGGATGCGCATCTTGCCCACCAGAAGGCCGTTTGGTCGCTGCCATTGCGATTCCAGCGCGCCTACGGGATCGGGCATGGCGGCTATCTGCCTGCATGCCGAAGCCATTTCCGCAATGATGGCGGGAGTGAGGCGCAGGCGGTCCATGCGGGGTGCGTCCATCCCGCGTTGGCGGGCGGCTTCGAGATCCAGTGCGTTGGCGGCTGTGATCTGCGCCTCGCGCTGCATGAGCAGGTCCGCCAGCCTCTCAAGGGCCTCGGACTTCATTGCCGGGTGGGCCGCACCGATGATCCTTGCGGCTTCCTTGGCTTTTTTCCCTACCTGCGTCATGTATGCCGAAATATCCATGAACCCTCCACCTTGTGCGTTGTTCGTAAGTGTAATAGGTGATAATACCCGGTTGGCGGGGCTTGCGCAAGCATGCGCAATCGTGCATTCTGTGCTCCGCATTCTGCGAAAATCCGCTCTGCGGCGTGCGTCAGTTCCGCGCACGGACGCCGAAATCCTTTTTGACATTTTCGTAAGGCCAGCTTACAAGTGAGTGCGTTTTTGTGCTGTGCGCAGCGCGGGTCAACTGTCATACGCCACAATCAGGAGAGAATACTGCATGTCGGAGAACAGGGAGTCTCATAAGGCCGGGTCCAAGGGTTCCGTCAAAGCGGCGGGGACCGCGCACTCATCCAGTTCCGCAGCGCCTGCGGGCACAGCGGCGCTGGCGGGTTCTTCCTGCGCATCAGGCGCGCAGCCCGGTTGCAAGGGGGGCATGGCGCAGCCCGGCGGCGCCGGTTTCATGGATGAGTTGCAGCATGGCGTTTCCCGCGAGGCACAGCCGCTGCTTACGTTTTTGACGGAAAATTACAGGAAGATTCTTGCGGGGATAGGCGTTGTTCTGGTTATTGTGGCCGGATACGGCGCATATGAATACAGCAGCAGGAGCGCGCTTGCCTCTGCCCGTACCGAGTTGGGTGAGATACTGGTGAACCGTGACGGGCAGGCCCGGCTGGAAGCGCTGGAAGTGTTTGCCGCCAAGGCTCCCGCTGCCGTGCGCACGTCTGCCTTGTTTGAACTTGCCCGCCTGAGCCTTGAAGCCGGTGCCTATGACCGTGCCGGTGCCGCATGGGATTCGCTGGTGACGACTGCTGCGGGAGATGCCGTATTTATTGCCCGCATGGGCAGGGCACAGGCGTTTGCCGCAGCCGGTAAGGCGGAAGAGGCGTTTGCCGCCATGGAAGCTGCGGAAGCGGCTGCGCCTGAGAGTTTTAAGAATATTGCATTGCTGCAGCTTGCGGTTGCCGCAGAGCAGGTCGGCAGGCTGGACCGCGCCATTGCCGCGTATGAAAGCCTGATGACGCAGGGTAGCGACGGAGACAAGGAGATGTTTGCCCACAAGATTGCCGACCTTAAGGCACGAAAGGGCTAGGCTCTATCCATCATCATGACCGGGCCGGGTATTTCCGGCCCCTTCAGGAGTACAATCCACCATGGCGCATCCGATTCTGGCCGGAAATTCCGGTGAAAAACACCTGCTGCTCGGCAACGAGGCCATTGTGCGTGGCGCGTTGGAAGCGGGCGTGAATGTTGTTACCTGTTATCCGGGTACACCTTCTTCCGAAGTTCCCGACACGTTTCACCGTCTTAAGGACGGCAGTTACTATTTTGAATATTCCGTGAACGAAAAAGTGGCCATGGAAGTGGCTGCCGGGGCAGCGCTTGGCGGTGCCCTGACGCTGGTGACCATGAAGCATGTGGGCGTGAACGTGGCGGCGGACCCGCTGCTGACCATGACTTACACCGGACTTCCCGGCGGGCTGGTATTGCTCTCTGCCGATGACCCGGGCTGCCATTCCAGCCAGAACGAGCAGGACAACCGCTATTTCGCCCGCATGGCGAATATGCCCTGTTTTGAGCCTTCCACTGCGCAGGAAGCCAAAGATATGGCCCGCGAGGCCCTTCTGCTTGCCCGCAAGACCCAGCAGCCCGTGATGCTGCGCACAACTACCCGCGTGAACCATCTGCGCGGCCCCGTTGTCTTTGACGAGCGGCCAAAGCCGGCTGAGATAGTGGAGTTTGTCCGTAATGTGAGACGCTTTGTGCCTGTGCCCGCCGTGGCGCGCGCCCGGCACGTGGAACTGGCCAAGGCCATGGACAGCATCCGCGAGGTGGCGGAGAATTCTCCGTGGAACACCGTGCGCGGAACAGGCCGGGTGGGGATAATCGCTTCCGGTATCGCGCGGTCTTATCTTGCCGACGTGCTTGCCGAGCAGGGCTGGGAAGACAAGGTGTCTGTGCTGGATCTGGGCATGAGCTGGCCTTTGCCCTATGCGCTTATCGAAGATTTTCTGCGCAACGTCACCAAGGTGATTGTGATTGAGGAGCTGGAACCCCTGCTGGAAAAGGATATCCGTGCGCTGGTGCAGGAGCGCGGCCTCGGGTTGCAGGTGTACGGCAAGTGTGAGTACCTGACCATTCAGGGCGAATACACCACCACAGCCATTCAGATGGCTCTGGCGCAGCATCTGGAGGCTGAACCCGTATCCCCCGTCTGTTTCGAGGGCGATGCGGACCTGCCCGTGCGTCCGCCGAACCTGTGCGCAGGCTGTTCGCACCGGGCTGTCTATTACGTGGTGCGGCAGATATTTGGTGACGATGCGTACTATTCCAGCGACATCGGCTGCTACACGCTGGGGCTGCTGCCCCCGCTGCGTATGGCGGATTTTCTGTTCTGCATGGGATCTTCCGTTTCTTCCGGCACCGGGTTCTCCCGTTCTTCCGGCAAGGACGTGGTGGCCTTTATCGGTGACTCCACCTTCTTCCATTCCGGTATTACCGGGCTGGTGAACGCGGTGTTCAACAAGCACGACGTGTTGGTGGTGGTGCTGGACAACGGTACGACCGCCATGACCGGGCACCAGCTTAACCCCGGGGTGGACGCCAAGGTGCTGGGCGATGCCTGTGTGCACCTGGACATCGAATCCATTGTACGCGGGTGCGGCGTGACCGAAGTTGCCAAGGTGAAGCCTTTTAACCTGAAGGCAACCACCAAGGTATTTGAGGAAATGAAGGCCAAGTCCGGAGTGCGGGTCGTTATCACCGAAGAGCCCTGCATTCTGTACGCACGGCGGGCGTTCAAGCTTGTGCGTCCTCAGGCTGCCTATGTGGCGGAGCAGGGACCGGAGACGGACCGCGTGCTGAACGAGTTCGCCTGTCCTGCCTTCTACCGTGACGATACGGGTGTGCAGGTGGATGAATCTCTCTGTTCCGGCTGTATGGTGTGCATGCAGATAAGCAAGACCTTCAAAGCCCGCAAAAGGAGTGCCTAATGGATCGCATCCGCATATTCATGACCGGCGTTGGCGGGCAGGGCACCCTTACCGCGACCACCCTGTTTGCCCGCGCTGCCCTTGAGCAGGGGCTGGAAGTGGTTTCCGGCGAAATACACGGCATGGCTCAGCGCGGCGGGGTGGTGGAATCTACCGTGCTGCTGGGCGGCTGGAAAAGCCCCAAGATAAGTCATGGTGAAGCCGATATCGTGCTTGGGTTTGAACCGCTGGAAACCCTGCGCGCGCTTCCCTATCTGGCCAAGGGGGGCAGTGTTATCAGCAACACCGAACCGTTGCCTCCCGTAGGCGTTTCCTGCGGCAGGGAAACCTATCCCTCCATGGAACACATCTCGGAGCGGGTGAAAGGATGTTCCGCCAAGTGTTGGTTCCTGCCGTGCAGGACACTGGGCGTACAGGCCGGGTCGGTGCAGGCGGGGAATATTGTGCTGCTTGGCGCGCTGTGCGCCTCCGGGCTGGCGCCGTTCGGCCCGCAGGCGCTGGAAACCGCAATCCGGAAATATCTGAAGCCTTCGCTGGTGGATATGAACCTTAAGGCTGTGGAGCTGGGAGTTCAGGCACTGGCCGGCTAGGAAAACACAAATTCTATGAGTGTAACCAATCTACAAGACGTCAGTCTGCAGCCGTATCTCGGTACGCTTCAGCGCATTGTTTCTGAAATGGGGCCTCAGCGCCCCTTTCAGTCCACGCTGAAGTCGCTTCTGAAAACGCTGGCGGAGAACCATGATTTTCAGCGTCCGCACCTGGTCATCTTTGACCCGGAAACGCGCACGCTCAAACTCAGCCTGACGCATACCCCCATTAAGCAGGCGC
>CAYRLL010000048.1:0-21694 GCA_964425115.1 uncultured Desulfovibrio sp. | reverse complement strand
ACAGTCGAAGTTGTAGTCAATGAAGTCGAATTCCACACGCAGCGTCGAGGAACCAAAAATGAAACCGCCCTGATTTCGCAAAGAATCAGGGCGGTTTTTTGTGCTGCACTAACACAAGCCTCAGTTACCCAATTTAACACGCAACCGCCTAAAGAGAGTTCTCAGGCACCACATTACTGCAAGCAAAATAGCTGGCGGAAACACCGTCCATAGACCCCTCTCAAGCCTTTCCCTGTGAAATTCATTTCTAATTATATCGCCGTACTTGTCATTAACAATTTTTTTACGGATATTTGAAGCAAAACTAACAACATCACCCCTATTCAAATCTTTATATTTAAAATACATGTATTCATAAAACACTTCGTCGAACCCATATGGGCTTGCTGAGCTGTCTTCTTCTGGATAAAATTCTTCCCACAATACATCATCAATTTCATTCCATCCAATAATATCCAACTGAGAGCTACTGTTAAACACGTGCCCAAAACGCTTAAAAAATACTTCAGACCTATACGATATCAACAACTCTACCCTCTTCTCTTGGACATAATCACTAAATATTTTTTTATTTTTCGCATACTCTTGCAAATCCAAATCAATACTATGCCCGTATTTTTCAACTATGAATTTATCTATATACGACCTAACTTCAGCACTCACATCTTCTCTTACATATTCATAGTATTTATAACAATAAGGCTCTATCTCTATGAATAAAGCCACCCCCAAAACACACCACACTGCACACGCTGAATAAATAGCATATTTTATCCACCTCATTCACACATCCTCCCGCGCACAATACGTAACCCACCACTACTTTGACAGATTCATACACAAACACAAGTTCGCATCGATATCATTAAACAGACAATTAGCATCATATCCCCTGTCACAACAAGAACCTTCGTACAAAATCCGACTAAACATCGCCCCACCCCACCCCAATCAAAACGACACTCAACATTACGAGCACTCTTATTTCGATTTACTCTCAGGTTGCTCGTTTCACAAGCCCAACTAGCCCCGACTCCAAAACGGAAATCGGGGCTGTTCAATTTCAAATCGCGACCAACTCAAAAGCTACTTCATCAGTTCGATCAAAATCTGGTTCAATGCCTGCTCATTGTCGAAGAAAACGTAATGATCCCCCTTGCAGGACATACTCCATCAAGGACGAGGTCAGCAGTTCAATCCTGCTCAAGAGCTCCTAAAAATGAAACCGCCCTGATTTCAGATGAAGTCAGGGCGGTTTTTTGTCTTCAATTGTCGAGCTGCGAACTAAGCCTGCCCATAAATTTCACAGGCAGCCCGGTCATGAACGGGAAGCCGCCTGAGACCTGATTTCGAGAGACGCACACCCTATCCGGCGACAATCTCGTCGAATTTTTTATACAGCACGTTCTCTTCACTTCTCAGTCGGGTGGAAAGTGTTCCAACCAGCTTCCCATAATCACGAGCAAACTCCATCCCGGAACCGCCCTTGGCGTATTTGTCAAAGAACGCCAAAGCAACCTTGCTTATTTCATCCATTTCAGCAAGATAACGATCCATCATCTGTCCGATGGATGAATCTTTCGACGCCGCCTGTTTTAAAACAGGATAAAGCTGGGCGTCTTCAATTTTGAGGTGGGCCAATAAAGAACTCTTTGTGGCGAGAAGTCTTTTCTGCCCCTCGGCAGAAGCTACTCCGGCAGCCTTGATATCTTCAAAGCTTTTCACCAGTTCCGCATGTTGCTTTTTTAGCTGGGTGATGAGTTGGGAGGACATTATCCATCTCCTTTCGTTATGCGTTGCGCACTACGTCAGTTACATTAACTTTACCGTATTCAGCCAACTATAAAGCATTCTGGCCTCGTGTCTGTGATTTACATCAAACCCAGCCCGTTCTGCTCTTCCCGATCAAGATAACATCGCAACACGGGTCTCCGGAACGATACCAATGACCGTCAAGAACGATCATATAGAGGCTCTTGCAGTTCTTCAGGCAGAGCGCGTCCTTGGTAAGGATAGTGCCAGCAGCTCAATCCCGTTCAAGAACTCCATAAAAATGAAACCGCTCTGATTTCGGATGAAGTCAGAGCGGTTTTTTGGTATCCAATCGCGGCCTACTCCCGGAACGCCCCCCTTCCTCACACGTTCCGCAGGCACGCAAGAATTACTATAAGGAGGCAAATAATGTTTGGCCCCTCTCCGAAAGCCCTGCACCCCATGGCAGGCCAACCCAGAGTTGTTTTTCTCAACAACCTGAACACCAATCCTTACATTGAGATAGGAGATTACACCTACTATGACGACCCGGATGACCCGAACAATTTTTTCCGCAATGTGCTGTACCATTTCGACTTCATAGGTGATCGCCTGATTATCGGGCGCTTTTGCGCCATTGCCCAACATGTACGCTTTATCATGAACGGCGCAAACCACGACACCGAGGGGTTCTCCACCTATCCCTTTTTCGCATTTGGAAATGGATGGGAGAAAAGCACACCCCTGTCACTCTCCACTCCCAATTCGGCCACGTGCCGCGACACTGTTGTCGGAAACGATGTCTGGATTGGTTACGATGCCACCATCATGCCGGGACGTACCATCGGGGATGGCGCAATAATCGGTGCCAAGTCTGTCGTTACCAGAGATGTGGAGCCGTACTCCATAGTTGCCGGAAATCCGGCAAGATGCATTCGCAAACGTTTTTCAAACGACACGATTGCCAGACTGCTTCGCATTGCATGGTGGAACTGGCCTGCGGAACGCATTACGCAACACCTTGAGCATATTGTCTCCGGAAATATCGATACCCTTGAGCGCATATCCTGCAATACTGCAGGCCATAGCGATAATACGAGCGAACCTGCCGACTAAATTGATGCGCCCTTTCTCGCCGAAGCCGGAATCACTCCCCCAATGCCTTTCTCCCGCCATTGGCGAGAGTAAACCCGGCAATCCAACTCTGCTCAAGGGCGCAAGAGCAAACGAACCGCCCTGATTTCGGATGGAGTCAGGGCGGTTTTCCTATTTCCATTTCCGAATCGAGAAGCTAACCTGCAAGCAACCTCGCAACAAGGATAGCCGTCTTCATGGCCAATATTGCCTGCACGCAAAAACTTGCTGTCGAATTCAAGGACAGATATGAACCAGCCGCAACCCCGACTGACGGATTACGCGGATGGCACGCCAACCTGCTGACGTTGAAACGGCACAAATGCGTTTCCGGACAATAATTCGAACACCGCTCCTCACGCACTCCAACCCACCCACCATATCATGCTCCCAATCCGCCCGTACCACTCTGCTGACAGCACCACCGTTCTGAACATCTGGCTTGCCGCTTCCCGCGAGGGACACCCCTTTTTCAACGAGGAAGAACTGAGCCGCCAACGGGAGCTGGTGCAGAACCACTACCTGCCCGTGGCGGAAATGTGGGTATACGACCACAACGGCATTCTGGGCTTTATCGGCATGCTGCAAACCACCATAGGCGGCCTGTTTGTTACGCCGCAACACTTTCGCAAAGGCGTGGGGTCTGCACTTATCCGGCACGTTGCGGCACTCAAAGGCCCCCTTTCCGTGGAAGTATTCAGCGCCAACCCACAGGCTATTGCCTTTTACCACCGCTGCGGGTTCCGGGAACACAAACGGGCCATGAACACAGACGTGCTGCCGCATCAGGAACTTATCATCATGCGCCAGAGCTAACCAAGGACACAACACCATGTCATTCCCCTCCCTGCACAGCTTTATAGAAAACGAGTTTCCCTTCCATACGCTGCTCGGCCTGAAGGTGGACCACATTGACGAAGAATGCGTGCGCCTGTTCATTCCCTACAAGGAAACACTCATCGGCCACGCCAAACGCTCCATGATACACGGCGGGGTTATCTCCAGCCTTGTGGATATATGCGGCGGCTTTGCCGTGTGGACCCGCTGCAAGCCGGAAGACCACATAGCCACCATTACCCTGAGCGTGGACTACCTGCGCCCCGCCAGAGCGCACGACCTGTATGCGGAAGCACGGGTGCGGCTTCTGGGCAACAAGGTGGGCAACGCCCATGTGGTGGTGTGGTCCGCAGGCACCCGCGAGGTGCACGTGGCGGAAGGGCGCGGGGTTTACAATATCAAGCGGGGCGCATGACCTGCGGGGCGTGTGCCGGGCACAGAAAACGCCTCCTGCGCACGCGCCGGAACGCTACGCATAACCACATGAATTTGTGGAACAACAAAAGGCATCTTCTTCCGGCTGAACAAAACACTTGAATGCCGTCCGGCATCGTGGCAGAAGCCTTGTAACGTCAATATCATTGAGGGCTTTTTCATTGATGTACCGGCACACTCCCTGCCATACCGTTCTGCTCACCCTGTACCACCGCGCGCGCCCCGTGCGGCGCTTCCGCCTGTCGCAGGGTGACCAGAAATCCGGCGAGCCCTACAGTACACGCCAGTTCCCCGCGCTGCACACGGCCTGAGCCTTATATCCTTTCAGGCTCCTCAGGTCCGAACCCGTAGCGCAGCACCCGGTTGCGGTACGCGCCTTGGCGCGTCATTCACTGCAAGCCCCGGCCCATGCCGGGTTATGGAACTTAAATGGCGAACACGGACCCCATTTTCGAATTGCGTGGCGTTTCAAAAGTATTTGAAGACACCTGCGCCCTTTCCGACATTGACCTGAGCATCCGCAACGGCGAATTTCTTACCCTTCTCGGACCTTCCGGGTGCGGCAAGACCACCATTCTGCGCCTGCTTTCCGGCTTTGAATCACCTACCACCGGCGATGTGCTGCTGGGCGGCAGGGTGGTGAACGATGTGCCGCCGGAAAAACGGCAGGTGAACACCGTCTTTCAGAACTACGCCCTGTTCCCGCATATGTCTGTGCGGGACAACGTGGCCTTTGGCCTGAAAATGGCGGGCGTGGACAAGGCTGCCATTGCCCAGCGCGTGCGCGATGCCCTGCGCATGGTGCACATGGAACAGCTTGCAGACCGCCGTCCCGGCCAGCTTTCGGGCGGGCAGCAGCAGCGTGTGGCCATTGCCCGGGCCGTGGTGAACAACCCCCTTGTGCTGCTTCTGGATGAGCCGTTCAGCGCGCTGGACTTTAAGCTGCGCAAGGCCATGCAGCTGGAAATAAAGCAGTTGCAGCGCTCGCTGGGCATTACCTTTGTGTTTGTCACCCACGATCAGGAAGAGGCGTTTGCCATGTCTGACCGCGTGGTGGTGATGAACGAGGGCCGCATAGTACAGGTGGGCACGCCCAAGGAAATTTACGAAGACCCCGCCAACCTCTATGTGGCGCGTTTTGTGGGCGACATTAACATTCTGGATGCCACCGTCTTTTCTTCTTCCAACGGCGGGGGCATGTATTCCGCCGCTGTGGAGGGGGTGCCCATGAACCTGCACAGCAAGCGCACCTTTGCGGACAACAGCCCGGTAAAGGTGCTGCTGCGCCCGGAAGACCTGCGCGTGCACCGCGTGGCGGAAGGCATGCTGGACGAACCCCACCTGCTTGGGCGCATTGCCCAGACCGTCTACAAAGGAGCCACCGTGGACCTGCACATCCGGCTGGATGACGCCCACGGCGGCAAGACCCTTATGGGATCGGAATTCTTCAACGAGGACGACGAGGAAATCATCTACGACGCAGGCGAGCGTGTGGCCGTTACCTGGGTGGACGGCTGGGAGGTGGTGCTGGATGCAGAAGATCACTAGCCGGTTCGCCAAGACCAGCATCGTTATCGTGGCCCTGTGGCTGAGCCTGTTTGCGCTTATTCCGCAGGCCCTGCTGTTCATTGCCACCTTTCTGGAACGCGGGCAGCAGGAATTTGTCTCTCCCGTGTTCACACTGGGCAACTACGCCCGGCTGCTGGACCCGGTGTTTCTGTTCATCTTCTGGGAATCTTTCCGCCTTGCGGGCATAACCACGCTGGTCTGCCTGCTGGTGGGCTACCCCTTCGCCTACATACTCGCCACCTCGCGCGCATCCGTGCGCCCGTGGCTTCTGCTGCTGGTGGTCATTCCTTTCTGGACCAACTCGCTCATACGCACGTATGCCATGGTCATTATCCTCAAATCCGGCGGCGTGCTGAGCAACCTGCTGCTCCGGATGGGGCTTATCAGCGAACCACTTTCGCTCATGTACACGGATTTTGCCATCTTCATCGGCTTTTCCTACACCCTGCTGCCGTTCATGATTCTGCCGCTCTACGCCGCCATTGAAAAGCTGGACATGCGGCTGCTGGATGCAGCCAAAGACCTTGGCGCCTCCGGCACGCAGACCTTCAGGCACATTACCCTGCCGCTGACCATGCCGGGCATAGTGGCGGGCTGCATGCTGGTGTTTCTGCCCGCGCTGGGCATGTTCTATGTGCCGGAAATTCTGGGCGGTTCGCGCTTCATGCTGCTGGGCAACTACATCACCAACCAGTTTCTTGTGGCGCACGACTGGCCTCTGGGCGCGGCGGCAAGCACGCTGCTCACGCTCACCCTTATTGTCATGATTCTTCTGTATCTGCGCAGTGTGCGTGCATCTTCCCGCAACGGCAAAAACAGCGACGAAGAAGAACTGCTGGCAATGGAGGGAGCCTAAATGTCCGATCAGCACGGCAGGGATAATGCCCGCGCAGGCTGGCGGCGGACGGTGAAAGGGCTTTGTGCCGCCTATATGTGGGCGGTGTATTTCTTCCTGTACGCGCCCATTCTGGTGGTCATGGTCTATTCGTTCAACAGTGCCCGGTTTGCCACCGACTGGCGCGGCTTTACATGGGACTGGTACGCCAAGCTCTTTGCCAACCAGCAGCTCATGAACGCCGCCGTGAACTCGCTTATGGTGGCTACGCTGGCGGCAACCTTTGCTACGGCACTGGGCACCCTTGCGGCACTGGTGCTGCACCGCTACCGCTTCAGGGGGCGAAAGGTGCTGCACGGCTCCATCTTTGTGCTCACGGTGTCGCCGGATATTGTAATGGGCATTTCCATGCTCATCTTCTTCATCGCGCTGCGCATACAGCTGGGCTTTGCCACGCTGCTTATCGCGCATGTCACCCTGTGTCTGCCCTTTGTGGCGGTGACCGTGCTGGCGCGCCTTGCGGAATTTAACGAGCACATTGTGGAGGCGGCAAAAGACCTTGGCGCAACGGAATCAAAAGCGTTCCGCTACGTCATTCTGCCGCTGCTCACACCTGCCGTGGCGGCGGGGTGGCTGCTCAGCTTCACCCTTTCCATGGACGACGTGCTCATCAGCTTTTTCGTAACGGGGCCGACCTTTGAAATTCTGCCCCTGAAAATCTATTCCATGGTCCGGCTGGGGGTAAAACCCGATATCAACGCCCTGAGTGCCGTCATGTTCACCCTGACCGTGGTGCTGGTTCTTGCCGCCCACGCCCTGACCAAAGCGAGGAAAAAATGATGAAAAGACTGCTGATCGCCCTTGCGCTGCTGCTTTCCGTCTTTGCCACCACGGCGGAAGCCGCGCAGGAACCCCAAGAAGACAAGGTGCTCTATGTGTACAACTGGAGCGAATACATGCCGCAGGAGGTGCTGGACAGGTTTACGGCGGAAACCGGCATAAAGGTTGTCTACACCACTTACGAATCCAACGAGGCCATGTTTGCCAAGCTCAAGCTGCTGCAGGGCAAGGGCTATGACATTGTGGTGCCTTCCACCTACTTTGTGTCCCTCATGCGCGAGCAGGGTCTGCTCAGCAAGATAGACAAGACCAAGCTCACCAACTTCCGCAATCTGGACCCCACCGTGCTCGGTGGTCCCTTTGACCCGGAAAACGACTACTCCGTGCCCTACATGTGGGGTTCCACCGGCATGATGGTCAACACCAAGCATGTTGACCCCGCCACAGTGAAAAGCTGGAAGGACCTTACCCGTCCGGAATTCAAGGGCAAGGTGCTGCTCTCCAGCGACATGCGCGATACCATGGGCATTGCCCTGAAGGCGCTGGGCTATTCCGTGAACACCACCAATGAAGAAGAGATTAAGGCCGCCTATGAGTTTCTGGTTGCCCTCAAGCCCTCCGTGCTGGTCTTCAACGTGGAATCCACCAAGCAGGCGTTCATAGGCGAGGAAGTTTCCATAGGCATGAGCTGGAACGGCGATGCCGTAATCGCCATGGAAGAAAACCCGAATCTTGCCTTCATCTACCCGCAGGAAGGACTGCCCCTGTGGCTGGATTCGCTGTGCATCCCCTCCGGAGCCAAGCACAAAAACAACGCCCACACATTCATAGACTTTACCCTGCGCCCGGAAATAGCCAAGCTCATCGTGGAGGAGTATCTTTACTCCACCCCCAATACGGCCGGATGGGAACTGCTTTCTGAAGACCTGAAGGAGAACGCCGCGGTTTCTCCCACCAAGGAAGACCTCGGCGCATCGGAATTCACCTCGTCCGTGGGCGAAGCCAAGGCTGTGTACGAGCGCTACTGGGAGCTGCTCAAGACCAGATAACTGACCGGAAACTTTCCGGAGAAAAACCAGATTGCACGCCCCGCAGGAGAGATAAGGCACCGACCGTTCAGTACGGCGGAACCTGCGGGACAACGCTTCCGGATACTCTTGCTTCTGCGGTGAAGAACAACCAAAGGGCGGCGCGATTTCGTGCCGCCTTTTTTGGTGCGCCCGTGTGCATAATGCTATATCTGAAAATGCGGAGTGTATAATGGCGTGTGCGGCTGAGTGTGCTACGCTCTGAACAGGGCAGAAGATGGGTCACACGGCGGCAGGGGCGGGTGAAACGCAGATTCAGTTGCCGGGGGGCAGCATGAAGTCGGAGCTTGAACAGGCCCGGGAGCGCATAGCGCAACTGGAAGCGCAACTGGAAGCGCAGAAGGGAATACTCCGTTGCGGCATGGCCGGGGAAATGCCTGCTCCGCAGCCGGGTACCCACGCCCATGCCGAACAGGATTCTGCTGCCGGGCATGACGGCACGCGGTCCCTCTATATGCGGCAGCTTGAACAGGAGGCGTTGCGGCATACGGAAGAACTGCGCCGTTCCAACGCCCTGCTTCAGCGGGAAATCTGCCAGCGGCGGCAGGCAGAGACGCAGGCACTTGATGCAGAAGCCGACATGAGGGCCGTGCTGGATGCTACCGGCCAGTCCATACTGCTCATACGGGCAGACGGCACCGTACTGCATGCCAATAAAACAGCCGCACGCAACTACGGCAGCTCTCCGTCCGACCTGACGGGAAAGAACATCCTCGACTTTCTGCCCGCCCCCGTGGCGCGCCACAGGCGGGCCATTCTGGACCGCTGCATAACGCAGAAGGCCCCCCTTGCCTTCACGGACACCCGCAACGGAAGAACCTTTGCGCACAACGTCTACCCCATTCTGGACGGTGACCGGGTGCGGCGTTTTGCCATATATTCTGAAGATATTACGGATATTCTGCACAAAGACCGTGAGGTGGCGGCCTCACGCCACCGGCAGTCGGTGCTGCTTGAAATCCTGAGCCTTTCCCACACCGCTGAGAATCTGGACGCCCTGCTTGCCTCCATCCACGGCATCCTGCGCCGCGAGGTGCGGGCCGAAAATCTGTATGTGGTGCTCATGAACCCTCATGACGGCAGCCCGGACTACCGCTACTGCGTGGATAGCGCATGGCAGGGCGATGCCGCCGTGTGCCCGCCCTGCGGATGGAAAGACAACCAGTTGTGCCTGGAACCGCTGCGACGCAACGGAGCGGTGCAATTCTCCGGGACCGATCTGCACGACCTGAGCAGGGCTGGCGGGCTGAGCATATCCGGGACTGTGCCGCTGGCGTGGCTGGGCATTCCCCTGCGTGTTCAGGGCAAGGCCATAGGCGTTCTGGCAACGCAGGAATACACGGAACCCCGCGTGTACACCGAAGATGAAGTCTGCCTGCTCACCGCCTGCTCGGACCAGATAGCCATTGCCATAGAACGCAAGCGCGCAGAGGCATTCATGCAGGAAAGCGCGGAGCACTACCGCGCCTTTTTCGAGGACAACCACTCCGTCATGCTGCTGCTGGACAGCGCAAGCGGAGACATTCTTGACCTGAACAAGGCGGCGGAGGCGTATTACGGCTATCCGCGCCAACGGCTTGTGGGGAAGAGCATCGCCTTTCTCAACCTCTTCCCGGAGACAAAGCTGCGGGAAGTGCTGTCCAAGCTCTCGGAACAGCGCATCACCAACATCATCACCCGGCACCGCCTTGCCAGCGGCGAAATGCGCGATGTGGAAGTCTATTCCGGCCCGTTCACGGTAAACGGACGGCGCAGGCTCATATCCATTGTTCACGACATCACCCGGCGGCTCAAGGACGAAGCTGCCCTTTCGGCTGCCAAGGAAGCCGCGGAACTCGCCAGCCGGGTCAAGGGGGAATTCGTGGCGAATATCAGCCACGAGGTCCGCACCCCCCTGAACGGCCTTATGGGCATGCTGCAACTGCTGCTGGAAACGCCCCTTTCAGAGGAACAGTTCAGCTACATACATACTGCGCTGCAATCTTCCAGAAACCTGCTGCGTGTGCTCAATGACGTGCTGGACTTCACCAAGATGGAGGCAGGCAAGCTCTCGCTGCTGGAATCAGCCTTTCGTGTTAGCGACATACTGGACCACACCGCCAGCCTCTTCACCCAGCAGGCGCGGGCCAAGTGCTTAGCCCTGCAGGTCCGCAGCGACGGACTGCCCGGAGACCTGTACGCGGGCGATGACGGACGCATCCGTCAGGTGCTGTTCAATCTGGTGGGCAACGCCATCAAATTCACGGATTCCGGGCAGATTGCGGTGGAAACATGGGCCATGCCCGGTCGCCAGCCCGAGTGCATACGGCTGTTCTTCTCCGTTGCGGATACAGGCATAGGTATTCCCCCCGCCCGCATCCGCCACATTTTTGAACCGTTCACGCAGGTGGACGGCTCGCTCAGCAGGCGGTATCAGGGGTCCGGGCTGGGACTGACCATTGTGAAGCGGCTGGTGGAACTCATGGGGGGCAACCTGCTGGTGGACAGTGAACCCGGTCAGGGCACCAGCATCACCTTCCACGTTCTTGTCAGAATGCCCACCAAGTCGGCCTGCCTTGTTACGGCAACGGAAGACAGCGCCTCCGGCCCCCGGCAGCCGCTGCGCATCCTGCTGGTGGAGGATGAACAGGTGAACATGCTCATGGCCCAGAAAATACTGGAAAAAATGGGCCACATGGTCACCTGTGCCCGCAACGGCAAAGCCGGACTGGAAAAGCTGCATGAACAGCGCTTTGACGTAGTGCTCATGGACATACAAATGCCGGTCATGGACGGGCTGGAAGCCACACGGCGTATCCGCAACGCCGCAAGCCCCATGAACCCGCCGGACATTCCCGTCATTGCCGTCACCGCCCACGCCACATCCCGCGACAGGGACGATGCGCGGGAGGCTGGCATGGACGGTTACATCATCAAGCCTTTTGAACGGGATATTCTGGCATCGGCCATCCAATCAGCCATCCTCAAGCGGTCCTGCATACCGGGCGGAGAATCCGGCGGCTACTGCTGACCGGCAACGGCACATGCCCAGAAGTGAGCACGGAGTCATATCCGGCCCCGTAACCGCCTGAACGGGCTTATGCGGACCTGTACGCGGACCTTATCAGGCAAATGCTCTCTTAACGCGGCGCAATCCCCAGCATCCGGTACACGGCCTCCATATCCAGTGCTGCCCGAACGGCATCTGCCAGCCTGTCCAGAGCCGGCTCCAGCCCGTAGGGTGCCACCACCCTGCCCACAGGCTGCAGCCCGCGGCGCACCCGCAGCCTGTCTATGAACGCGCGGCGGAATGCATCTGCATCGAACAGACCGTGCAGGTAGGTTCCCCAAACCCCGTGGCCGTTTGTGTAGCCTATGGGCAGGCCGCCATCCGCCACTACGCAGGCCCGCGTTTCTGAAGAATCCGTCACGCGTGTCTGTCCATGATGAATTTCATACCCGCGCAGCGGCAGGCTGAATTCCGTATGCGTGGCCGCAACCCGCGCCAGCACCTTGTCCTTGCCCATCACGGTGTGCACGGCCAGCAGTCCCAGCCCTTCGCCTGCACAACCTCCCGGCCCCGCAGTCCGCTCAGATTCCACGCTGCACGGGTCTTCCACCCGCTGTCCCAGCATCTGCAAGCCGCCGCATATGCCCACTATTTCCGGGCCGCCCGTATTTCCGCCGCAGCCTGTCCGCCTGTGTGCAAGTGTAAGCAGGGCCTCGGCCAGTCCGCTGGAACGCAGCCATGCCAGATCGCCCAGCGTATTCTTGGACCCGGGCAGGATAACGCAATCCGGCTGCCCCAGTTCGTCGGGATGACGCACCACCCGCAGGGACACATCCGGCTCCCCCGCCAGCGCATCCACATCGGTGAAGTTGGCAATGTGCGGCAGGTCCACAAGGGCAATATCCACAACTCCGGCAATGCCTGCGGTGGCCGCTTCAATGCGCGGGGCATCCCGTCGCAGCGCACGTCCGCCCAGCCCCTCGCGGAATGAGACGGAATCCTCTTCCGGCAGCCCCAGCGCGGGTATATCCGGTACCACGCCCAGAAACGGCTTTCCCGTTCTGCGCGTGGTATACTCAAGAGCGGGGTCCAGCAGCGAAGCGTCTCCTCGGAAACGGTTGAGCACAAAACCGGCCACAAGGTCGCGCTCCCATCCTTCCAGCAATTCCATGGTGCCCACCAGCGAGGCGAAGACGCCCCCGCGGTCAATGTCTCCCACCAGCAGCACCCTGGCCTGTGCGTACTGCGCCATGCGCATGTTCACAATGTCGTGTGCCTTCAGGTTAATCTCCGCCGGACTACCCGCCCCTTCCAGCACCATTACCTCATGCTCTGCGGCAAGAGAGTCGTAGGCGTTGCACACGGTGGCGAACGCCTGCGCCTTGTAGGCAGTGTATTCCTTAACCCGCATGTTCCCCACGGCGCGCCCCATGACAACAACCTGCGAGCCCGTATCGGAGTTGGGTTTGAGCAGCACCGGATTCATGCGGGCGTCCGGTTCCAGCCTGCATGCAGCCGCCTGCACAGCCTGTGCACGGCCTATCTCCCGTCCGTCCGGCGTGACAAAAGAGTTCAGGGCCATATTCTGCGCCTTGAACGGCGCGACGGAAAACCCGTCCTGCAGCAAAATGCGGCACAGGGCGGCGGTAAGCACGCTTTTTCCGGCATTGGAACTTGTGCCCTGCAGCATGAGGGCAGGCGTTGCGTGCCCGCGGCCAGCCTGCCTCTCACTGCTCAGAGTATTCCGCCCCGGACTATTGCGGATGATTCCATGATTTGGCATGCTGTACCCTGTATCCGTTTTCCCTTGCCATAACCAGCGGTTTTCGCGGCCCGGCAGAGAGACGGAGCACGCGGGGGGCGTGCCGGAAACCTGTCCGTGCCACATGCACGCAAACAATAATGGACGGAACCAAGCTCCTGCGGGATAGACACTCTATGATCCAGATACTTGTCATCGCACGCAACAACAGCGCCGGTAACGCCTACCTGACCATACTGGAAAGGAACGGCATGACCGGAGTGCTCGCTTCGGAAACGCAGGCAGTGCTTCATGCCCTGCGCACCCTGCCGCTTCAGGGACTGGTCGTGAACATGCCGACCTACCTGCGCCTTCAGGGAAGGGGAAAACATGTGATAAGCGAGGCCCTTGCCTGCTATCCAGTGCTCCGCTGCCGGGCAGACAACGAAACCGGCGTCATAACCGTCTTCGATCAGGGACACGAATCGCCGGAAACAGCCTTTGCCGGTTTTGCCGCCACGTGTGCCCATGCAACACCGCGAACCATACGCCGCTCGGAACGCATATGGGCCACATGCAGCATTCTTCTGGCCCGCGAATCCAGCTTTGCGCCTGCCGCAACGGAGCGTACCATCACCATGAACGCCTCGGAGCAGGGAGCGTTCTGCTTTTCCGTGACCCACTGGCAAAACGGCGACTCTGCGTGGCTCCAGTTTCTGGACCTTGATGACAAGACCCCCATCGTGGGCAAAGTTATCCACGCCCAACGATGGGGCAAAGGCTACCGCATGCCCGGCTGCGGCGTGGAGTTCACCTCAATATCGGACGCCCAACGTGAACAGTTGGCTGCCGTCCTTGCCGGTGCGCACAGCTTCATCGGCAAATCATATATCTGACATGGGAGCATGACATGGGAAGAGTTTTCAAGATCATCGGTATTACCGTGGCTGCGGGACTGCTGCTGCTTGTGGCAGGCATTGTGGCGTTGGTCACCCTTGTCGACCCCAACAACTATAAGTCCCGCATTGCCGAGGTTGTGCAGCAGCACACGGGCAGAACAGTGGAGTTCACGGGAGATATCAGTCTTTCCTTCTTCCCGTGGTTGGGGCTGGAGGTGGAAGGCATGCGCATAGGCAACCCCGAATCGTTTGGCGGGGGCGACTTTGCCAGCCTGAAAGGGGCCGGGGTGCATCTTAAGCTGATGCCGCTTTTCAAACGGGAGGTGGAAGTTTCCACCATCACCGTGGACGGCCTTGCGCTCAATCTGGTCCGCAACGCGGACGGCAGCGTGAACTGGGAGTTTGCCCCCGCCACCGTTCAGGACCTTCCGGCAGAATCCCCTCCCTCAGCCCCGATGGACGGCGACGGATTTGCGGACTCCACCAAAGCCGCGCCCCTTGCCGCCCTGCTGGTGGAGTCGGTTTCCATCACCGATGCCTCTGTCCGCTACACGGACCACACGGCAAAGACGGAATACGCAGCACGCAACCTCTCGCTTACCACGTCTGCCATATCTCCCGGAAAGCCTGTGGACATTGCGCTGAAAACAGATTTTTCCTCCACCGCCCCCGCACTGGAAGCCAAGCTTGATCTGGGGCTGGCACTGCACCTTGCGCACGACTTCACCCGCGCGGGCGTGCAGAACATGCGCCTTGCGCTGGACGCCAAGGGCGAAACCCTTCCCGGCGGCGCTCTCTCCCTGCGCCAGCAAGGCACCGTGGACTGCGACCTGATGACGCAGATATGTGCCATTTCAGATTTTTCACTCTCTGCCTATGAAACGTCCATAAACACCTCAGGCAGCCTGAACCTTGCGGAAGGTCCCGCGTACACCGGGCAGATGTCCATTGCCGGAGCGCTACGCAAAACACTCGCCGCCCTCGGCACGCAGGTGGAGACGGCAGACCCCAAGGCGCTGGAAACCCTTTCCGTGGCCTTCGGGCTGGCAACATCTCCGGCAAGTATAGAGCTTTCCGGTATCAAAGGCAGGCTGGATGACACGGATTTCTCCGGCGATCTGCGCATCCGCCAGTTTGCCCGCCCGGACATAAAGACCGCCCTGAACGTTTCCTCCCTGAATCTCAACCGCTACCTGCCGCCGGAACCCGCCGCAGGGCAGACGCCTCCCCCGGCACCTGCCCCGACCTCCAAGGATTCGCAGCCCGCCGTGCAGGGCATTCCGCCGGAAACACGGCAGGCCCTGCGCACCCTGTTGCTGGACGCCACCTTTACCGTTGGCTCGCTTACGGTACAAAAGGTCGCCCTTACGGATATTACGGTCAAAGCCACGGCAAAAGACGGGCTTATACGCGTGAACCCCCTTTCCGCCCGCCTGTTTGATGGCCGGGTGGATGCGGACATAACTGCCGACCTACGCGGTGCCGTCACACGCTCCGCGCTCTCTTACGCCGTAAAGGATGTGCAGCTGGACCCGCTCACCACCACCCTTATGGGTGAACGCCGTGCATCGGGCACCGCCGCGGCAGCATCCAGCCTGACGGCAGAAGGCGAAACATGGCCTGCCATCCGCTCCACCCTGAACGGAAACGGCTCATTCGCCGTGACAGACGGAGCCGTATTCGGCTTCCAGATTATCCCGGAAGGGGCAAAGTCGCACCTCGCGGGCACAAGCGCGGACAGGGTGGATGAGACCACGCGAAGGCAGACCTTTGAGCGGCTTTCGGCCAGTTATGTCGCCCGCGCAGGGCGCATCACCAACAACGACCTCGCGCTGGTTTCTCCCAACCTGAACGGAGAGGGAGCCGGCGTTGTGGACCTGCCGCGCGACAAGATTGACTACAAAGCCACCATCCGCGTCACGGGTCTGCCGCCGCTGCCCGTCACCGTTACCGGCACGCTGGCCAACCCGCGCTATGGTTTCGATGCGGGCGCGTTCCTGCAGAACACACTGAAGGGCGTACAGAATCTGCTGCCCATTCCCGGCCTTTCCGGCGGAGATAACGGCACGCAGGGCTCCGGCTCGCAGCAGGGGAACCCGCTGGAACAACTGGGCAAAGGGCTGCAGCAGATGTTCAAGAAATAGCAGACCCGGCTGCATGATTGCAAACCATGCCGGACAGATAGAAACCACCATCGCTCTTTTCGCAACGCCGTTCCCTTGACAGTGGGGAACGGCGTTGTTACCCGTGAAGTCTTACCGAAGAATATTGCAGACGGCGCGCAGCGACGGTGCGTCATTTTGCATACCCGATGCGGCGCAGCGGACCGCAGCGGTCCGTCCACGGAAACAACGGCAATTCCGGCAACCCAAGGTGCTTCCATGACACTCGCACAACGCGAAGCCGATGTGCTTTCCACAATCATCGAGTCCTACATCGCCACGGCCATGCCCGTGGGGTCTCGCACTGTGGCCGGAGCCTCGCGCCTGCGTCTTTCCGCCGCGAGCATGCGCAACACCATGGCCGACCTGACGGACAAGGGCTATCTGGAACAGCCCCACACCTCTGCCGGGCGCATTCCCACAGCCAAGGCGTTCCGGGTGTATGTGGATTCATTGCTGCGACTGCGCCCCATCTCGCGCGAGGAAAAAGGGGAGATACTGTCGCGCCTCACGCAGCAGGGACTGGAGATAAGCCAGATGCTGCAACAGGCATCGGCCATGGTTTCCTCGCTGTCGCATCAGGTGGCACTGGTTCTTGCGCCCGGCGGCAACGATGTGCGCTGGCGCCGCATGGACTTTGCCCTTCTGGCAGATAAACTTGTTCTGGCCGTGCTGGTGCTGGACGGCGGCATTGTCCGCAACCGGGTGGTTCCGGTGGAGGAACATGTCACCGCCGATGACCTGACCAGCTTTGCCAACTACCTGAACTGCCACTACACCGGCCTCACCCTTTCCGAAGCCCGCCTGCGCATTCTGAACGAAATGCACAGCGCGGAGGCGCATCTGGAACGGCTGTGCAGCCGGGCTCTGCTTCTGGCACGGCTGGCCTTTAACGACCAGCATGAAGAGGAGCGGCAGATTTTTGTAGATGGCACCCTCACCCTGCTGGACAAGGCAGAATTCACCGATTCCGGCCGCATGCGCGATCTGCTCGCCCTGCTGGAAGAACGTTCGCGCCTGCTCAGACTGCTGGACAGCACCATGCGGGGCACGGACGTTTCTGTCTCCATAGCCCCTTCCATTGCGGCAGACCCTGACGAGGTTCCCCCCGGCGAAGCCTGCCGTGACGAAGCTTGCGCCGGATATGGCAGGGGCAGGGCCGGAACGGCAAATGGCCTGCACCACGCACTGGCGGGGCAACGTACCGCGCATCAGGCCGCCCACTGTGCTGCGGGCAGCAAGGATGCAGGCGCAGACAGGGGACTGGTGGGACTGAGCGTGATAAGCGCGCCCTACGGGGGTGAAACCCCTCTTGGTGTGGTGAGCGTTATCGGGCCCCTGCGCATGGATTACGGCACGGTTGTGCCAGTTGTGGACTGTATTTCAAAATCCCTTTCCACCCTGCTTAAAGACCGGTTTTCCGCCTAGCGGGGCCGGACCTTTCATCTCTCAAGGAGCATAGATCCCCATGGTAAAAGATACGGTTGAACTGAGCGAGGAAGCCGCAGAACAGTTGCACAAGGCCAGAGAAGAAGCCCCCGCGCAGGAAACCACCATTGAACTGACCGACGAGGAACTCATTGCCCTGTGCAAGGCGCGGGTCTGTCCCGCCTGCAACGAAAAGGTCAGCGCGGATGAGCAGCGCCTTCGGGCACTGGCGGAGATGGACAACTTCAAGAAACGACTGCAACGCGAAAAGGAAGAACACGCCAAATACGCGGCAGAAGGAGTTCTTGCCGGGCTGCTGCCCACACTGGACAATCTGGGCCTTGCCATTGACTACGGTCGTAAACTGGAAGGCTGCAAGGACATGCTCATCGGTGTGGAAATGACCCAGAAGCTGCTGCTGGATGCCGTGGCCCAGCATGGCCTTGTTCCCGTGGGCACGCCGGGTGAGCCGTTCAACCCCGAAATCCATGAAGCCATAGGTCAGGAACCCTGCGACTGCACACCGGAAGGCCATGTGAAGCAGGTTATGCAGAAAGGTTACCGGCTGAAGGAACGCCTGCTGCGCCCGGCCAAAGTGCTCATCGCATCCGGCAAGGCATAGACCTCTCTTTTTTCCCTTCGTTGAAACAAAGCCTCCCCCGGAGCGTTGCGCCGGGGGAGGCTTACTTTTTCTTCACTGCTGCAGAAAGGGGAAACCGCTATCCTTTCTTCATTTCCTCAATGAGCCTGCGCAGATTCTGCGCCTGCTCCGCCAGTTCGCCTATGGCTTGCGCAGACTGGTTCATGGCGCTGGCCGTTTCCTGCGATATCTGGTCAATCTCTTCCACACTGCGGTTGATCTGCTCACTGGCGGAAGACTGTTCTTCGCTCGCAGTGGCTATGCCACGCACCTGATCAGCAGCACGCTCAACCAGTTTGACAATTTCCTGCAGTGCCTGCCCGGACTTATCGGCAAGCTCCGTGGCCTGCCCTATGGCCGTAACGGAATGCTCAACGTTCTCCAAGTTCTTTCGGGTTCCCTGCTGTATTCCTGCAACGGCCTGTCCCACTTCCTTGGTGGCGGTCATGGTCTTTTCCGCCAGCTTGCGCACTTCATCCGCCACCACGGCAAATCCGCGTCCGGCGTCTCCCGCGCGGGCGGCTTCTATGGCCGCGTTCAGGGCCAGCAAGTTGGTCTGATCCGCAATGTCGGAAATAACGTTCATGATCTGGCCTATGCCTTCCGCCTGCTTGCCAAGGGTGCCCATATCATTCTTCATCACGGCAGAGGCCTGCTGCACTTCCGTTATGCTTTTAACGGCCTGTGAGACGATGTTGGCGCCTTCCGCAGCCTTGGTCCGGGCAGCACCCGTGGCCTCGGAAGCCTCAGATGCGTTACGGGCCACTTCCAGCACGGTGGCGTTCATCTGTTCCATGGCGGTGGCGGTTTCGCCTACCCGCTGGGACTGCACTTCCGTGCCCCTGCTGGATTGTTCCACCTGTGCGGAAAGCTCTTCGCTGGCTGTGCTGATAATCTCCACCACACTCTCCAGCTGGGTTGCCGCCTGCATCATGCCTTCGGCCTTGGCGCGCTCTGCACGGGCTTTGGCCTCGTTGGCTTCCTCCATGGCTACTTGCGCACGGCGGGCTTCTTCGGCAGCTTCCGCGGTCTTTTGCTCAGCTTCGGCAATCTTGGCCTTCATGGTTTTCACCATACCCTGCATCACGGAGTACACACCGCCTTCCTTCTTCTGCGGGCGGAAAGCCACATCCAGATTCCCGCCTGCAATGGCGGACGCCACCCCGTACAGGTAGCCCGGGTCCTCTCCCAGCTGCGAAGATACGTTGGCGGTTATGAACAACGCCGTGCCTGCGGAAAGCACCACAATACACCCCAGAACGATATACATGAGCATGGTCGCAGATTCGGCTTCGGCGGTGTTGTTGTCAGAGATTTCCTTGGCACGTGCTTCCTTCAGTTGCATCACCTCGTCAATTAGCGCCTGATACCTCCGCGCAGTTTCCCGCATGGCACCGTTTACCAAGGTGCTGGCCTCGCTCCTGCTGCCTGCCTCCGCCAGCTTGAGAACCTGCTCGGTCATGGAGATGTATTCCTCACGGGCACTACGCAGACTTTCCAGCAGCCTGCGGTCTTCCGGAGTGTGCTGCATGGCCGGTGCGAACCTTTCAAGCCGGTCAGCGATGATTTTCTGAAAAGTACGAATCCTCTCCTTGATCGGTGCGACCTGTTCCGGGGATTCGACTGTGGCGGCCTCCCGCACATTCAGCCGGATACGCTGAAAGGCAACCCCTATTTGGCCGATATCAGCCAGTGGGGCAGTCGCGGTTTCATAGAGCATGGTGTCGTTGGCATCAATTTGCTTCATTTCAATCGTGCCAAAAATTCCGACAAACAGGGCCAGCAGCGTTACCACAGAAAAGCCGAGAAGCAGCTTGCTGCGGAGAGTCAAGGAATCCAGCATTGTCATACGCATCTCCATCGCCGTTAACGTATCAAAAAAATGAAATTGCCCTCAAACGTGATATAACCGTGCGAGCGTAGCCACATTGAACTACCTACACAACATGGGTATTTTGGAGAACACAGGGAAATTGATGTTAGACAATACCATCAGTTCTACGAATAGCAAAATCAAATCGGATGAAGTCTCCTTCTCGAATCTCTTTGCTGTTGAAGGTATGTGCAACCCACCACACCTCCTCCCCCGGCAATCCCACCCGAATTTCGCGCCGCAGGCCTTTGCTGCCGAGGGTACGGCGTACAGATGCGCAACAAAGCCCCATCCGAGCGCAAATGGCGCAGGCAGCGGGCGGGTTAAGAACATGCAATACAAGCCGTGCATCGCAGAAGGCCGGCTTTGGGAATAACCCCTTCTGATAATATGTAAAATATGGCTACAATTTTGTCGGTACAGTTAACACGTGCGCCGATATTCACAATAAATATCATTAAATAACTGACACTTATTGTCGGAACACTTCTTGCTAGGCCATGGTAGGAGGTAATATATGAAACGCACAATATACATCATTATGGTGGGGTTACTGGCAATCACAGCCTCCACCGCAAAGGCAGCGGACTACGACTACTTTGGAAACATGCGCTACCACAACGACATTCTTCAGTTTAACTTTTCTGTTCTCACGTCTGACACCAGAACTTTTTTCTCATCTTCATGGGATGATGGTGGATTTGACCCTATGCTCGGTCTCTGGGATGAATTTGGCAACATAATCACATTCCAGGACGATGGAGGTCAGGTTGGATCGACCATTTCCAATGGAATAGCATACGACCATGGGACATGGGACTCCTATTACTCAGTTTTCCTTGACCCGGGAAACTACATCCTCACTCTGACAGCATATAATAATTTTAATATGGGAACACATTTATCTGAAGGATTTTCTCTGCAGAATGAATATCCCATACTCCTTACCGCTTGGGATCAGCCTGCTAATGGCTTCAAGCAGGATTTCTATGCCTTCCACATACTGAATGTAGAAACGGCAACAGGTCCGGGAGGCCCGATTCCCACACCGGAGCCCTCCACCTTCATCCTTTTCGGTTTCGGTATCGCTGGCCTTATTGCCTTTACACGCCGCAGCCGAGTGGTAAGCCATTAGCCACCCATATATCTGTTTTCAGGGATGTCTAAAAACAAGCCCCCGGCCGCATCGGTTCCGGGGGTTTTGTATTGGAAGCAGGAACGCGCGTCTGTTTACGTTGTCTCTGGCATATGCAAGACATAGTGGGAGCGTTCGACAATGTTGCAGCGCGTCATTGCGGCTGGATCGTATCAGTCTTTGAATTCGACCGTGAATGTAAACCTCCCCTGCCAATCATCACCCCCAAATTCCGCGCCGCAGCGGCGGGCCATCTGAAATCAGCACCTCCCCCGGCAATCCCCCGAACTCTGCGCCGCAGCCCTTTGCTGCCGAGGGTACGGCGTGCAGATGCGCA
>CAYRLL010000047.1:0-21854 GCA_964425115.1 uncultured Desulfovibrio sp. | reverse complement strand
CGCGGTACTGACGTTCAATGTCGTCCACTTCCGCCTGCGAGGTTTCGATGATGCCCTTCTTGCGATGCGGGATGGTCAGGTCTTTCACCGCGATGGTCACGCCTGCGCGGGTGCCGAACTCGTAACCCAGATTCTTCAGGTTATCGCAGAGCAGTACCGTGGCCTTGCTGCCTGCCTCGCGGTAGGCGGAGCTGACCAGGCGGGCGATGTTCTTCTTGGTCATGACGCAGTTGACCATATCGAAGCTCATGCCTTCCGGCAGGATTTCGGATACGAGCACACGGCCGGGGGTGGTTTCCACAAACCGGCCGTCGGGCATGCGCACCTTGACGCGGGCATGGAGCGAAACCTGACCGTGATCGTAGGCGGTGACCACTTCCCACGGGCCGCAGAACTTCATGCCCTCGCCCTTTTCGAAGGAGCGTTCCACGGTCATGTAGTACAGACCGAGAACGATGTCCTGCGAGGGGACGATGACAGGCGAGCCGTTGGCGGGCGACAGGATGTTGTTGGTGGACATCATGAGCACGCGGGCTTCTATCTGGGCTTCCACAGAAAGGGGCACGTGCACGGCCATCTGGTCGCCGTCGAAGTCTGCGTTATAGGCAGAGCACACCAGCGGATGCAGGCGGATGGCCTTGCCTTCCACGAGGATGGGCTCGAACGCCTGAATGCCCAGACGGTGCAGCGTGGGTGCGCGGTTCAGCAGGATGGGGTATTCGCGCACCACCTCTTCAAGGATATCCCACACCACCAGTTCTTCGCGCTCAACCATTTTCTTGGCGCTCTTGATGGTGGAGGCAAGTTCCCTTTCTTCCAGCTTGGAATAGATGAAGGGCTTGAACAGCTCCAGCGCCATCTTCTTGGGCAGGCCGCACTGGTGCAGCTTAAGGTTGGGACCCACGACGATAACGGAACGGCCGGAGTAGTCCACGCGCTTGCCGAGCAGGTTCTGGCGGAACCGGCCCTGCTTGCCCTTGATCATGTCCGACAGGGACTTGAGCGGGCGACCGTTTGTGCCGGTTATGGCGCGGCCGCGGCGTCCGTTGTCGAAGAGGGCGTCTACGGCTTCCTGCAACATACGCTTTTCGTTGCGGATGATGATGTCGGGCGCGCCCAGTTCCATCAGCCGTTTGAGGCGGTTGTTGCGGTTAATGACGCGGCGGTACAGGTCGTTCAGGTCCGAAGTGGCGAAACGGCCGCCGTCCAGCGGGACGAGGGGGCGCAGTTCCGGCGGGATGACAGGAATGACTTCCATGATCATCCATTCGGGCTTGTTGTTGGATTCTATGAACGCCTCTACGATCTTGAGGCGCTTGGTGATCTTTTTCTTCTTGGTCTGGGAGCGGGTGGCAAGCGATTCTTCGCGCAGGGAGACGCGCAGGGCTTCCATATCCAGCTCTTCCAGCAGAGAGCGCACGGCTTCTGCGCCCATGCCCACGGTGATGGCGTCTTCGCCGTAGTGGTCCAGCACCTGGAAGTACTGGTCCTCGGAGATGACCTGCATCTTGGAGAGCGAGGTCTGGCCCGCATCCAGCACGATGTAGGAGTCGAAATAAAGCACCTTTTCCAGATCGGCCATGGTCATGTCGAGCAGGGTGCCGATTTTGGAAGGCAGGGTCTTGAGGAACCATATATGCGCGACAGGGGCGGCGAGCTCTATGTGGCCCATACGCTCGCGGCGCACCTTGGAGGCAATGACTTCAACGCCGCACTTTTCGCAGACGATGCCGCGGTGCTTCATGCGCTTGTATTTGCCGCAGTTGCATTCGTAGTCCTTAACGGGACCGAATATCTTGGCGCAGAAAAGACCATCGCGTTCCGGCTTGAAGGTACGGTAGTTGATGGTTTCCGGCTTTTTGACCTCACCGTAGGACCATTCACGGATGCTTTCCGGCGAGGCGACGGAAATCTGGATGGCCTTGAGATTGCGGATGTTGGCGGTCTGGGCGCCGATGCCCCGATTGGTGAAAAGATCGTCTAACGTCATGGTTGATACCCCACCCAAAATGGTTTGTATGCGGGTTTCGGGAACCTGTATCAGTATTTCTGAACCGGGCCCGCGGCTGTTGGGTGCCGCCGCGGGCCCGCAAGGTTACTCGGTAATGAAGCCGGAGCGCTTGGAACGCTTTTTCCCTTCTTCCTGATGCAGGGTCACATCCAGGCCGAGGGACATAAGTTCCTTGACGAGCACGTTGAAGGATTCGGGCAGGCCTGCTTCGAGGAAGTTGTCGCCCTTCACGATCTTTTCGTACATCTTCACGCGGCCCGTCACGTCGTCGGATTTGACGGTGAGGAACTCTTGCAGCATGTAGGCAGCGCCGTGCGCTTCCAATGCCCAGACTTCCATTTCGCCCAGTCGCTGACCGCCGAACTGCGCCTTGCCGCCCAGCGGCTGCTGGGTGACCAGAGAGTAAGGGCCGGTGGAGCGTGCGTGGATCTTCTCATCTACCAGGTGGTGCAGCTTGAGAATATACATTACGCCCGTGGTCACGCGGTTATGGAAGGCATCGCCCGTGCGGCCGTCGTAGAGAACGGTTTTGCCGTCGTCTGCAAGGCCTGCGCGGTCGAGCCAGCTCCATATCTGTTCTTCGGACGCGCCGTCGAAGACCGGGGTCTTGGTCACGATGCCGCTTTCAAGCTTGCGCACGGCCTTGGCGAACTCTTCGTCATCCATGGAATCTACCATGGCATTGATGGTCTTGGACTTGAACACATCCTTGACCTGCTGGCGCACCTGCTTGAGCGGTTCGCCGGAGGCCACAAGCTCCGCAAGCTGCTGGCCGAGCTTGAGCGCGCCCCAGCCGAGGTGGGTTTCCATGATCTGCCCGATGTTCATACGCGAGGGAACGCCCAGCGGGTTAAGAACGATGTCCACGGCGGAGCCGTCTGCAAAGAAGGGCATGTCTTCCAGGGGAAGGATCTGGGATACGACACCCTTGTTCCCGTGGCGTCCGGCCATTTTGTCACCCACGCTGAGCTTACGCTTAACAGCGATGTAGCACTTGGCCATCTTGATGACGCCGGGGGGCAGGTCGTCGCCTTCCGTCACCTTTTCGCGCTTGTTGTCGTAGATGCCCTTGATGAAGGTTATCTGCGCATCGTACGCTTCTATAAGGGCATCGAGCTGCTCGTTTATTTCCTTGTCCTTGAAGATGCCTGCGAGCTTCTTCACGGGCACCTGACGCAGCACCTCTTCCGAAGGAACGTGGCCTGCTTCTGCCAGCACTTCGCCCTTCTTCTTGCCGGCTATGTTGGTGGCAAGCTGCTTGCCGGCCACCAGCGCCACGATTTTATCCATGGTGGTGGCGGTGAGGGCGTCTACGTGGTCCTGTTCCTTGCGGTCCAGACGGGCGAGTTCGTAATCTTCGATATTACGGGTACGCTCGTCCTTTTCGCCGGAGCGGCGGTTAAACACCTTCACGTCGATGACAGTGCCCTCTATGCCCGGGGGCACCTTGAGGGAGGTGTTCTTCACGTCGCGGGCCTTGTCGCCGAAGATGGCGCGCAGGAGCTTTTCTTCCGGGGTGAGCTGGGTTTCACCCTTGGGGGTGATTTTGCCCACGAGGATGTCGTCCGGCTTCACATTTGCGCCGATGCGGATGATGCCGCTGCCATCGAGGTTGCGGAGCATTTCTTCGCTGACGTTGGGAATGTCGCGGGTGATTTCTTCGGGCCCGAGCTTGGTATCGCGGGCGACCACCTCGAACTCTTCGATGTGCACGGAGGTGAAGACGTCTTCCTTGACCATGCGCTCGGAGATGAGGATGGAGTCTTCGAAGTTGTAACCACACCACGGCATGAAGGCCACCACGAGGTTCTTGCCCAGTGCCAGTTCGCCCTCATCAATGCCGGGACCGTCTGCGAGGATGTCGCCCTTTTTGACGATCTGGCCGGGCTGGCAGGTGGGCTTCTGTCCGAAACAGGAGTTCTGGTTGGACTTGTGGTACTTGAGCAGGTCGTAGTTGCGCACGCCGCCGGTGGCGGGGTAGAGGCCTTCTTCGTAGCTCACGATGATGCGGTCTGCGTCCACATAGCGGATGATGCCCGCCCCTTCTGCGATGATGCATGCGCCGGAGTCGTGCGCCACGTCGCCTTCCATGCCGGTGCCCACGATGGGCTTGCTGCAGCGCAGCAGCGGCACGGCCTGACGCTGCATGTTCGAGCCCATGAGCGCGCGGTTGGCGTCGTCGTGCTCCAGGAAGGGAATGAGCGCGGCAGAGATGGACACCATCTGGCTGGGAGAGATGTCCATGAGCGTTACTTCTTCACGCGGGGACATGATCACATCGCCGTGCACGCGGGTGGTGACGAATTCGTTGACGAAGCGGCCTTCAGCGTCCAGTTCGGCGTTGGCCTGCGCCACCACCTGATCCAGTTCGCCGGAGGCGTCCATGTAGTATACCTCATCGGTCACGCGGCCTTCGCGTACTACGCGGTAGGGCGTTTCGATGAAGCCGAAGTCGTTCACCTTTGCATAGGTGGTGAGCGAAACGATGAGGCCGATGTTCGGACCTTCAGGCGTTTCGATGGGGCAGATGCGTCCGTAGTGCGAGGTGTGCACGTCGCGTACTTCAAAGCCTGCGCGTTCACGGGTGAGGCCGCCGGGTCCCAGAGCGGAGAGTCTGCGCTTGTGCGTGACTTCCGACAGGGAGTTGGTCTGGTCCATGAACTGGCTGAGCTGTGAAGTGCCAAAGAATTCCTTGAGCACCGCAGCAACCGGCTTGGGGTTGATGAGGTCGTGTGGCATGAGGGTGGCCACTTCCTGCAGGCTCATGCGCTCCTTGATGGCGCGCTCCATGCGAACAAGGCCGATGCGGTACTGGTTTTCCACCAACTCGCCCACGGGGCGCACGCGGCGGTTGCCCAGATGGTCGATATCGTCCGCAGGGCCGTGGGAGTCTTTCAGCTTGCAGAGCACGGAAATGGCGGTGAGGATATCGTCATCGGCCAGCGTGCGCAGGTCAAGCGCCTGCTTGACGCCGAGGCGCTGGTTCAGCTTGTAGCGTCCCACGGGAGAGAGATCGTAGTAGTCCGCATTGCGGAACAGATTCTCGAAGAAGGAGGAGGCTATCTCCGGAGTGGGCGGCGAGCTGGGGCGCAGGCGGCGGTAGATTTCCACGCGCGCGCTGTCCATGTCGGAGGTCTTGTCCTGCACCAGCGTGTCACGCATGGAGGAGGAGACATCCGAACCCTTGGTATGCAGGATGGGCAGGCGGGTGACGCCTGCATCACGCAGACGTTCCACGGTTTCGGGGAAGATTTCGTCTGCGGCTTCCGCAAGGACTTCGCCGGTTTTCTCGTCCACGATATCCGTGGCCAGATACATGCCGATGATGGTGTCCGGGGCGACCTCTATGGTCTTAATGCCCGCTTCCACCACCTGACGCCATGCGCGCTTGGTGATAAGCTTGCCCTGCTTGGCGAACACGGTGGTACCGTCGCCGAGGTCCACATAGGCGGGCTCTTTGCGGTACATGTCCTTGTCCACTTCCCAGAGGAGCTTTGCGCCGTCGAGCTGGAAGTATTCCTTCTTGTAGAAGTAATCCAGAATCTGGCTGCGGCTCATGCCCATGGCCTTGAACAGGATGGTGGCAGGCATTTTGCGGCGGCGGTCTATGCGCACATACAGGATGTCTTTGTGGTCGAAGTCGAAATCGAGCCACGAACCGCGCATGGGAATGATGCGGCAGCTGTAGAGCACCTTGCGGCTGGAGTGGGTCTTGCCGGAATCGTGTTCGAAGATGATACCGGGCGAGCGCTGCAACTGGTTGACGATGACGCGCTCGGTGCCGTTGATGATGAAGGTGCCCTTTTCGGTCATCAGGGGCAGGGTACCGAAGTAGATATCCTGTTCCTTGATGTCGCGGATGGTGCGGTTCTGGGTCTCTTCGTCCACATCGTACACGACGAGACGCACCTTGATGCGGATGGGGGCTTCGTAGGTGAGGCCCTTGGAAATGCACTCGGCCTGGTCGTATTTGGGTTCACCCACCTCGTAGCTGACATACTCGAGGCTGGCGGTGCGGTTGAAGTCTTCTATAGGAAAGACGGAGCGGAATACGCCCTCAAGACCCTCTTCAGGGAGCTTTTCCGCGCGGCCTTCCTGCAGGAACTTCTTGTAAGAGTCCACTTGCAGGTTCAGCAGGTGCGGAATGGGGAGGGTTACGTCGATTGTACCAAATTTCTTTGTGAGCTGGCCCATGTTTTCACCTCAGGGGAGAAGGTTTGCCATTGATGCGGCTGGACGGCAGGGCCGCATCAACAGGCGACGGCAGTTGCGAGACCGTTGCTGGCGGTGTTCGGGAACGGACGAACAAAAGCGGAACTCAGCCGACACGCGCGCATGACAAGCGCTGCGGGGCCGGCCGGAAAGGGGCTGCCGCAGTTGCGGGGCAACGGCAACGGGAAACAGAGCGCGTCCGCCAGAATGCGCTCTGCGTTATTGCAGGAAATTCGGGGTATTATGCGTCCGAAAAGGGTGTGCAACGTATCGCCCGATATGGATTTACGTTAGGATAACGGAGAGGTCGACCAAAATTTGCAGAGTAGTTTGACTAACGTAAATTGGCAAGAGGTTTTTTGGAAAACTGCCGTGATTTTTTTAGTCGAAGAAGCGCGGGCAGGTGTGCCCTGCCCGCGCTTGCGATCAGTAAGGCCGAGGCCGAAATTACTTGATTTCGACTTCTGCGCCGGCTTCTTCCAGCTGCTTCTTGGCGGCTTCTGCGTCGTCCTTGGACACGCCTTCCTTCAGGGAAGCGGGAGCGCCGTCAACCTTGTCCTTGGCTTCCTTCAGGCCCAGGCCGGTAAGAGCGCGCACAACCTTGATGACGGCGATCTTGTTGGCACCGGCGTTCTTCAGGATAACGTCGAACTCGGTCTTTTCTTCAGCTTCTTCAGCGGGAGCAGCGGCAGCGGGGCCGGCAACCATGGCTGCAACGGGAGCGGCAGCGGAAACGCCGAACTTCTCTTCGAGTTCCTTGATGAATTCGGAGAGCTGCAGCACGGTCATATTGGAAATGAACTCAACAACCTGTTCTTTGGTAACGGACATGGTAATCTCCTTACAATGATTTGGCTTGGTGGGGTGCGGGTTACGCTGCTTCCTTCTGTTCCTTGATAGCGTTCAAGGCATACAGGAAGGTACGCAGGATGTTGGCGAAAAGGCCAACGAAGTTGGTGGGAACAGCGTTCATTGTGCCAAGAGCCCGGGCGAGCAGTTCCTGCTTGCCGGGAAGCTTTGCCAGATCGCCCACCTGCGCGTCACTGAGGAACGAGCCCTCAAGGGATGCGAAGCGGATAGAAAAGGTTTTGCTCTTCTTGGTGAATTCAACAAGCGCCTTAGCCACTGCAACGGGGTCTTCGAACCCAAGGGCGACAGCGCAGTTCTCCTTCAACTTGGAAGAAAGAACTTCATGCTGGCTGCCAGTGAACGCGATGCCTGCAAGGGTGTTCTTCACGACGTGGTATTCACCACCACTTTCGCGAAGCGCGCACCGAAGCTCGGTCATCTTTTCCACCGGCATGCCCTTGAAGTCGGTCACAACCGCAATGCTGGCGTTCTCTGCACGAGACTTCAAACGCTCGATAATCGCGGCTTTATCAGACCTGTTCACGGTAGTCTCCTTGGACTAAGGGGTGCCAAGTGGAAGCTAAGCCAATCGTCTCGGCAGGACTTGTTCCTTGCGGATGCCTGCTGTCTGCGACTTAGATTCCAGTCCTCTTGCCAAAAAGGCTTGGGAGACATGTGCCCCCCAAGCCGAAAGTCAATCGAAGTGCCCTGCGGCTAGCCTTCGAGGAATTTCTTGATCAGAGTGGGGTCAACCTTGTAGCCGGGGCCCATGGTGCTGGAAACGGACATGGCACGCATGTAAGTTCCCTTGGCGGTGGAGGGCTTGAGGCGGTTGACGGTTTCGAGCAGGGTCTTCAGGTTGCCGAGAAGCTTCTCGGGACCGAAGGAAACCTTGCCGATGGGAGCGTGGAGAACACCGGCCTTGTCGACCTTGAATTCCACACGGCCGGCCTTTACTTCCTTGACCGCTGCAGTCACGTCGAAGGTGACGGTGCCGGTCTTGGCGTTGGGCATAAGGCCGCGGGGGCCGAGCACACGACCGACCTGACCCACAAGGGCCATGCAGTCGGGGGTGGCGATGGCGCTGTCGAATTCCAGCCAGCCGCCCTTGATCTTTTCGACCAGGTCTTCAGCGCCAACCACGTCGGCACCGGCTGCAGTGGCTTCTGCCTGCTTTTCGCCCTTGCAGAACACGGCAACGCGCACGGTCTTGCCGAGGCCGTAGGGCAGGGCACAGGCGCCGCGCACCATCTGGTCGGAGTACTTGGGATCCACACCCAGATTCAGGGCCACATCCACTGTCTCGTCGAATTTGGCGAACGCCGAGGCAACGGACTTGGCCACTGCCTCTTCAACGGGCAGGCGGTCGAGGAGCGAAGCGCCCTCTACGGCCTTGCGATATTTCTTCCCATGCTTGGGCATTGTCTGCCTTCCTTTCTCTTGTTCTGTGAGAATCTCCTGCCGTTCAATGCTATGCGAACACTGCTGTGCCCAAACCCGCAAAGGGTACGGCCAGCGAACGGCAGTCCGACTGATTTCCAGAAACTACTTGATGTCAACGCCCATGCTGCGCGCGGTGCCCATGATGGTCTTCTTGGCAGCCTCAAGGCTCGCGGCGTTCAGGTCGGGCATCTTCAGCTTTGCAATCTCTTCCACCTGCTGCATGGTCAGGGAGCCAACCTTTTTACGGTTGGGTTCGCCGGAACCACTCTTCACGCCAGCCTCGCGCAGAATGAGAACGGACGCGGGAGGAGTTTTGGTGATGAAGGTGAAGGAACGGTCTGCGTACACGGTGATGACCACGGGGATGATGAGTCCCTTCTGGTCCATCGTTCTGGCATTGTATGCCTTGCAGAATTCCATGATGTTCAGGCCGTGCTGACCCAGCGCAGGGCCGATGGGCGGGGAGGGGTTAGCCGCACCAGCAGGGATCTGAAGCTTGATTTTTGCTACTTCTTTCTTAGCCATTCCACTATACCTCTATGGCAGTCGCTGCGTTTGCAGCGATAATGCACGATGTGCGCTTATCCCTTGTCCACCTGGACAAAATCCAGTTCAACCGGTGTTTGCCTGCCGAAAATGGACACGGAGACGCGAAGTTTGCCCTTGTCAAAGTTGACGTCCTCAACAAGGCCGTTGAAGCCGCCGAAAGGACCGTCAATGACCCGGACCTCATCCCCACGCTCGAAGCTGAACTTCGGCCTGGGCTGTTCCTGTCTGGACTCCATCATGGCGAGAATGCGCACGGCTTCTGAATCCCGCATGGGAGTGGGGCGGTTCTTGCCGCCCACGAAGCCGGTAACCCGCTGGATATTGGAGACCAGATGCCATGAAAAATCGGTCATGACCATTTTGACCATGACGTACCCGGGGTAGAACTTGCGGGTGGACGTTCTTTTTTCGCCCTTTACAAGCTCCACAACCTTTTCAGTCGGTACAACGACTTCTTCTATCTGGCCCTGCGCTTCGTTGGTGCGGATCATCTGGTTGATGGTCTGCTCCACACGCTGTTCAAAACCAGAATAGGTGTGGATTATGTACCAGCGAGCCTTGGGAGCGGGGGTCGTTTCCTCGGTCATGGGGTAAGTCCAATGTTAGGAAAGGATGTATTCAACGAGTTTCGTGAGGCCAAGGTCTATAACGCCCAGAAAAATAGACATGACAACCACAAGCACCAGCACTGCTACGCCTGTGGTTACAGTTTCCTTCCGGGAAGGCCAGACGACCTTCTTGATTTCAACCTGGGACTCTTCGAAGAACTCTTTGAGCTGTGTAATCTTGCTTTCAACACCCGCCTGGGAGTCGTTGGCCTTATCAGCTTTCTTTGAGTGCTTATTCGCCATGGTCGCCTCACCGAAAAGGGGGTAAGAAGAAAAAATGGCAGGGGTGGAGGGATTCGAACCCGCAACATCCGGTTTTGGAGACCGGCGCTCTAGCCGTTGGAGCTACACCCCTGCACTATGGAAGACTACCTATTTGGTTTCGCGATGGAGCGTGTGTTTCTTGTCCCAGGGACAATACTTCTTGAGCTCCATGCGACCGGTAGTATTCTTCTTATTCTTGTCGGTCGCGTAATTGCGCCGCTTGCACTCGGTGCAGGCGAGCTGAATGTTCACGCGCATGACTTACTCCACGATCTCAGAAACAACACCTGCGCCAACGGTGCGGCCACCTTCGCGGATAGCGAAGCGCAGGCCCTTTTCCATGGCGATGGGGTTAATGAGTTCCACGTTGAAGACTGCGTTGTCGCCGGGCATAACCATTTCCACACCTTCATCCAGAGCGATAACGCCGGTGATGTCAGTGGTACGGAAGTAGAACTGGGGACGGTAGCCGGTGAAGAAGGGAGTGTGGCGGCCGCCTTCGTCCTTGGAGAGCACGTACACTTCTGCCTTGAACTTGGTGTGGGGCTTGATGGAGCCGGGCTTGCAGAGAACCTGGCCGCGTTCCACTTCATCACGCTTGATACCGCGGATGAGCAGGCCCACGTTGTCGCCGGCCTGACCTTCGTCAAGCAGCTTGCGGAACATTTCAACGCCGGTGCAGGTGGTCTTCTGGTTGGGACGGATGCCCACGATTTCCACTTCTTCGCCGACCTTGATCACGCCGCGCTCAATACGGCCGGTAACAACGGTACCGCGGCCGGAGATGGAGAACACGTCTTCGATGGGCAGCAGGAAGGGCTTGTCGATTTCGCGCTGGGGCTCAGGAATGTAAGAGTCGCAGGCGTCCAGAAGTTCCTTGATGCAGTTGGTGGCCGGGTCGTCGGCGCTGTCGGCTTCCAGAGCCTTCAGAGCGGAACCGCGGATAACCGGGATGTCGTCGCCGGGGAAGTCGTAGGAGGAAAGAAGTTCGCGAACTTCCATTTCCACCAGTTCCAGCAGTTCTTCGTCATCCACCATGTCGCACTTGTTCATGAACACGACGAGGGACGGCACGCCGACCTGACGGGCGAGCAGGATGTGCTCACGGGTCTGGGGCATGGGGCCGTCGGTGGCTGCCACAACGATGATACCGCCGTCCATCTGGGCTGCGCCGGTGATCATGTTCTTGATGTAGTCGGCGTGGCCGGGGCAGTCAACGTGTGCGTAGTGGCGCTTGGGGGATTCGTATTCGACGTGGGCGGTGGCGATGGTGATGCCACGTTCCTTTTCTTCGGGGGCCTTGTCGATTTCGTCGAAGGCAATGGCCTTGCCGCCGCCCATCAGAGCTGCAACCTTGGTAATAGCTGCGGTGAGGGTGGTCTTGCCGTGGTCGATGTGACCGATGGTGCCGATGTTTACGTGCGGCTTGTTACGAGTAAATTTTTCCTTACCCATGAGTAATTCTCCCTGGCAATGTTGTTCTCGATGTTACACCGAAAAAGAAATGGAGCCCACAAGCAGGATTGAACTGCTGACCTCGTCCTTACCAAGGACGCGCTCTGCCGACTGAGCTATGTGGGCCAATATACTCAACTGTAGGGAGAACTCAGGCGGAAATGGAGCGGGAAACGAGACTCGAACTCGCAACCCTCAGCTTGGAAGGCTGATGCTCTAGCCATTGAGCTATTCCCGCATAGTATGCCGTAGTTCTCCGACTCATGTCTCCTACAGCCTGTCAGCGCGTTTCGTCGTGGTGGAGGGGGGAGGATTTGAACCTCCGAAGTCATACGACGACAGATTTACAGTCTGTTCCCTTTGGCCACTCGGGAACCCCTCCACGTGGAGCTGGCGATGGGACTCGAACCCGCAACCGGCTGATTACAAATCAGCTGCTCTGCCAGTTGAGCTACGCCAGCCAACGGAGATGAGTGTTTATACGCGGCGTGAACATTTGGCAAGCGAAAAATGGTGATTCAGGTATTTTTTTTCCCGAATCTCCCATAACGTCCCGTGGGATAGGTCCCGGGGCCGCTGTCGGCACCTAATCGCCCGCCAATGTCCGTGGGCCGAGCTAACCTCCGCGCTTCCGGCTGTAGGTAGGGGTTGTATACAACGGGGAGCAAACCCGCAAGGATAATTCGGCACACGCAGGTTCCCTGCCGCGGCGCTGCGTATATAAATGAAAGGGCCGCCCCGATATGGAGCGGCCCGGATAGACTGATCGCGTGACGTGTCAGGACAGACAGCGTGGCACTGCGCAGGTGGTTCTAAGCGGCAACGGGCTGGCCTGCGTGTTCCCTTGCGGGCACGGCTTCCGGGCGGAAGGCGTCCGTTTCCACGGTTTCCAGATAGATGTCCGCATGCTCCTGAATGGTGCGCAGGAACTGGTTGTTCAGTGCGTGGCCGGAGGCGAACACTTCAAAATGTCCCTGCAACGGAGCGCCCAGCATGGCCATGTCGCCTATGAAGTCGAGAATCTTGTGGCGAACGAACTCGTCGTCAAAGCGCAGTCCGTCTTCGTTCAGCACGCCGTATTCGTCGAGCACAATGGCGTTATCCAGCGAGCCGCCGAGAGCGAGGCCGTTTTTGTGCAGGTATTCCACCTCGCGCAGGAAGCCGAAGGTGCGTGCCTTGGCGATGTCGCGCGTGAAGGTGGCAGGGGTGACTTCCACGCTCATGGTCTGTCTGCCGATGAGGGGATGGTCGAAATCAATGGTATAATCAATGCGCAGGCCGGAGTACGGGGAGGCGGAAATGTACTTGCCGTCGCGTTCGAAACGGATGGGTTTGCGGATGCGCTGCACAGTGCGGTTGCGGTTCTGCACGGCAATGCCGGCATCGCGGAGCAGGAAGACAAAGGAGGCCGCGCTGCCGTCCATGATGGGCACTTCGCCGCCTTCTATGTCTATGCGGATGTTGTCAATCTGCAAACCGGCGATGGCTGCCAGCAGGTGCTCGACCGTGGCTACGGAGGTTCCGTCCAGCCCCAGCGTGGTGGCAAGTCCTGTGGCAACGACGGCGTGCGGTTCCGGGGTGATGACTTTGCAGCCGTTCTCGCCGTGGATGTGGAACACGATACCCGTGTCTTCCGGTGCGGGCGAGAGGGAGAGTCTGACCACCTTGCCGCTGTGCAGGCCGATGCCGGAGCAGCCTATGGCTTTTTTGATTGTCGTTTGCTTCATGATGCCTCCGAACGGCTAGCAAGCAAAAGACGTGCCTTGTTGGCAGTGGAAGGTAACATGCAGAAATATTGTACTATTTATGGTTCAGTAAGGCGGCGCCGGGTGTGTGCTTTTAGCACTGTGTTGTTTTTTCGCACAGATGGCCGGTGCGCGTGGCAACGGCTAGCCGGTCCAGTCCCGCAAGGTCGCGGACGATCCGGGCATCTGCCCAGACCGGCGGAAGGCCGCTGAGCGCGGCCAGCGCATAAGGGCCCTGCGTACAGCCCATCTCCATGACGAACAGGCCGCCGGGCCTGAGCCAGCAGGCCGCTGAAGGGATGAGGATGCGGGCGTGCTCTGTGCCTGCCGTGCCGGGAACAAGGGCAGAAGCGGGTTCAAACTCGCGCACTTCGTGGCTGAGCTGCGCGTGCTCCGCCGCGCTGACGTAGGGCGGGTTGGTGGCCACGCAGTCAAGGGTGCCGGGGCGGAACAGGCAGGAGGTGAAGTCGCCCTGCACGAAGCGGATGCGGTCTGCCACGCCATGCGTGCGGGCGTTGCACGCGGCGACGGAGAGCGCATCGGCACTGCGGTCTACGGCTATGCCGCGCGCGTGGGGCAGCTCCGCGGCAATGGTGACGGCAATGCAGCCGCTGCCCGTGCCCAGGTCCGCGAAGACGAAGGAGGGCGATTGGGCAAATCGCCGGACCACCTCTTCAATGATATGCTCCGTTTCCGGTCTGGGGATGAGGGTGGCCGGGGAGACGGCGAATGCGCGCCCGAAAAATTCACGCGAGCCCGTGAGATAGGCCGCAGGCTCGCCCTGCCCCCTGCGCAGCACAAGAGACAGCATGGCCTCCCACTGGGAGTCTGTTACGGGCTGGTGCGGATTGGTGAGCAGGTGCAGGCGGTCTTTGCCGAGCACGTGCATGCAGATGATGTCTGCGGACAGGCGCGGAGAATCAACGGCCTTCCCGGACAGGTAGTCCGAGAAGGCCGCAATGACGGTGCGTATGGTGCAGGGTGCTGGTCTGGAGACCGCCATGGCTTAGGCCTGAGCCTGCGCCTGCAGGGCTTCCGCCTGATCATGGGTGACAAGGGCGTTCAGCAGATCGTCCAGGTCGCCTTCCATGATGGCTTCCAGCTTGTAGAGCGTGAGGTTGATGCGGTGGTCGGTGCATCTTCCCTGCGGGAAATTGTAGGTGCGGATGCGCCCCGAACGGTCGCCGGAGCCCACCAGCAGCTTGCGCTGCTCCGCCTGCTGGGCGTGCTGCTTGTCCTGCTCCAGCTGGAGGAGCCGGGAAGAAAGAATTTTCAAGCCCTTGGCCTTGTTCTTGTGCTGCGACTTTTCGTCCTGACAGCAGACCACCAGGCCTGTGGGAATGTGGGTGACGCGCACGGCAGAGTCCGTTGTGTTCACCGACTGCCCGCCGGGGCCGGACGAACGGTACACATCGAAGCGCAGGTCTTCCGGCCGGATGTTCAGGTCCACCTCGTCCGCTTCGGGCATGACAGCCACGGTAGCCGCAGAGGTGTGGATGCGTCCCTGCGTTTCCGTGGCGGGAACACGCTGCACGCGGTGGATGCCCGATTCGAACTTGAGGCGGCTGTAAACCTTGTCGCCCTTGACAATGGCGATGACTTCCTTGAGGCCGCCTGTGCCCGTTTCGCTGGATTCAAGCACTTCCAGCCGCCAGCCCGTGGCTTCGGCATAGCGGCTGTACATGCGGAACAGGTCGGCGGCAAACAGGGCCGCTTCTTCGCCGCCGGTACCCGCACGGATTTCGAGAATACAGTTTTTCTCGTCCATGGGGTCTTTGGGCAGGAGCAGAATCTTCAGGTCGTGCTCAAGTTCAGGCAGGGCCTGTTCTATGTTTTTGATCTCCTCGCGGGCCATCTGGGCCATTTCCGGGTCGCTGTCATGGAGGAGGAGCTTGTTTTCCTCAAGGTCGCGCTTCATGGCAGTGTATTTGCGGAAGGCATCCACCACCAGCTTGAGATCAGAGTGGGTTTTGGTCAGCTGGCGGTAGCGTTCCTGATCGTTGAACACTTCCGGCGAGCTGAGCTGCTGTTCCAGATCTTCGAAACGGCGCTCCAGATTCTCTAGTTTGGAAAACATCAGTTTTTCTCCGAAACAGTATAGGCGGGGGCGTGCACTTCTTCGGTGGCTTCTGTGCCCAGAGCTTCCTTCAGCGCCACGATGGCCACTTCCAGCTGCGGGGTGTCCGGCTCATGGGTGGTGAGCATCTGGAGCAGCATGCCCGGGGCGCTGAGGACGCGGCCCCAGATGGTTTCGTTCACTCTGGCGGAATATTTGATGGCTTCGTAGGCGATGGCGCTTATGGGGGCCATGAGTGCGAGCTTGAACAGAATGATCATGCTGTGCTTGAAAAGGGTGCCTTCCGGTTTCCAGACCAGCAGCAGCGCGGGGACAAGCACCGTGTGCAGGATGATGGCGATGGAGAGCACGAACAGCAGGAAGGTGGTGCCGCACCGGGGATGCAGCCTGCTGCGCAGGCTTGCGGAGCCGGTGGTTACGGGGTTGCCGTCTTCATAGGTCCAGATGACCTTGTGCTCCGCCCCGTGGTACTGAAAGACGCGGCGGATATCCGGAATGAATGAAATGCCCAGAATGTAGGCCAGAAATATGCCGAACTTGAAGATGCCGTCCCAGACGTGAAAGCTCAGGCCGTCGGCATCGCCGCCCAGTCCCAGCAGGTTCATGCCCATGGAGAACAGGTGAGGCAGCACCACAAAAAGGCCCAGCGCGAGCATTATGGATGCCGCAAGCGTTGCGGCAAGGTGCCACGGCTTAAGTTCGCCTTCCACTTCCTCGTCCACGGCCTGCGTGGCCGAGTAGTTCAGGGCCTTGATGCCGTTTACCAGCGTTTCAATAAGGATGGGAAAGCCGCGCACAAAGGGGCGCTTGAGAAAGTCGTTGCCCGTGAGGGTGAACCACGGCCGGTTCTCCACCACGATGGTTCCGTCGGGCCTGCGCACGGCAATGGCAAGGCGGTCTTTGTTGCGCATCATCACGCCTTCCATGACGGCCTGTCCGCCCACGGTGCACCGGGCGGATGCAGCCAGAGCGGCCGCGAGCACCCTGCAGGGGCGATGCGCGTGCTGTCTTTCAGGGGCAGTGTCATCTGCGCCGCCGGGGCCGCCTGCGGCTTTGGAACGATCTTTCACACAGTCTCCCGCTGTAGCAATAGAATACTCCTCCCCGGAAACCGCTGTTCCCGGGGAGGAAAAAACGTTGCCCGGCACATCCGGACCACGAGCCGTACGCCGCGCGAAACGGCTACTTCTGGAAGCCGGCGTATTTCTTGCGGAAACGGTCGATACGGCCTGCGGTGTCCAGAAGACGCTGCTTGCCGGTGTAGAAGGGGTGGCACTGCGAGCAGATTTCCAGTGCCAGATGTTCGGCCTTGGTGGTGCGCAGTTCGGATTCGTAACCGCATGCGCAGGTTACCTTGGCCAGAAACACTTTGGGATGGGTGTCTTTCTTCATAACTGTAAACTCCTCACGGAAGATGCGGAACGGATGCTCATACTGCAAACAGGTGGGGAAGGCAAGGAATTATTTGTTGTGCCGCATGTGCCGTTGGTGTAGGTGTCTGAGGTTTGCGCGTGTCTGTACGCCGGGTTCCGGCTGCCTGCGCATTGTGCCGGAACGGTTTCCGGCCTGAAATTTCCCCGGCCATGTCGAGGTATGCCTCATGGGCCGTGATGTCAAGGTGAGGTATGGCGAAAAAGGAACGGGCAGACCAGTTGCTGCACGAGGCCGGACTGGCAGAAAGCCGCGAGAAGGCCAAACGCTACATTATGGCCGGGCAGGTGTATCTTGTGCGCAACGGGGTGCCCGAGCCGGTTGCCAAGCCGGGGCAGAAGCTGGATGCGGACGCCGTGCTGGAACTGCGCGGGGTGGACCGTTTTGTGAGCCGGGGAGCCTATAAGCTGCTTACGGCCCTTGAGCACTTCGGCATTGACGTGCAAGGCAAGGTGGCCCTTGATGCCGGGGCTTCCACGGGCGGTTTCACGGATTGTCTGCTCCAGCATGGTGCCGTGCGGGTGTATGCCGTGGACGTGGGCTACGGACAGTTGCACGAGAAACTGCGGCAGGATGCCCGGGTGGTCAATCTGGAGCGCACCAACCTGCGCCTTGCGGACGCATCGCTCATACCGGAACCGGTTGATCTGGTGGTGGCCGACGTCTCTTTTATTTCCCTGACCCTTGTGCTGCCGCCGTGCGTGCGTTTTCTGCGCCCGGGCGGCGAACTGGCCGTGCTTATCAAACCTCAGTTCGAGCTTGGGCCGGACATGACCGACAAGGGCGTGGTGCGCGATTCTGCCCTGCACCGCGAGGCCGTGGACAAGGTGTGCAATTTTGCGCGCGAGGCACTGGGGCTGGAGGTGGTGGGGGTGGTTGCCTCTGCCATCAAGGGGCCCAAGGGCAATCAGGAATTCATGGCCTATATGCGCAGGGGAACTTCCCTCTAGATACGGTGCCGCTACTGCACTGCCTTTGTCTGCGGTTCCCCGTCAATGGAGCGGACAGACTGGATGAGCATGGTCAGGTCTTTCTTTTTGAAGGGCTTGGTGATGTGGTAGTCGCAGCCCGCGTCAAAGCATTCCTGCCGGTATTCGGGCAGGGCATGGGCGGTTATGGCGGCAATGGGTGTGCGCGGCCTGCCCTGCTCGTCCTCCATTCTACGGAATTCACGTGTGGCGGTGAGCCCGTCCATACGGGGCATTTCCACATCCATGAGTACCAGATCATAGCGTGTTTCCCTGAACATGCGCACCGCCTGCTCCCCGTTCTGGGCAAATGCCGCAGAGTGGGCGGAATCCTTCAGATACAGTTCCACCAGTTTGCGGTTGGATTCATTGTCTTCCACCACCAGCAGCCGCAGCCCTTCCGCAGAGAGGTGCTGTTCCGTTTCGCGGGAAAGGGTGCCTGTTCCGGGAAGCGGGGCGGGGTTATGCGTCTGACTGCCGGACTGTCCGATGAGTTGCCCGGTGAGTTGCCCAGATAACTGCCCAGATAACTGCCCAGATAACTGGCCGGATAACTGGCCGGCAAGGACAAGAGCAAGGGCGGCGGAGAGGTCGGCGTGCAGCACAGGCAGGCGCAGGGTAAGCATGTCTGCCGAAGCGGTGCAGGTTTCGTTTTCCGCCATGCCACGGGTCAGGCGTATAAGCGCGGGGCATGAGGGAGACGGGCAGAATGGCCCGCCGGTCTTCTTATCTGATTGATCGGGCTGGTCGGGCTGGTCGGATTGGTCGGATTGATCGGGCGGGCAGGATTGGCCAATTGGGTCGGACAGGCCGGGGGCGGGCTTGCGGGTAAACTGCTCAAGCTGCACGCACTGGTCGTAGGCGAGGCTGCTGTCCAGAAAGAGCAGGGAGACAGGGGCAGACTGGCGCAGCAGGGCCACCGCCTCCGCGTGGCAGGAAGCCTGAATGCACTGCGCGCCGTGTTCCGCGAGCATGGCGGCGAGGAGCGTGCGCGACAACTCGTGCGGTTCCACCACAAGGGCCCGGTATCCCGCAGGCAGCGGGGTGAAGCCGTCCATGGCTTCGTCACATTCCAGCGTCATGCGCACTTCAAAGGTGCTGCCCTCTCCCGGAGAGGATTGCAGGTGGATGCCGCCGCCCATTTTTTCGCACAGCAACTTGCTGATGGTCAGGCCCAGCCCCGTGCCGCCGTATTCCCGGCTGGTGGAGGAATCTGCCTGCGTGAATCGTTCGAACACCGCCTGCTGCTGCGCCTGCGGAATGCCTATGCCCGTGTCGCGCACGAAGAAACGGAGCAGGGCGGCGGGCGGGGCTTCTTCTCCGTGCAGCACTTCGCAGTGCAGGCGCAGTTCCACTTCGCCTTTGTTGGTGAATTTGGCGGCGTTGCCCAGCAGGTTTACCAGAATCTGGCGCAGCCGCTTGGGGTCGCCGTACACGGTCCGGGGAAGGGTGGGCGGTATGGAAACGCCGAAATCCAGCCCTTTGCGCAGGATGGGATGGGCGGAAAGGCGCACGGCATCGTCCACGCACCGGCGCAGGTTGAAGGGGATGCGCTCAAAGGGCATTTCTTCAGCCTCTATGCGCGAGAGGTCCAGAATGTCGTTGATGATGGCGAGCAGGCTCTCACCCGCGTTGCGGAAAATATCCACATACTGCCTCTGGTCACGGGTGAGGCGCGTTTCCCACAGCAGGTCCGCCATGCCGAGAATGGAGTTGAGCGGTGTGCGTATCTCGTGGCTCATGGAGGCAAGGAAGCGGCTTTTGGCCATGCTTGCCTGTTCCGCCTGCTCCGCAAGGCTGCGTTCCCGCTGGTAGGCGGTGCGCAGTTGCTGGTTGGCCTGCGAAAGACTTTCGGTGCGCTCGTGCACCTTGCGTTCCAGATCTTCGTAAAGGTCCTTCAGAGCCGTGCTCATGTGGTTGAAGTCGCGGGTGAGCTGGCCCACCTCGTCATCGCGGGGGGGCTGTTCCAGCGTGCGGAACCGCCGCCGCGAGATGTCGCGCGCCAGTTGTGCCAGCCGGGACACGGGCGTGATGAACATGCGGTTCAGAAAGGTATTTATGATAACGGAAGAGACAATCAGAAAGAGAACGAAGAAGACCGTGAGCTGGGTGGCCCGCACCACCAGCACATCGCGCAGGTGGGATGTGTGCAGGCCTATGTGTACCGTGCCCACGGTTTCGCCGGAATCGCTGCTGATGGGGGCGGAAACCTGCAGCACCTGTCCTGCAAGCGTGGGCAGGTCCTTCTCCGCAGGGGCAAACATGAGCTTGCGTATGGCGGAGCGCGGTTCGGGAGGCGTTGCGGGCGGGGCGGCGTTGGGCAGCGCACCCTGCGCCAGTTTGGTCATGGGCACCACGCCTGCCGGGGAATCACCCGCGCGGACAAGGCTTTTGCCTGCGGCATCGGTTATGTCGCAATAAGCTACGTGGGGAGATGCCTCAACCGATGAGGCAAGGCCTTCCAACAGATAAAAACTGTACTTCTTGATGTATTCCGCGCTGGTTCTGGCAACCACCTGCGCCATGTGGTTGCCTTGGTCTTCCAGAGTGCGTACAAGCTGGGTGTGCTGGGCGGAAAGGACAAAGGTTCCCAGAATGAGCAGCCCGCTGCCGAGAATGAGGATGAGTCCTGCGTTGACCCGTATGCGGAGGCGGTTTCCCGTGATGCGTTTCATACTGTGTATATCGTATAAGCGTAGTCTATCGGCAGTTTTGCCTTTTGCCAATGGCATCCTTGGGGAGCGGGCGGGAAATTTTGTCTGGCCCGGTACGCTGCGGCAAATTGCGGTGAGATACGGCGTGTATTGCCGGAACGGAATGAAAGGAGGGTGCCGCCATGCCGTGTGGTGACGCGCGGGGGGGCAGGGTGGTCTTTGTGAGCCACTGCCTGCTCAATGCCAATGTGAAGGTCTGCGGGCTGGCCGCCTACGCCGGTGCGCACCGGCCCGTGTGGGAGGCGCTTATGCCCGCCGGGGTGGGTGTGGTGCAGCTGCCGTGCCCGGAATTTCTGCATATGGGGCCTGCGCGCTGGTGGCAGACCCGCAGCCAGTATGACACGCCCGCCTATCGTGCCCTGTGTTCCGCGCTGGCGGACGGTGTGGCTGATCAGGCCCTCATGTACCGGGGGGCGGGAGTGCGCCTGCTGGCGGTGCTGGGAGTGGAAGGCAGCCCCAGTTGCGGCGTGGAGCGGGTGTATGACCACGCGGAGTGGGGAGGGCGCCCGCGCGAGGTGGACCCCGCCGCCGCGAAACGGGCGGGAAAGGGTATTTGGATGGAATCGCTGGAGCGGAGTTTTGCGCAACGGGGCGTAGCCCTGCCGCCCCTGCTGGGCGTGGGGTCCGCACGGGACGATGCCGCAGGCGGGCTGCCCGCGCTGGAAGAGTTGCTGCGCGGGTAAAGCATGCTGCGTTGCTCGGCTGCGCTTGTCAGGGGCGCAGGTCGGTGACTGCAATCCTTCCGTCGATGATGGCCTGCCGGAGCCCTTCCAGTTCCTCCAGCACCGGGGCGGTGATGATGTCCCGCGTGTGGCGCATGTCCGTAAGGCTTACGCCGCCTGAAACAAGGCCGAAGTCGGCAACTCCCGGCGTGAATCCACCCTGCACGGCCTTGGAGACCTCGGCGTGGGTGGCGGTGTCCAGCCGCTTGACCATGCTGGTGAGCACCTTGCCCCTGGCCATGTCGTCCTGATCCGAATCCACGCCGATGACGTAGCGGTTGTCCGTCCTGCGTGCCGCCTCTATGACCCCGTTGCCCGTAAGGCCCGCCACGGCGAAGATGATATCCACGCCGTCTTCGAACATGGCAGCGGCCATGGTAAAGCCTTCATCGGGGTTGTTGAATCCGGAAAAGTCTCCCGGCCCGCTTACATGATGCACCTCCACCACCACATCGGGAGCCACGTGGCGCACGCCTTCCATGAATCCCTGCGCGAAGGCTGCCACGGGAGGGATGTCCGTGCCGCCCAGAAAGGCCACCCGCCGTGTCTTGCTCACCCGGCCCGCCAGTGCCCCGGCAAGGAAGGAGCCTTCGTGCTGGCGGAAGAGGATGGATGCCAGATTGGGGATGCCGGAAACCTTTTCCTCGTAAAAGATGAACTTCTTGTCCGGGTACTGCCCGGCAAAGACCCGGGCATGGCCCGTGTGCTGCGCGCCGAGCAGTACCAGGATGTCGCATTCGCGCACAAGATGGGCCACGGCTTCTGTCTTGGCCGTGCCCGTGGCATCGGCTTCCAGCACCTTGAGG
>CAYRLL010000046.1:13046-22049 GCA_964425115.1 uncultured Desulfovibrio sp. | reverse complement strand
CCGCGCTACCTCTCCTCCTTCCCATGCCACACCCGCAACACATACACCACCTCACCTTTTGTCACATAGCGGATGACATACCGCCCGAAAACAAATTCCCGCACGCCTTCCAAGTCTTCCAGCGGATGCCCTATGTGGGGGAAACTCGCGAAGCGGTTGATGGCAGATTTCAGGTTAAGAGCAATAGTCCGGGCTGCGTCTATGTCGTGCTCGGCAACGAACTCGTAAAGGCGTTTCAGGTCTTCCACGGACTCCGGGGAAAATCTTATTTGCATTCCGGTGCGCCCTTCAGAATGGCGGGAGCAGAATCAGTGCCCCACGTATCCATCCACGCAAAAACCTCATCTCCGGCGACAAAGCGGCCTGCTTCAATGCTCTCTATGGCCTGAAGCGTTTCCTCGCGCCGAATCTGCTGCGCATTGTGTCTGCGCACGTAGTCGGCCATGAAGTCGCGTAAGAGCTGGCTGGCGTTCTGTCCATGGCTCTTGGCGGCAACCTCGAATTGCTCCTTGAGCTGGGAATCAACTCGCGCGCGTATGGTTTCCTGCATGGCGAATCTCCTTTGTAGCTACAATATGCTACAGCAGGCGGGCTGTAAAGGAGGCTGTCTATCGTCATGCGGGTTGAAGGTGGCCGGGGATCAAGCTGAATATCCCGGTCGGCAAATGCGGCTCATTCCCGGCTCTTGCCGTCACCGCTCCTCATATCTCCCGGAAATACCGGGACAAGCTTTCAGGGCGGATTGCAAGATATTCAACTGGTGTATCTCCATCCGCCGCGCAGTTCCGGCAAACCGTAAGGAAAAGGCATTCCGCAAAGCCGGTTCCGGTGTCTGCCTGCTGTGCGTGGCGATTCCATAGTTACGGCCCTGCCGTGCGTGTTGCTGTTTCGCTCCGGCGATATTTGGGGTACAGGGAGGGCGTGGCCCGCAGGACAGCCCCGTCGCGGGCCATGCTCAGCGAGCGACATTGCAAGACAAGGAGTTTGCCATGCCCGGAGATAGTTATGCGCGCTTCACCCGCTGCGCAGCCTTGTGCGCCCTTGCGGTAGCGGTCTGGTGGGGCGCGGCCCTTTTCATGGCGGAGACCGCAAAGGCAGCCGATGCCCCGCAGGGACCGCCGCCGTCTCCGGTGGTGACCGCACAGGCGCGTATGGGCAAGGCTGCTTTGCAGAATGTATTCATAGGAACCGTTCGGTTTCCGGAGGTTTCCGAAGTGGCGGCATCCGTGGCGGGCAGGGTGGAGCGGACAACATTTGAAGAAGGCGATTCGCTGAGCGCCGGACAGGTGATGGTGGTGCTGGATACCGACCTGCTGACCAAGGCGCTGGAGTCTGCCACGGCGCAGCACGCGCAGGCCCTGACGGACCTTGAGAGCGCGCGGCTGGAATTTACCCGCATGGACACGCTCTACCGCTCCAAATCGGTTTCAGAAAAAGAATTTGACGAGGCGCGGCTGCGCATGCAGGGACTGCAGCAGAAGGCTCACGCCTCCAAGGCAGAGGCAGAGCGCCTGCGGCTGGAAATTGCCAAGAGCACCGTGCGCGCCCCGTTTGAAGGGGTGGTGCTGCAGCGGCACGCCAGCCGGGGCGAGTGGGTGGCGCCGGGCACAGTGGTTGCCAGCGTGGCGCACAATGCCTATGTGGAGGCGATGGTGGAAGTCCCGCAGTCGGTTCTCGGTTTTGTGAAGCCCGGTCAGGATGTAGTTGCCGCCGTGGGCGGCACGGATTATCCCGCCACCGTGGCGGCGGTAATCCCGCAGGGCGATGTGTCCACCCGGACCTTTCCCGTGCGGGTGCGGCTGAAGAACGGAAAGCATCTGGCACAGGGCATGGAGGCCAGAGTGCGCCTGCCTGCCGGTGCAGAAGTGGACGCCGTGCTGGTGCCGCGGGACGCGGTAACCGTTTCGCAGGGGCAGACCGTGGTGTGGACCGTGCAGCAGGGAGAAGCCCATGCCGTGCATGTGACCGTGGATGCGTGGATGGGTGCCGAGGTGGCCGTGAGCGGTCCCGGACTTTCTGAAGGAGCGTCTGTGGTGGTGAAGGGTAACGAGCGCCTGCGGCCCGGGCAGCGGGTGACGGAAGCCCCTTAGCAACTGTTGTAAAATGGTTTTCAGGCCGTTCGCAAGGGAGCGCTGCACGTTGCATAAAACGCGCAGACCTGTATTTCTGGAGGCCACGTGACCGGACATCTGCGCGGGGCCGGGGCTGCGGCCATGCCGCGGCAGAGTATTTTTTAATGATGCGCCGGTTCGCGGCGGCTGTTTGCCCGTGAAACAGGGGATAAACTTCATTTGCGGTGCGGTGCGTCCCTTCTTTCGACGGGGCACACCGTGGGATATGAAAAAATATTTTTTCCGCAAAAGTGGCGCGGCATCCACCTCCGCGGGCATGGGCGTACGCAAACCGGCAGTTTGCCGGGGTTGCAACCCCTAATCCCGCTTTATGCCGTACACGTTTTGGGATACAACCCCCGCCATATCCGGCCCGCACCGGAATTTACGGCATTACGGCCCGGTGCGGAGACCGTCAATCAAACGAATCTGGAGTGACTTGATGGGCGATACCAATGTTTTGATGCTGCTTTGGCAGGCCACTCTTGTGGTAAAACTTGTGCTTCTTCTGCTGGTTGGCATGTCGGTCATGAGCTGGTCCCTGATGTTTCAGAAATGGTTCCAGCTCAGCGCGGCCAAACGCAAGGCTGCGGAAGGTCTGGAAAACTTTCAGCGTGCCAAAGACCTGCGCGAGGCCGTGCAGGCTTTGGGCAGCGATACCACCTCGCCCGTGTACCTCGTGGCGCAGGAGGGCGTGGCCGAATACAACCGGCTGCGCGAGATGGGCAGCAATACAGATATTCTTGCAGATAACGTGCGCCGTGCCCTGCGGCAGGGCGTGAGCATGCAGAGTTCGCGCATGGGGTCTTCCCTCGCGTTTCTGGCCACCACGGCCAACGCCGCTCCGTTCATCGGGCTGTTCGGCACGGTGTGGGGCATCATGCATTCGTTCCATGCCATAGGGCAGATGAAGACCGCCTCTCTGGCGGTGGTGGCTCCCGGTATATCCGAGGCACTGGTCGCCACGGCCATCGGCCTTGGCGTGGCCATTCCCGCCACCGTGGGCTACAACATGTTTCTGGGCATGCTCAACGGCATTGAGGTGCAGCTGGTGAACTTCGCCGGGGCGTTCCTCAACCGCGTGCAGCGCGAGCTGGGCGTTACCCGCCCGGCTTCAACCACTGTGGCCCGCCTTTCGGGCGACAAGAAGTAGGAGCAGGCCATGGGCGTTTCAATGGGAAGCGGCAAGGGATTTGTATCCGAAATCAACGTGACCCCCTTCGTGGACGTCATGCTGGTGCTGCTCATCATCTTCATGGTCACCGCCCCCCTCATGACACAGGGGCTGGAGGTAGACCTGCCGCAGACGCAGACAGTGGAAGTGCTGCCCACAGACAGCGACCATCTGGTACTCACCATCCGGCGCGACGGCGCCATGTTTCTGGATGAATACGCCCTGACGCTGGAAGACATGGAAGGCCATCTTCAGCGGATGGTGAAGGAACAGAACAAGCAGCTTTTCCTGCGCGCCGACCGCGAGGTGCCCTATGGCGTTGTGGTGGAAGTTATGGGCCGCATCAAGGGCGCAGGCATAGTCAATCTGGGCATTGTGGCCGAGCAGCCGGATGACGAACCAACCACTAAGAAGAAGTAGGCGCACACCCCCATGCGGTTATTGAGTACGCTGCTCTCTCTGTGCCTGCATCTCAGTGTCGTGTTGCTGGCGGTCTTCTGGCCTACCTCTTCACCCAAGGTGCGGCTTGATATGCCCGTGCAGCAGGTACGGCTGGTGTCCATTGCGGGCAAGCCTGCGGCGGGTAAATCCGCCCCGGCGGTCAAGCCCGCCGCCCCCAAACCGGCTCCGGCCCCCGCGCCCAAGCCGGAACCGGCCCCTGCGCCGCCTCCGCCGCCCGCCCCGGCCCCTGTTGCCGCGCCCAAGCCGGAACCGGTGCCCGTGCCCAAGCCGGATGCCACGCCCATAAGCCCCAAGAAGGAGGCTGTGGTGCCGGAGCCTCCCAAGCCGCGCGATGAAAAGGAACCGGAAAAGAAGCCGGAGCCCAAGCCGGAACCAAAGCCGGACACCAAAACGGACCCGAAGAAGGAAGCCAAGCCCGAGCCTAAAAAGCAGGAGCCCAAAAAGCCCCCGCAGCCTTCTCCCGAAGATATCCTGAAGGCGGCTCTGGCGGACACGAGCAAGGAAGTGAAGAAGTCCGCCCAGTCTAAGGAACAGTCGGGACAGCAGACGCTGAGCCAGGAACTGGCGGCATTGCAGGCCGCGGTGGAAGCCAGCCCCGGCATGGGTGACGCACTGGAAGGCATAGGCGAGGAAGGAATCGAAGGGCCGCCCACCGAAGGGGTGATAGGCAGCATTGAAGACCTGTACGCCATTGCCGTACAGAACCTTGTGAAGAAGAACTGGCGGTTTCCGCAGATGGCGACCAGAGACGAACTGGTCACGCGGGTGCGCATAGTGCTCTCCCCGGACGGGGCTATTCTGGATGCCTCTGTGGTCACGTCGTCGGGCAGGCCGGACTTTGACGGTTCGGCCCTGCGCGCGGTTTCGGACACCAAGCAGTTGCCCAAGCCGCCCACGCCGGATATCAGTTCCATAGTCATCAACTTCAACAGCCATGAGTAGCCGGGCAACCGGCACGGCAGCAGCGGGCGGGACTACCGCCGCGTCAAGAGAATACGCATGAAAACAATCAGAACGCTTTTTCTCCTTTCCGTCGTGGCGCTTGTGTTTCCTGCCATGCAGGCGGGCGCCCGTTCCATCGAGGTGGATATCTACGGACCCGGTCAAGGCGCCCTGAATCTGGTCACCACCGCCCCGCTGGGCAGCACGCCCGCCGGTGCGGTAACGGCCTCCCCTGCGGAAGGGCCGGAACTGAAGTCGCTTATTGACAGAAACATGTATTTCCTGCCCTTCATCAAGGTGGTGGAAGGTTCCACCATTCTGGGGGGCAATACCCCGGCCGGATTCAAGGCGCCGGATATTGACCTGCGCCGTTACCAGCTGGCGGGGGTGGACCTTGTCATCACGCAGGCATGGCCTACGCCCGCCCCCGGCAAGCTGCCCTCTGTGGAGCTGCGGGTGTTCGAGGCGTTTTCCGGCAAGCTGGTGCTGGGCAAGGCCTATTTTGATATCTCCAAGGATATGCTGCCCCGCGTGGCAGACAGGTTCTGTGCAGATTTCATGAAGGCGCTGACCGGAAGGGGCGAGTTCTTCCTCTCCACCATGGCGTTCGTGAAAAAGGCGGGCAAGACCCAGAAAGATATCTGGTCGGTACACCCCACGGGCAGGGACCTGCGCCAGCTGACCAAGCTGCCGGGACTGAGCCTTTCGCCCTCATGGTCGCCGGACGGCCGCTACGTGATCTTCAGCCATATCGGCGACAGATACCACTCGCTGGGTGTGTGGGACCGCCTTACACGCCGCGTGCAGCACATCAAGTTCCCGGGCAACACCATCATCGGCCCTACCTTCCTGCCTAACAACAAGGTTGCGGTGAGCCTTGCATCCGGAGGAAACCCGGATATCTACCTGCTCAACCACATCTTCCAGAAGGAAAAGCCGCTGGTGGAAAACTGGGCCATTGACGTGTCGCCCTCGTTTGACGCCACGGGGACAAAGATGGCCTATGTGTCCAGCCGCAGGGGCAATCCGCACATCTTCCTGAAGAACCTCGCCACGGGCAGCGATGAACGCGTGACCACCGAAGGCAAATACAACACCACCCCCACCATTTCGCCGGACGGGGAGCTGGTGGCTTTTTCGCGTATGCTGGACGGCGGGCACCGCATTTTTGTCATGGATCTGGTTACAGGCAGGGAAAAGCAGGTTACCTTCGGTCCCGGCAATGACGAGATGCCTTCCTTTGCGCCAGATGGCTACTTCCTGGCATTTTCTTCAAGCAGATCAGGCCAGTACAAGGTGTATCTTACCACCCGGCACGGTGGCGAACCGCGTCAGGTGCCCACCGGAGACGGCGAGGCGACCATGCCTTCCTGGGGTTTGGTACCTGAGTAGAAAATAATGTTATTGTCACGCCAGTGGCGTAGAATCTTGATAAACCGTCAGGAGGTGGGGTGAACCCATTGATAACCCATACGATTCATCTTGACAATTTTTACGCACAGGCTAGGATAATCTCGCGTTCCGTGTATGGGGTGGTTTGTCCAAGGCCACCCCATTCATGATAAGAACAAGGGAATGAGGCTGACCAAATTGTGTGTCCGCTAAAAAAGAGATTTGTACAGAGCATTAGGAGGATTTTCAATGCGCACTATGAAACGTTTCGGGCTGGCACTGTTTATGGTTTTGGTTCTGGCTATGAGCTTTGGCTGTGCCAAGAAGCAGGTCGCCGCAACCCCCGAGGCAGAAACCGCCACTTACGAACAGGCTCCCGTTGAGTCCGCTTACTCCGGCATGAGCGCCGAGCAGGAACTCGCAGAAGCCCTGAGCAAGGCCCGCATGGTCATCACCGACAGCAAGGTTTTCTTTGATTTCGACAAGTTCGACATCAAGGCCGAATACCGCGATCAGCTGAAGGAAAAGGCCGAGATCCTGAAGAAGTTCCCCCAGCTCCGCGTGCTGGTGGAAGGTCATTGCGACGAGCGTGGCACTGCTGAATACAACCTCGCGCTGGGCGAACGCCGCGCACGTACCGTCAAGGAATACCTGATGGTGCTGGGCGTTGACGCCGGCCAGATCGAAGTTGTTTCCTTCGGTGAAGAGCGTCCTGCTGTGACGGGCACCGGAGAAGCCGTGTGGTCGCAGAACCGCCGCGGCGAATTCAAGATCATCAAGTAGTATTGCATAGGTTTTGTTTGGCAGAGACCCCCGCGCAAGCGGGGGTCTCTTGCGTTTGTGCCCCGGACTGACCGGACGAGGCGCCCCCCTGCACGCGCAGGGGCGTTGCGTTAGTGGCCGTTGCCATGCTTGTAACGCCACATCCGTCATGTCCGAAATATCCTTCATATCCGGCATGTCCTTCATATCCGGTATGCCGGGCGGAATGTGCGGAGCAATTATGGCCATTGCCGCAATGAAAAAAAGGCCGCCCCCGAACAGGAGGCGGCCCTCAGCCGTGCAGTGTGGCGGAAAAATTACTGCTGGGTGGTGCAGTCCGAACTGGAACGGGTCATGGCATCGCGCAGCTCTTCTATGTGCTCACGTACCTTGTCAGACTTTTTCCAGTCGGCGAACAGGCTTTTCCATGTGTTGAAATCAAGGAAGCCTTTATCAAGCTGCTCCTCGTGCGATTGAACCCATGTGCCGAAGAGATGCATTTCAAACTGAAAGGTCTGGCTGTCAAACACGCGTCCGCCCATCCCCATCTTGATGGAGTTTCCTTCCACTTCGCTGGAGATGTGGTTGCACACGGCGGTGCGCGAGACCTGCGGCGTGACTTCCTTGCCGTTCATTTCCTCGACGAGGGAGAACAGGGCGGGGTGGTTTTCGCGGATGCGCATGAGTCCCTGCTCGGGAACGCGTATGTAGAGCTTGTCGCCTTCTTCTGCAATGAAGTAGAAGCGCAGCCAGTTTTCAAACATCATGACTTCACTGATGGTTTCTACGGCTTTTCCAAATTCGGTGGCGGCCATGGACGGAACTCCTTGTCTTTCCTGTTTTGCTCTGGGGCCGGGTAACTATGGTCATTGGGACCGCACCCGTCAAGTACACAATTTCACAATCGCGGTGGCGGCCCGTGCCAGCCCGTACAGGGCGGTTGCGGCTGCCTTCCTTCCTGCGGTTTCCGGTGCCCGTCCAAACGGAAAGAATGCGCGCACGCGGGACGGCTCACTCCCTGAAACTGTCGAGCAACGGAGCGTGGAGGGGCCTTATGTCCCGGCATAGAGGTGGCAGCAGACAGCGTGCCCTGCCTGCGGCTCCATCCACGGTGGGGCGTCGGTGCGGCACACCGGCATACATTCCGGGCAGCGGGGGTGAAAGGGGCAACCGGACGGCGGGGAGAGGGGGCTGGGCAGGTCCCCTGCCAGCCGCAGGTGTGCTTTGCGCTCCCGCACGCGGGCAACGGGCACGGCGCTGAGCAGGGCGCGCGTGTACGGGTGCAGCGGCGCGGCAAAGAGAGCATCCTTGGGCGCATGCTCCATGAGTCTGCCCAGATACATTACCGCAATATGGTCGCTCACGTGGCCCACCACGGCAAGGTCGTGGGAAATGAACAGGTAGGTAAGGTTCAGCCGTTGCTGCATCTCGTCCAGCAGGTTCAGCACCTGTGCCTGCACGGAAACATCCAGTGAAGAAACAGGCTCGTCGCAGACCACAAGGTCGGGGCGCATTATCAGGGCGCGGGCAACAGCCACACGCTGCCGCTGACCGCCGGAAAATTCGTGCGGATACCGGGTGTAGTGCTCCGCGCGCAATCCCACCTGTTCCAGCAGCTGTTCCACCCGTTCACGTCGTCCGGAACGGGTGCCTTCCTTGCGGATGTCCAGCGCTTCCTGAATGGATTTTCCCACGCTGCGGCGGGGGTTAAGGGAAGATACAGGGTCCTGAAAGACCATCTGTACCCTTCCGGGGAGCGATTGGATGAATTCGGCACTGCCGTGGAAGACAGACTGCCCGTCAAGCAGAATGTCGCCGGCAGAGGGAGCCAGCAGGCGCACCACCATGCGGGCTAAGGTGGATTTGCCGCAGCCGCTCTCGCCCACAAGGCCCAGAGTCTGCCCCCGGCACAGGGAAAGGCTTACGTTGTCCACTGCCCGCAACAGGGAGGGGGCGCTGGAAAACAGGGGCTGGCGCACCCGGAACGTGCGCGAGACATTGCGTATTTCGAGAAACGGGTGAATAGGCAGCTCCCTTGCGCGGTTTGTTTGCCCTTGCGGCATGGAACGTTTCTGTCCCGCCATATGCTGTGCCGCGGGGTCAGGGCTGGTCATACTGTACAGATATGCCGGTGGCCGTTGCCGAGTACGCACGAATGCG
>CAYRLL010000046.1:3815-12946 GCA_964425115.1 uncultured Desulfovibrio sp. | reverse complement strand
CCGGCCGTATCCGGTTGCCGCATGGTAGCAGAACCCGCCCCGCTTCGCCAGACGCCTGTACGTCACCCCGTTGTCGGCAGGCGGCCATACGTGACAGCGGTTGACAACGGGGCGGCATCGGGGCAAAGCGGGACAAACATTCAGGAAAGGAACGCATGGCCAAACCCAGACCCCGTAAGCCCCGCCCGCCGCTGCCCGCACCACAGTGGTCATCACTGCTGTATGTGCGTCTTGCTCCGGAGCATATAGGCATGTTCCGCTTTCTGCTGGAGGCGCAGGACAACCTTGGCTATGCCACGGTGGTGGACAAATACGCCGCCGTGCTCAAGGTGGTGTTTTCGCCTCATCAGGAACGGGAAATGCGGGAGTTTCTTGCGGGAATGCAGCAGACCATCCCTTTTGCGCTGCTGGAGCGTCCCGGTATCGCCTGATTCTCCCACGTCATTCGGTTCATACGGTTTTTCAGATTCCCCCCCCGTCATGTCCCTCCGGTCATACCGTGTCCTTCCGGTCCGGCACTGCGCCCGCTGTACGCCCGCTACGGTGGGCGGGTCAGAACAACCCCTGCATGCGCATGAGAGATTCCGTCTCCTGCATCCGGCGCACATAGCGGGGCACATCAAACTTGCGGCATGCTCCGGCGTAATTCATGTACCGCACGGTGCCGAAGATGGCGCGTTCCTGCCACGGGCGGTCATGCACGCCGCCCATTGCCCAGGCAATGCCGGTGTAGCCGTTGGCATCGCGCCCGTCCAGAAAGTAGCGGTCGTTCAGGAAAACGGCATGGCGCATGGCCTCTTCCGGTGTGGCGCTCCATTCCAGAATCTTCTTGGCCCAGTACATCCGCAGGTAGCCGTGCATGGTGCCGGTGCGCCGCATCTGCGTCTGCGCCGCGTTCCACAGCTGGTCGTGCGTACGGGCGTCTTCCAGTGCAGGCAGGTCGTAAGCATACTGGCGCAGGTCTTTCCTGTGCTTGTCCAGCGTTGCGCGCGCCCAGTCGGGAAAGGCTTCCACGCTGTCATACTGCGGCGTGTGCAGGCAAAAGTTGTCGGCCAGTTCGCGCCGCACGACCAACTCTTCCAGAAAGGCTTCCCGCGCCTCTGCAGGGATACGGCTGCCTTCTCCCGAGCGGGCATGGGCAAGGGTTTCCAGCACGGCGCGCTGCGCGGAGAGCATCCCGAAGTGCAGGTAGGGCGAAAGGCGCGAAAGGGCATCCGCGTTGGGGTCGTTGCGCTGGGCGTAGAGGGGCAGACGTTGTGCCAGAAAGGTGCGCAGCGTATGCAGGGCGGCCTCTTCACCGGGGGCGGGGCCGAACGGCGGCGGCACCTCCGGCACGGCTGCATCGGCGCAGGCGGCGTGGCGCAGGACGTTCCAGTCCGTTGCCGGCACGGCAAAGGGCCACGGGGCGGCGGGCGCGTGCGGCGCAGGAAAGTCATCCAGAAATTCGTCCAGCAGCCTGTGGATTTTCGGGCGCAGGGTGCGGGCGGCATATTCCCGCTTGCCGGATACGGCAAGGCAGGGCACCACGTTGCGCCCGTCCACCTCGGTCACGGGGCAGGGGGCTGCCTCCCGCACGCGTTGCAGCCAGTGCCGTTTGAGCCGCAGGGTGTCGAAATCCGTGACAATGAGCGCTGCGTTCACCGCACGGGCGTATTCGGGAATGGCTGTTTCCGGGCTTTGGCGGAGCAGGATGAAGGGAATGCCGAATCCGGCAAGCGTTGCAGCCGTTTCTTCCAGTCCGCGCAGCAGAAAGCCGAACTGCCGTGCGCCCGCCCCGAGGAAGGCAGGAGCAAGGGCGTAGACCACGGCGCAGGGGGCGTTAAGGCGGTCAGCCTCGTGCAGGGCGTGCAGCAGCGCCCAGTTGTCATGGGCGCGGTGTTCCCGGTGCATCCAGTAAAGAACAGGGGAGGGTGAGCCGGTGGCGTGCGTGCTGCCTGCCCCCGGTGCGGAAGAGACTGTCTTTAGGGCCGGATCATGAGCGATGCGCCCGAAATATTCGGTAGCCCCGGTAACCCCGTGAAAACAGATACGCGCGGGATGCATAAAGGCATCCTCAGCCGTTGGCGTTGCGGGGAGCGCTCAGTCCGGCAATGATGTCCAGCATACCCGCGGTCTGGTTGACCCGCCAATAGAACTCTTCGGCCTCAAAGGGCTTGGTGATGAAGTCGTTGGCACCGTTCTTCAGGAACTGGGCGGAAAGGGTGCCTGAACCGGCGGCGGAAACGCCGATTATGGCAACGCGGTCTGCCTTGTAGCGGGCACGCACGTTGCGGACGAGTTCAAACCCGTCCATGTTGGGCATGTTGTAGTCCGTGATGATGAGCGAGATGTCCGGGTTTTCCTGCAAAACGGCAAGGGCCTGCACGCCGTCCGATGCCTCCAGCACCTGAAACCGCTGAATTTCCATGAGGTGCCGCAGGTGCTGCAGGGCCATGCGCGAATCATCCACCACCAGCGCCTTGACGAACTGGTTGCGGAATATGCGCTCAAGGCTGTGCACCATGGGGTCCATGTCCTGTATGGACCCTTTGAAGAAATAATCCACCACACTGCGGTCCAGAAACCGCTTGCGGATGCTTTCGTTGAAGGTGGCGGTAAGCACCACAGAAGGAACGCCGTGCTCAAGGCACAGGTCCACGGCTTGGCCGTCCGGGGCGTCCGGAAGGTTAAGATCAATAAGGGCGACAAAGAACTGGTCCCGCGAGGTTTCCAGCAGAATCCGCGCGTCTTCCATGGTATTGGCTATGGTGGTGCCGAACTGGGTGAGCGCCAGAATCTGTTTGGAGATGATCTTGGACTGGACGTGCGAGTCCTCGATGATAAGCACCGTTCTGGGAGCGTCGGCCATGGATATGGTGTTGGTCATGCGGAACCTGTTGCTGTGAAGTTCTTTCTGCGTGGTGCGCCGTTATCAGGGCAGGCCCTTGGGGGGCTGAACCGTTTCCGGTTTCCGGGTACCCGTTCCCGTCATGCCGGTCTGGAACTGCCGTGCGCGGCGTATACAGGCGTCCATGCGCTTGGAGCCCTGCATACGGCCACAGGCGGCATCCGCCGGAACTGTATACGCGCGCGTACAGACGCGTCTGTTTCTATGATACATCCGCCACAGGGGAGAGGCAACAGAAAAGCGGCTTGAAAGTGATTGCTGACATGCCGTGCGCGTGCTGCGGCGGCATGGAAAAGAGGCGGTAATCAGCGGGGCGTACGCGGCGCGAGCAGCGTAAGGCGCGTGGCCAGCCAGTCCATGACAAGGGCGGGGTTCACGTTAAAGGCAAGGCTCTCCTGACACTCTGCCAACACCTCATCCAGCTTGCGCTGCCGGGCCGGACCCATGTCCGCAAGAAGGCGTGCAAGGGCCGAGCAGGGGTGGCCGATTATGGCTGCGGCAAGCTCGCGCTGGCAGCGGGCAATAATGTGCTGGCCGAGCAGGTTGTCCAGCGAGCCTTTGGACGAAGTGCGCTGGAACCAGCCTGTACCCTCCACGGCAAACAGGGCCAACGCGTCGGTCCATTCCGTCAGCGCGGCCGCCAGCTCGCTGTCTGCCGGTCCTGCGGCGGCAGGGTCTGCATCGGGCCGGTCGCCGGAAGGCTCTGCCTGCTGCGGAAACGACTGCGGCCATGCGAGCGTGAGCACCCAACTGCGCGAAACAAGGGTGGGCAGCAGCCGTTCCCGCTGGGGAGCCAGCAGTACAAAGCTGGTGCCGGGGCGCGGTTCCTCCAGCGACTTGAGCAGGGCGTTTGCCGCCTCGATGCCCAGTGCCTGCGCTTCCGCAAGGATGACCATGCGCTGTCCGTCATCGCGGGGCGGCTCACCCAGCACGGCGCGTATGGCCCGCACATCGTCAATTTTTATGGAACCCTCGCGCCCGTCCAGAAAGAACATGTCGCGGTGCTGGCGTGCTATCATCTGGGCGCAGGCGGTGCAGGCAAGGCAGGGGCGCTGCGCGGGCAGGGTGCAGTTAAGCAGGGCGGCCCAGTACAGGCTCATGGCCTCGCGTTCGTCCGCCGTGCCGCCTTCCATGAGGAGCACCTGCGGCGGGGCATCTGCCAGACGGTGCAAAAAGCCCCGCACCCTTGCCTGACGCGGGGCAAGGGCGGGGGCCAGTATATCGGTCATATCGGCGCGGACGCCGCCGGAGGGAGTCGCGGCGGTTTTTGTGTGCGATGCGGCAGGGGCCGCAGTGCCGTCCTGTGAAGCCATGGTCTTCCCGGTGCTGGTATCTGTCGCCTTACGGCGGGGTACAGGGGCAGCCGCCAGTGCTGCCCCGCAATCTACAGGTCTTCATACATGCCGGTGCCCGGTTGTGCCGGTGCCCTGCATCCCGCCGCTGCTAGCGGAAGATGGTCTGGTCGCGCTCCGGGCCCACGGAAATGATGGAAACGCGCACGCCCGTGCGTTCTTCAATGCGCAGCACATAGTTGCGGCAGGTCTCGGGCAGCTTGTCCCATTCGGTTATGCCGGTAATGTCTTCGTCCCAGCCGGGCATGGTCTCGTACACGGGGGTAACGTGGGCCATGGCGTTCTGTTCCTGCGGCACCACGGTCACGCGTTCTCCGCGATATTCGTAGGCAACGCAGATTTTCAGCTCCTTCAGGCCGCTCAGCACGTCCAGCTTGGTCAGCGCGTATTCGGTGGGGCCGTTCAGGCGCGTGGTTTCGCCCAGCACCACAAGGTCCAGCCAGCCGCAGCGGCGTTTGCGCCCTGTGGTTGCCCCGAACTCGTGGCCCTTTTTCTGCATGTAGTCGCCTTCCGCGTTCTGCTGCTCGGTGGGGAAGGGGCCTGCGCCCACGCGGGTGGTGTAGGCCTTCACTATGCCGATAATGCGGTCCAGCCTGTTGGCGGGAACCCCCGCACCGGCAGAGGCGTTGCCTGCGGCGGTGTTGGAGGAGGTGACATAGGGATAGGTGCCGTGGTCGATATCCAGATGGATGCCCTGCGCCCCTTCAAACATCACGCTCTTGCCTGCGTTGAAGGCTTCCCATATTTCGGAGGTAACGTCCGCAAGGTAGGGCACGAGCTTTTTACCCGCTTCCATCACTTCGGCGTACACGGCGTCCACGTCCATGGCATCACGCCCGTACAGGGCGGTGAACAGCGCGTTCTTTTCCACCAGCGCATTGCGGATTTTGGCCTTGAGCAGGTCCGGGTCCGCAAGGTCTGCGGCGCGTATGCCCACGCGGGAGGCCTTGTCCTCGTAGCAGGGACCAATGCCGCGACCCGTTGTGCCTATCTTGTCGTCGGCGGACTTGTACTCTTCGCGCGCGCCGTCAAGGCTCTTGTGGTAGGGCATGATGATGTGCGTTTTCTTGCTTATCTTCAGACGCTGCGGACCCACGTCCACACCCTTGGCGGCCAGCTTTTCAATTTCCTGCCAGAAGACGGCGGGGTCAAGGACGACACCGTTGCCTATGAGGCATTTTTTGCCTTCGTGCAGGATGCCGGACGGGATGAGATGCAGGATGTACTGTTTGTCCCCCACAATGACGGTGTGGCCGGCGTTGTTGCCGCCCTGAAAGCGCACGATGACGTCTATGTCGCGGGTGAGCAGGTCAACAATCTTGCCCTTGCCCTCGTCGCCCCACTGGGCGCCCATGATGATAACATTTGACATTAGCCTCTCCTTGTGACATGGAAATGCCCTTTCCCGACGACTCCGCGTTCACGGAACGCAGAAAAGGCATCATCTCTTAATACACAGATACGGACAACGTCAATCTGTTCCCTCCTCTAAATCATATTCTTTCCGAGCCTTTTCATTCGTTGCGGTATCACCTGACGTCACGGCCCCCTTTCCTTTCCTGGCAGGATGGTTACGTGGACGCCAAAGGAACACGAAACGATGAAGACCCGAACGATGATCCGCCCGCGCGAGTGGGCAACCCTGATACTCCTCATAGCCGCCCAGTGCGGCCTTATCCTGTGGGAAGCCCCCCGTCCCACCCATGTGGAAGGAGTGCCCCTGCTGCGGGTGGCGGCTCCCAGAATGGAGCGTGTATCCACCACCATTTCTCCCTACGGCCCCGGTTTTGAGCACGAACTTCTGGCCCTGTTTGCCGAAGGGCAGGGCTATGTGCTGGAGATGATAGAGGTGCAGACGCCCGTAGAGGCGTGGGACGCCCTGCATTCCGGCGAGGTGGACCTTGTGGTCGGCGTGGGCGGCGTGGAGCCGGAATCGCTGGAAAGCCCGGTGGTGGCGGGGCCTGTCTATGCCACCTCGCGCCCCGTGCTGGTACACAGCACCAAGCGTTACACCCTGCGAACCGAGCAGGACATGTGCGAAAACCCCATCCTCACCACCGAGCAGCACTACCTTACGGATTCGCTGCAGGAAGAAGGGCAGGGGCTGGACTGTGAGCCGTGGACAGACAAGGTGGAGGGCGTGCGCGTCTCTCCCGTGCTGGACACGCTGAACGAAGACCGCGCCCGCTTTGCCCTGGTGGACGACTGGAGCTACAGCCTGTGGCAGCCGTTCTTTCTGGGGGTCAAGCCTGCCAAGTCCATGGGCAGGGAGGTGAGCTACCGCTGGTTCTGGCGTTCCGCCAACAGCGAACTGCACGCCGACCTTTCCCGGTTCTGGGAAGAGCGGGAAGGCGATAACACCCTTGCCGCGCTGCACGAAAAGTATTTCGGGTTTCTGCCCGAGGATGTGGACTACTACGATGTGCAGAGCCTGACCCGCGCCCTGCAGAGCGCCTTGCCCCGTTACCACCAAACCATCCTGAAGCACGGGCGTAAAAACGGCATAGATCCGCTGCTGCTCACCGCCGTGATCTATCAGGAGTCGCGCTTCGTGGCAGACGCAACCAGCAAGACCGGCGTGCGCGGGCTGATGCAGCTTACGCAGAACACGGCGCGCATTCTGGGGGTAGACAGGCTGGACCCCGTGCAGGCCATAGACGGCGGCGCGCGGTATCTGAAAATGCTGTGGGACGCCTTTGAGCCCATGGAACTGGAACCGTGGGACCGCTGGTTTTTCACCCTTGCCAGCTACAATCAGGGGCTGGGCCATGTGTACGATGCCATCGCCCTGTCCAAATCCATGGGCGGCACGGGCAGCACGTGGCATGAGCTGAAAAAGGTGCTGCCTCTGCTGGCGTGGCAGAAATACTACTCACAGACCAAGCACGGCTACACCAGAGGCTACGAGGCCGTGGCCTTTGTAGAGAGCATCCGCTACTATTATTACATCATGCACGGGCTAGTCAGTCTCTCTAGGCCGGAAGCTGAGTACCTTGGCCCGCTTGTGAGCGCCATCCCCGTCGGCTGGCCCGCCGTTATCTGAGCTTGCCTGTGCATCACGCGCCTTGCCGCCTGCGGAAAGGTCTTCCAGCAGGGTGAAGGATGACTGGGGCGGAAGCCCCGTGGCATCCGGGCGGGAATTTTCCGCCCAATGGTGGTTAAAGAGCTGGTTCTTCCAGCGCACTGCCTGAATGAACGAAAAGATAAGGGCCGACTCTTCCCACCGTTTGGTGGGTTCAAAGTGCTCCACTTCTTTGGCGTAGTGCTCCCACAGGTTCATGAGAGAGGCTTCGTCATAGGCGTTGAGCTGGGCGGCGAGTTTGCGTAGTGCGCGTTCCATGGTCGTATCTCCTGACTTCCCGCCGGGAAGCCGTTATGTGATGAGTAGATAAGCCGTTTTGACAACGGGAGCGGGGGTGGTGCTTGGCACCGCCCCCGTTCCGTTTTCAGACGCTACGACAATCGGCGAAGGGCTTCAAATGAAAATTGCCCGTCGGCGGGGTGTGTGCTACTTTCTTGCGCCTTGCCGTTGCGTGGGCAAGAATATTTCATACAGGGGAGAGAATCCGCATGAGCGACAAGGTGAGCAGTGTGTCCAACGGGTTGAAAAATATGTACAAGACCATCCTCGGCGATCCGTTTCCGGCGGAAATGACCGTCCGCCTCGGCGACCGGGAACTGGTGTACCGCAAGCGGGTATGGACCATTGACGGCGAGGAAAAGGGGCTGCGCTATGGCGAGAACCCCGATCAGCCTGCCGCCCTGTACGAACTGGCGGAAGGCGGGCTGACCCTCGGCGGGGTGAGCTTCCGCGGCGCGGGCAAGGGGCTTGTTTCCGCCCTGACCGAAGAACATATGATTCAGGCGGGCAAGCATCCGGGCAAAACCAACCTCACGGACGTGGACAACGGCATAAACATGCTGCAGTACCTGACCGCCAAGCCCGCCGCCCTCATTCTCAAGCACAACAACCCGTGCGGCGCGGCATGGTCCGCCAAGGGCGTTGCCGATGCGCTGGACAAGGCCTTCCGCAGCGACCGCATAGCCGCCTTCGGCGGCGCGGTGGTGGTGAACCGTCCCATGGACAGGGCCGCCGCGGAACTGGTGAACAGCGCGTATTTCGAAGTGGTGGCCGCCCCGGATTTCGAAGAGGGCGTGGTAGATATCCTCAAGAAGCGCAAAAACCTGCGCATTCTGCACATTCCCGGCATGGCGCGGCTTGAAGAACTGGTGAGCGAGCCGTTCCTTGATTTCAAGTGCCTCACAGACGGCGGCATCATCATCCAGCAGTCGTTCCGCAACCGCATCCTCTCCGTGGATGATTTTCTGCCCGCCACGGCGGACAAAAACGGCGTGCAGGTGGCGGCGCGCAAACCCACCCCGGAAGAGGCGGACGACCTGCTCTTCGCATGGGCGGTGGAATCCGGCGTAACCTCCAACTCCATTATCTTTGCGCGCGGCGGAGCCACGGTTTCCATCGGCACGGGCGAGCAGGACCGCGTGGGCTGTGTGGAACTGACCGTACACAAGGCCTACACCAAGTATGCGGACATGCTGGCCTTTACCGAGCACAACCTGTCGCTGTACGAAATGAAGCAAAAGGCAGCCGCAGACCCCGCACTGGCAGAGGCCCTTGCGGACATAGACGCCCGCACCCGCGCGGCAAGGGGCGGTCTGCCGGGAACGGCCATGGTTTCAGACGGCTTTTTCCCCTTCCGCGACGGCGTGGACGCGGCACTGGCGCACGGCGTTTCCGCCATTGCCCAGCCCGGCGGCTCCATGCGCGACCATGAGGTGATTCAGGCCGTGAACGAGGCCAGCCCGCAGGTGGCCATGGTGTTTACGGGGCAGCGGTCCTTTAAACATTAAGCCTTTGATTGCGGCGTGTTGTA
>CAYRLL010000046.1:0-3715 GCA_964425115.1 uncultured Desulfovibrio sp. | reverse complement strand
GTTGCGGCATGCTGTGTCGGTTGCGGGTGCGTGAGGTGCTGAACGGGTACAGAACCGGTACTGAAAAGGCACAGAACGGGCGGTAACAGACGGAGCGGCCGGAGCGGGCGGAACAGGTGAAACGGGTGGAACGGGTGAAACGGGCGGGAGCATGCGCCTCTGCATTTCCTGCCATATGCAGGAGCGGGCGGGGCTGCCCCGTGTTGTCCCATGCCCCTGTCCTGCGGGCAGCGGCGCAACCGTCCGGGCGGCAATAATCCGGGTGTAATCATTCCGTACGGGCGGCGTGGACGCGGCGTACGGAGAACATAAAGCAGGCAGTATGGCATCTTCTCTGGTCCGGTATCCCGGTCCCGGCTGCGTTGTGGAGTTCATGCACGGCAACAAGCCGCAGGTGGCGTGGGTGCTGGAAGAACAATCCGGCAAGCTGCGGCTGTTCACCCTGAACAAACGGGAAATGAAGCTGGCAACCGCGCGCATCCTGCCGTGGGCGGGTCCGCAGTATTCGGGCGAGCATTCCCGGCAGCAGATGGGTGATATTCTGGATGAGCACCACAGGCGGCGCGAATCGCGCGAGGCGGAAATAGCCGCTCTGGAACTGTGGGAACTGGCGCAGGGCGAGGTGGATAAAGCCTCTGTGGAGTGGTTTGCCGAACTGCTCTGGGCACAGCCCCATGTGGACGATGTGGCTGCTCTGGGCCATACGCTGCTCGCGTGCAAGACGCACTTCCGGTTCCAGCCGCCGGATTTTGAAATCTATTCCGCAGAGCGCGTGGAATCGCGCATGGTGGAAGAGCGCAAGCGCGAGGAACGCGAGATGCTGGTAACTGCGGGGCAGGAATTCTTCCAGTCCCTGTGGGAGGCATCTTCACGCGGCAAGGCGCTGGGCAGGCAGCCGGAAGGAGAACTGCGTGAACGCCTCAGGGACGTTATCCTCGGGCGTATGGCAGACCCGGATAACCACGACATCGAACAGGTGTGGAAGCTGCTCGCCAAGGGGCTGCCGGAAGACCCCCACATGCCGCTGCGGCTGGCGCAGGCGTGGGGGCTGGTGCCGCCGCACCATAATTTCTGGCTGGACCGCGCGGGCTACGACTGCACAGACGCATGGGCAGAACCCCATGCGGATGAGGTGGAAACCCTGCAACGCAGGGTGCGCGACCTGTGCGCCGAACCGGACGGCTCCCCCTATATTTCCATAGACTCCGCCTCCACGCGCGACATAGACGACGCCTTTGCCATTGCGCGCAGGGATGACGGGGGCTGGCATCTGCGCCTTGCCATTGCCTGTCCCGCATTGGAATGGCCTTTCGGCGGACCGCTGGACCGCGAGGTGATGCGGCGCGCCACCAGCGTCTATCTGCCGGAAGGCAACGGCAACATGCTGCCCACCGCGCTGGGCACGGATTTTTTCAGCCTTGTGGGGGGCGAGGTGCGCCCTGCCATGGTGCTGGATATGGAGCTTTCCGCAGAGGGAGAGACCGAACGGTGCGAGCCTTCCATGCAGTGGGTGCGCCTTGCGGGCAACCTTACCTATGTGGACTGCGAGTCGGTCATCGCCGGCGGCGGCGAAGGAACGCCCGCAGCGGCGCACAGGGAGCAGATTCTTTGCGCCATGGAGCTTGCGGATGTGCTCATCGCCCGCCGGGTGCGCAACGGGGCGGTCATTATAGACCGCAACGATCCCAAGGTGGTGCTTACCGGAGAAGGGGCAGACCTGCGGGTGGATATCCTTGATTCGGAAGAGGTGCCCCGGTCCATGCTGCTGGTGAGTGAAATGATGATTCTGGCCAATTCCGGCCTTGCGCTGTGGGCGCGGGAGCGGGATGTGGCGCTGCTGCACCGTACGCAGGATGTGGCGGTTCCCAAGGAGTATGCGGGCATCTGGAGCGAGCCGCAGGACATTGCCCGTGTGGTCAAGTCGCTCTCCTCCGCGCTGCTGGAACCCGGCCCCAAGCCGCACCGGGGCATAGGGGTAGAGGCATACAGCCCCGTCACGTCTCCGCTGCGCCGCTATCCCGATCTGGTGAACGTGGCGCAGGTGCTGCATTACGTGCGCGAAGGCGCGCCCCTGTGGACGCGGGAGGCGCTGGCCGCCATGCTGCCCGTGCTGGGGGCCCGTCTGGATGCCGTGGGGCAGATACAGCGGTTCCGTCCGCGTTACTGGAAGCTCTTGTATTTCCGCCAGCGGGGCGACAAGGTATGGTGGGACGCCGTGGTGACGGAAGATAACGACATGTTCGTCACTGTTTCGCTGCCGCGCGAGCAGATTTTCGTGCGGGGCAGGCGCAAGTCGTTCGGCGACAAGGTGTACCCCGGCCAGCGGCTGCAGGTGCGGCTGGGCAAGGTGCATCCGCTGGAAAATGAGATACAGATCCTTGATGTGATGGAAGAAGAATAGGAGAGGTTATGCTGGGTATACTTTTGTGGCTGCTCATCGCGTATATGATAGGTTCCGTTCCCTTCGGCCTGCTGGTGTCCAAGGCGGCCTGCGGGGTAGACCCGCGCAACGGCGGCAGCGGCAACGTGGGAGCCACCAACGTGGCAAGGCTGTGCGGCACCCGCTACGGCATACTGACACTGGCGCTGGACCTGCTCAAGGGCGTGGTGCCCGTGTGGGCGGGCATGCTGGTGAGCACAAGCCCGCTGTTCCTTTCGCTGGTGGCGCTGGCTGCGCTGCTGGGGCATGTGTACTCCATGTTTCTGGATTTCAAGGGCGGCAAGGCGGTGGCCACCACCATAGGCGTGTTCATCCCGCTGGCGTTCTCCTCCCTGCTGGTTTCGGCGCTGGCGTGTGTGCTGGTCATCTGGCGCACGGGCTACGTTTCCCTTGGCTCGCTCACGCTGGTAACCGTAATGCCGGTGGCGCTGCTCATCACCGGCTGCTGGGCATATATTCCCCTTGCGCTGGCCGTGATGGCACTGGTGTACTGGACCCACCGCGAGAACATTGCCCGGCTGGCACGCGGCGAGGAAAAGGCTTGGCAAAAGAAAAAGCATGAGGAAGCGGCATAATGCGAAACGCAGATGCATTTCCCCGCTACCGGGGAAACATGGAATATTTCTGCCTTGGCTGCGGTTCGCGCCACGGCGTGGATGAGCTTTTGTACACCTGCCCCGCGTGCGGCGGTGTGTTTCTGCTGGATAACCTTGCCTTTGACAGGCTGGCAGAAACCCCCGGCGATGAATGGCGGCAGATTTTTGATGAGAGGGCCGCATCGCGCAATACGGCTCTGCGAGGCATTTTCCGTTTCTACGAGCTTATGGCCCCCGTGCTGGAAGAAGAGGATATCGTCTACCTCGGAGAGGGCAACACCCCCATAGTGGAGGCCAGTCCGCATCTGGCGGAAAAGACGGGCGTGCGGTTCGCCTACAAGAATGACGGGCAGAACCCCAGCGCCTCCTTCAAGGACCGGGGCATGGCGTGCGCCTTTTCCTACCTCAAGGCGCTGGTGCGCAGACACGGATGGGACGATGTGCTCACCGTGTGCGCGTCAACGGGAGATACCTCTGCCGCTGCCGCGCTGTATGCCTCTTATGTGGGTGCGCCGCTCAAATCCGTGGTGCTGCTGCCCCACGGCAAGGTCACGCCGCAGCAGCTTTCGCAGCCGCTGGGGTCCGGTGCCACCGTGCTGGAAGTGCCCGGCGTGTTCGACGACTGCATGAAGGTGGTGGAGCATCTGGCAGAAAACTACCGCGTGGCCCTGCTGAACTC
>CAYRLL010000045.1:0-22412 GCA_964425115.1 uncultured Desulfovibrio sp. | reverse complement strand
AAAGAGCCGCCTTTCATCCGGAAGGCGGCTCTTGTTGTCTTGTGGTGCGCTGACTACAGTATCTGTTCAAGGAATTTTTGCAGGCGGGGGTGTTCCGGTGCGGTGAAGAAATGCTCCGGGGTACCCACTTCCAGAATCTGCCCCTTATCCATAAACACGATACGGTCTGCCACTTCGCGGGCAAAGCCCATTTCGTGCGTTACGCAGACCATGGTCATGCCTTCTTTGGCGAGATTGACCATAACGTCCAGCACTTCGCCGATCATTTCCGGGTCCAGCGCGGAGGTGGGTTCGTCAAAGAGCATGATCTTGGGATTCATGGCCAGTGCGCGGGCAATGGCCACGCGCTGCTGCTGCCCGCCGGACAGATTGGAGGGATACATGTTGGCCTTTTCGGATATGCCCACTTTTTTGAGCAGGGCCAGTGCGCGGGCTTCTGCTTCGTCCTTGGGCATTTTTTTCAGGCGCATGGGGGCCATGGTCAGGTTGCCCATCACGGTCTTGTGCGGGAACAGGTTGAAACTCTGAAACACCATGCCCAGCTCCTGCCGGATGGCGTTTATGTCGTTGGCGGGGTCGTTCACATCTTGCCCGTCTACGATGATGTTGCCTTTATCCACGGTTTCCAGCCGGTTGATGGAGCGCAGCATGGTGGACTTTCCTGATCCGGAAGGGCCTATGACCACGACCTTTTCACCGGGATGGATGTCCAGATTGACGTCATTGAGCGCGGCGAGCTGCCCGAAGAACTTGTAGACGTTTTTGATCTGTATGATGGGGGTATTAGCGTTCGTCATAGTAGTTCAGCCTGGCTTCCATGATGCTGACCGCCTTGGACAGCAGCAGGGTGATGAGAAGGTAGATGAGGGCCACCATCAGGTAGGCTTCAAAGTACTCGAAGGTGACGGAGGCGTATTCCCTGCCGCGGCGGAACAGCTCGGAAACCGCGAGGATGGAGACGAGGGAGGAGTCTTTGAGCAGGGCGATGAATTCGTTGCCCACGGGGGGAAGAATGGTGCGCCACGCCTGCGGCAGAACCACAAGGAACATGGTTTCGCGGGGGTTGAATCCCAGAGAGCGGGCTGCTTCTGTCTGTCCCTTGTCTATGGCGTCTATTCCGGCGCGGAACACTTCGCCCATGTAGGCCCCGTAACAGACGCTCATGGCGATGACGGCGGAGGCGAGGTCCGGCAGCTGGACGAATTCCCCGAGGGCGTAATAGATGAAAAAGAGCTGTACGAGCAGGGGGATGCCGCGAATGACTTCCACATACGTGGAAGCGATGAGATTGATGACCCTGTTTTTGGAAAGACGGCCCAGCCCCGTGGCCAGACCTATGGGAATGGTGACGAATATGGCGGAAATGGTGACCTGAAAGGTGACAATTATGCCATCCGGCAGGAATTTGAGAATTTCATAGTAGGGCTTGGGCTGCGTGATGCACAGGTATAAAATTGTGCCGATGGCGAGACATAGCGATATGGTCCATGCGGAGACAAGGGTCTTGTCTTTGCTGGAAGGGATGAGCATGCCATCCGTTACCGCTATGCGCACCTCTTTTTTTTCTACAGTCATGGAGTGCTCGGGGGATTGTGGTCTTTTGGGTGCTTACAAAAGCAAGGGACTGGCACACCAGCACCAGTCCCATTATATCCAGGTATTCCGGAAGATTACTTGCCGACCCACTTTTCGCGGAGTTCAGCTTCAATGCCCTTGGCCTTTACTGCTTCAATGCCCTTGTTCAGCAGTTCCAGCAGTTCGGTGTTGCCCTTCTTGACGACGAAGCCGTAGTATTCCTTTTCGTCCGCTTCAACGATGAAGCCGACCTTCAGCTTGCCGGAATACTTTTCGTTGTTCAGCACGTAGTCGTAGGCGGTTACGTCGTCGCAGATGGCTGCGTCGATGCGGCCGGTGAACAGGGCTTCAACGGCGTGGCCCACTTCATCAAATTCCTTGGTGACAACGCCGCCGTCCTTCTTGGCCACAAAGACGCCGGTGGTGCCGATCTGGCCGCCGACGGTCTTGCCCTTGAGGTCGGCAAGGGTGGCTGCTGCGGAGTCGGCAGCAAGGATGACGGCCTGCTTCACTTCAAAGTAGGGGGTGGTGAAGTCGAACTTTTCCTTGCGCTCTTCGGTGATGGAAACGGAAGAGGCGATCATGTCGTAGTTGCCGTTGGCAAGACCGGCGAAGATGCCGTCCCAGGCCACGTTCTTGTGCTCAACCGTGATGCCCAGTTCCTTGGCGATGGCATCCGTGTAATCCACGGAATAACCGACGATCTGCTTTTCAGCGTTGATGAACTCCATGGGCGGCCAAGTTGCGTCGTGGGCGATGACAATGGGCTTTGCGGCAAAGGCCATATTGGCGGTCATGAGCACGGCCAGCAGTGTAAGCAGGGTCTTCTTCAGCATCCTTGTCTCTCCTGAACTACTTGAATTATGTGGAAAATGGATACCTGTCTTTGTTGTACGCGAACAGGCAAATTGTCAATGCAAATTCGTCAATTTCGTCAATTCCGGTACGCGGGCGCGCTCTGCAGCGTTGTTTTTGCGCATAACGCCGGGGTGTTGCCGCAGCGTGCGTTTTGCGCTGTCAACTGAAGATGAATGTGACCAGCAGGGGCACGGCCACAGTAAGAAACATGCCGCTGAATACAGCAATGATGCCGTAGCGTTCTCCCGAAAAGCGCACGATGATGGGCAGGCAGGTATCCATGGACGTGGCACCCCCGGCTGCCACCGGGCCAAGTTTGCCGAAGTGCCTTGCAAGCAGGGGGGCGGCTAGCAGGGTGGTGAGTTCGCGTATGATGTTGGAGAGCAGCGCAACGGAGCCGAGCACCGGGCTGACCATTTTGGATATCATGATGCTGGACAGGGAGTAGTAGCCGAATCCCGCTCCCACGCCGAGGGCATGGCGCAGAGGCATGTCGCCCAGAAAGGGCCATACGGCGGCGGCTCCCGCGAAGGTGCCGGCCATGATGAACAGGGGCACGAGCAGCACCTTTACGTGCAGGTCGCGCAGGATGCGCCAGCTGCGGGTATCAAACCCCATGGACATGCCCACAAGGAAGAGCAGGGCATAGAGCGCGTAGCTTGCGAGGTCGCCATCAGCGAGCCAGCCGGGGAGAAGGTCCATCCTGCCGGACAGGCAGCCTGCCAGAAAGAACCCGAGAATGATGAGGCTACCTTTCATCCAGCCGCCCCCGCAGGATAAAGCGGTCCAGCAGCCATACGGCGGCAACGCTGCCTGCAAGGCAGCTCAGGCTTATGGCAAAGGCCTGTACGCCGATGGTGCCAAGCTGCTGAATGAGTTCCGCATCGGACCCCAGAGACACGCCCAGCAGGAAGAGCAGGCCGTAAATGGCCCACATGGTACACCTGTCTACGGCATGAATCACATTTTCCTGCCTGCGTAACGCAAAACCAAGCGGGATGCCCGCGACGATGCAGCCAACTTCCAGAAACACGCGGTTGCTCCTTGAATGTCGAATGGTCATGGGAGGATGGCCGTGTTGCTCTTCAGATGCTGGGACCCCGGCCTGATTCGGTTTCTGCTGCGGGTATACCGCATGGGCGGAGAAGTCAATCTCGACAGTCAGTTCCTTCCGGCGACAGGAGTTTTTTTGCAAAGATGTGCCCTGTTGTGACCTTTATCACATCCCGTATGTTCCGTGATGGCTATATTGGGGGTGCGGACGAAGTAAAACAGTCAACTAGGGCGTATGCCCGGGAGAAACAGTATGAAGAAGACAAGCCTGACGCAGGTGCGCGACTACAGAGATACCGGATTTCACAAGCATCTGGTGCACGAATCCGAAAACTTTAAGATTCTGAACTTCAACTTCAAGGCGGGGCAGCAGCTGCCCATTCACAGCCACGATCTGGACGGAGAGCTTTCCATTGTGGTCATTGCGGGACGTGGTGAGTTTCTGGGGGACAACGGTGCCGTTATCCCGGCGGAAACAGGAGATGTGCTCATCTCTGAAATCCGCGAACCGCACGGAGTGCGTGCCATTACGGATATGAGCGTGCTGGTGACCATTGCGCCGCCCATTTAGCAGCTGAAACGGCAGATGCTCAAGGCGGATGTTCAGAAAAGACCGCCGTGAAACAGGGGTAGAGAGGGAGCGAGCATACAGCAGGCAGAAATGCTGACCCCGCTGCGAAAAGCCCCTCTTTGCCAGCAGTGACGAAAAAGCCCGTCCGGTATGTTCCGGACGGGCTTTGTATTTTGCAGAGGGAAAGATGATTCCGTTACTGGGCTACCCGGGAGCGGCGCATCTGCACGTAGGCGTTGCGGATGGCGCTGTAGGGTTCCACGGCGGATTTCTTGATCTCTTCGTATTGGGCCAGTTGTTTGTCAAAGGTATTGAACTGGTCGTACACCTTGAGCCCCAGAGAGGAATGCCACGGTGTGACATAGCTGACGGGGTTGAGGAAGGAGTCGCCCACCATGCCCGTTGTGTCGCGCAGGGAGGAGGGACCGATGAAGGGCCACACGATGTAGAAGCCTTCTCCGAAGCCCCATACACCGAGGGTTTGTCCCAGATCTTCCTCATCGGGGCTGTATTCGATGAGCGCTTTCTTGTCTGCCGCCGGGTTCATGAGCCCGCCGAATCCTGCTGTGGTGTTTACCACGAATCGGGCGGTTTCTACCGCAGCCTCATTGAACTTGCCCTGCAGCATGGAGCTGACGAAGCGTACCGGGTAGAGCAGGTTGTGGAAAAAGTTGGAAACGCCCGCGCGCAGTTCCCACGGCGTGACGGTGGAGTAGCCCTTGTGCAGGGGCTTGAGGACACCGAGGTAGAGTGCATCGTTGAATCCGAACCAGAACCGGTTCCAGCCTTCAAGGGGGTCGTTGATGCCGGGGTCTGCTTCGTGGTCGTATTCGGCATCGTCATCAAAGGTGGCGAGCCCTGAAACCTGTGCGTGAAGCCTGCCCTGAGGCTGGTCGGCAGAGGCAAGCAGAGGCATGCTGGCCGCAAGATCCGGCATGGAATAGGCAAGCGGAGGCTGGCGGTCTGCCATGGCCGGCTGCGTGAGTGTGAAAAGGAGCGCGCAGGCTGCCAGCAGGGGGGCGATTCGGTTCATGGGCATGCTCACAGTGGCTTATTTTGTTGCGTTGTTCTGGCTGCGTACTTCGCCGGCCCGGTTTGCAACGCGGGTGATGAGCGTTTCCGCATCATCTTTATCGCTCAGCAGTTCCTGAAACTGTGTACGGTAATTCTTGACCAGACTCACTCCCTCCACGATGACATCGTAGATGACCCATTTTTCCTTGATTGCCATGCGATAGTCAATGGGAATGGACTTTCCGTCAAGGTCCAGCAGGGTTTGCACCTCAACTTTATCGCCTTTTGTGCTCAGGCGCTCACCCACATATTGCGCTCCCTTGCCGTCGTATCCGCGAATGCGCTCGATGTATGTGGCGCGCAGCAGATCGGCAAAGGCGGCGGTGAAGCGCTCTTTCTGGTCGGGGGTGAAGCTGTGCCAGCGTCTGCCCACTGTGCGGGCGGAAAATTCTTCATAATCGAAAATGGATTCGACAACATCCTCGACTCGTTCGAACATGATCTCCCGGTTGGCCGGGGTCTGATATTCGGGATCGGCAAGCATGGCGAACACGCTGTCAAGAGACTGCTTGAGCGTTTCGCGCGCGTCTGCGGCAGGATTGGAGGCATGGGCCGCAGAGGCGATGAGACAGAGGCATACCATTGCCGGAAGGCGCAGGAAGGTACACAGAGCAGGGGGCAGGCAACGCATGGACTAGACGCCTCCGAAAACATATTTGCTGATAAGTTCTTCAATATCCACAGCGGATTCCGTTTCTGTAATCTCGTCCCCGGGTTCCAGAATATCCAGCGAACCGCCGGGCGTGAGCTTGATGTATTTGTCGCCGATGAGTCCGCTGGTTTTTACCGAGGCGATCACATCATCGGACAGTTGGATGTCTTTGCGGATGGCCAGAACCACCCGCGCTAGTGCTTCTTCATTATCCAGCGAGATGGAGGCCACCTTGCCCACGGGCACGCCCGCTATTTCCACCTCTGCCCCGGAACGGAGGCCCGCCACGGAGGAGAACCGCGCGAAAAGGGTGTAGGTATTATCGCCCAGCACCTCCATTTTGCCCAGCTTGACGGTGAGGTAGCCCACACACAGCAGACAGATGAGGACAAAGACACCCACGGACGTTTCTTTGGAGTACTTTTTCATCGCAGTTTCCCGTATCGTTTACGCTACGTCTTGGCAGCTACTTTTCAAGCCACTGTCTGAGGGCGCTTTTCACTTCTTCGCCCAGTTCCAGAGCCTGTGTTTTCATTTCGCCGGGAGACCGGTCGAGGAACTGCCGTAAATAGGGGTCGGCTGTCTTGGTCAGTTCCTTTACATCACCGCTGAAGGCGATGCCTGCATTGTGCAGCACCACCGCGTAGTCTGCAATGGTATACAGGCTTTCAAGGTCATGGCTGACGACCACGATGGTCATTTCCGGGAAATGGGTGCGCATGTCCATAAGCAGGCGGTCCATCTGCGCGGAATTGATGGGGTCCAGCCCGGAGGTGGGCTCGTCGCACAGCAGAATGGGCGGGTCCATGACTATGGCGCGCGCCAGTCCCGCACGCTTGCGCATGCCGCCGGAAAGCTGGTTGGGGAAATAGTCGGCATATTGCTCCAGCCCCACAAGTTCCAGCTTATGCAGCACGATTTTGCGTATGGTGGCCTTGTCCAGACGGGTATGCTCCGTGAGGGGCAGGGCCACGTTTTCTCCCAGCGTGAGTGACCCGAGCAGGGCGCCATCCTGAAAAAGTACGCCCATGCGCCGCCTGACTTTGCGGAAGATTTTGGAGGACAGGCCGAACAGGTCGTGGGGACCAAGGAATATGTGACCGGACATGGGCCTTTTAAGGCCGAGAATGTGGCGCAGCAGGGTGGATTTTCCGCAGCCGGAACCGCCCAGAATGACGGATATTCTGCCGGAAGGCAGTGTTGTGGAAATATCGTCCAGCACGATGTTGTCATCGTAGCCGAGGCGAAGTTTTTCCAGCCGTATGTCCCATCCCTTGGAGTCGGTCATTATTCTTCCGGGGCTGCGTAACTAGAGCAGGAAAGAGGTTACAATGTAGTCCGTCACCAGAATCAGCACGCATGACATAACCACGGCGGACGTGGTGGAGTTGGAAACACCTTCCGGTCCCACGCCGTCTTTGCGCATATGTGTGTAAAAGCCCTGATAACAACTGACAGTGGCAACAATGACTCCGAACAGCAGGGCTTTTATGAAGCCTTCCGAAACATCGGACATGGCCACGCTGGATTCTATGCGATAGAAATAAATGCCGGAATTTATGCCGAGCATGGCAACGCCGGTGAGGTAGCCCCCGATGATGCCGATAACGTCGAACACCGCCGTGAGGAGGGGGAAACAAAGAATGGAGGCGGCAATGCGGGGACTGACCAGATAGCTGACGGGGTTGATGTCCATGACCTCAAGGGCGTCTATCTGGTCGGTAATGCGCATGACCCCGATTTCCGCAGCCATGGAGGACCCGGCTCTGCCGGTGACCATGATGGCGGTGAGCACCGGCCCCAGTTCGCGGATGAGCGACAGGGCAACGGCTGTTCCCAGAAGGCCTTCGGAGCCGAATTTTATGAGCGTGTAGTAGCCCTGCAACCCGAGCACCATGCCGGTGAACAGGCCGATAAGACAGATGACCAGCAGGGACTTGGACCCGATGAAGTACATCTGGTACACGATTTTGCGCAGCTGCTTGGGCGAGGTGAAAATGTGCCACAACCCGTGCAGCAGGAAGAGGAACATGGCTCCCATTTCGCCCAGTACCGCCAGTGTGCGTATGCCTAATCTGGCAAAGGGATTCGGAGCGTGTTCGTGCGTGCTGTTCATTGTCTCTGTGGTCGGCCCGGGGGGGCTTTCTTGAGTGTGCGCTCAATGCGCGGTTGGCTGTTCTCCATACCCTTTGTATGTGAATCGCATGAAAGTCAATACTCGCTCCGGGTGGGGCTCAGCCCTCATCTGCAGCGTATTGCCTGTATCTATCGTTGCGTGCGCATGCCGCATCTGCCGGGATACTACCGCGCCTGCTTATCTTTGAGTAACGGCTTGCTTATGCCCAGAGGCAGAAGCGTATCCTTCATCCGGCGGGTGTCCTCAGGGGTTCCCTGAAAAAGAACCTGAATCCGATACCATGTGGCATCGTTTGACGCAATGCTTTCTATTCTTGCTTTCAGCCCAGCCGCTTCTATGCGTGATTTCAGTGATTCCGCCGCTCCCCGCTCGCGGAAGGCTGCAACCTGATAGACATAATTATACACGGTTGAGTCTTCTGCGCCATCTTTGTTTCCCTTAGCCCCGGCAGTAATCTGCTCTGCCAGACTGCTGACAGAGTCGTTTACAGGGGCGGAAGGAGGCACCGCAGCGTCCTGCTTGGCCAGTTTCTGCGGCAGAGAGGGTGGTGCAGAGGGCTGGGAGGCCGGTTGTATCTGTTCCACAATCCGGGCAGGTGGCTGTGTCTGCGCAACGGCTGCCGGTTTGGGCTGGGGCACCGGCGTCCGTTTGGGGGCAGGGGCTGCCTCTGTCTTCAGATGATCATGGAATTTCAGTTCTTCAGCTCTGATGATGCCTTCTGTGGCGTTGGCTTGCGCGACAGAAGCAGGGGCTTCCATGCTGGCGTTGGATTCGGCACGCGAACTTGCCGTGGGCATGAAGCGCTTGAGTTCGGGAATAGCCTCTTCCGGCTGGAATCCCCGGCCCACCAGAAGGCCGAACACGAAGACCCATACGAAAGAGAACAGGCACACCGCGCCCAGCCCCGCCATACCGGCAGGGCTGAGGGTTATGATGAACTTGCGTCTGCCGGATTCTCCGGCATCCTTTTCCCGTGTGAAGCGGATTCCCATGGCTTTTCCGCGTTACATGGATTCGGGGGCGCTTACACCCAGAATGTCCAGCCCGTTGCGTATGACGCGGGCCACACACTTGAGCAGGGCCAGCCGTGCGGCAACCACGGTTTCATCGCCCGCATTCAGGATGGGGGTGTTGGCGTAAAAACGGTGCAGGGCGCTTGCCACTTCCTGCATGTAGAAGCTGATGTGGTGGGGAGCAAGTTGCCGCGCGGCAGATTCCACCACGTCTTCAAACTGTTCCAGCAGGCGGAGCATGTCCATTTCTTCCGGGGCGTTCAGGGCGGCAAGGAGCGTGGCATCGGATGCGGCGGGTATGCTGACGCCGCGTTCTTCCGCCTTGCGCAGCACAGAGGCAATGCGCGCGTGGGCGTACTGGACATAATAGACCGGGTTGTCCATGGACTGACGCTTCACCAACTCAAGGTCGAAGTCGAGGTGGCTGTCGCTCTTGCGGGAAAGGAACATGAAGCGGGCGGCATCTCTGCCCACCTCCTTTACCACTTCCTCCAGCGTGTCAAACTGGCCGGCGCGGGTGGACATGGCCACCTGTTCGCCGCCGCGCAGCAGGTTGACAAGCTGCACGAGAATGACATCGAAGCTTTCTTTGGGCTTGCCCAGCGCCTCCACGGCGGCGCGCATGCGGGGCACGTACCCGTGATGGTCTGCTCCCCATATATCGACACACAGGTCGAAGCCACGGTCGTATTTGTTGTCATGGTAGGCGATGTCTGAGGCGAAGTAGGTGAGGAGGCCGTCGGACTTTTTCAGGACGCGGTCCTTGTCGTCACCGAAATCGGTGGTGCGGAACCACAGGGCTCCGTCCTGATCGAAGGCGAGACCGGCCTTGCGCAGGCGGTCGAAGGTTTTGTCCACGGCACCTTCTGCCAGCAGGGATTTTTCAGAGAACCAGACCTGATGTTCCACGTTGAAGTCGGCAAGGTCTTTCTTGATGCCGTCCAGAATGGTGTTCAGGGCGTAGTCCCGGCAGATATCCAGAGCTTCCTGTTCCGGCATGGACATGAGGCCGGGGTGCAGCTTGAGCACCTCTGCGGCGATATCTTTAATGTAATCACCACGGTAGAAATCTTCCGGGTCCGGGAGGTTCTGGCCGGAAAGCTGGCGTGCCCGGAACAGCACGGAGCTGCCCAGAATGAACATCTGCCGTCCGGCATCGTTGATATAGTACTCGGTTTCCACGGTGTAGCCCGCGAAGCGCAGCAGGCGGGCAAGGCTGTCGCCCACGGCGGCACCGCGCCCGTGCCCGATGTGCAGCGGTCCCGTGGGGTTGGCGGAAACGTATTCCACCTGAGCCTTCTTGCCGGTGCCCAGCGTTACCGAGCCGTAGCGGCTGCCGCCCTGTTCAATGACGCATACAGTCTGCCGCCAGAAATCTTTGGAGAAGGTTATGTTCAGAAAACCGGGACCGGCAATGTCTATGCGTTCGATATGCGGGTCTTTCTTCTGCAGTTCACCGGCGATGCGGGCGGCAAGTTCGCGCGGGCTTATATGGGCCTGCTTTGCCAGAACCATGGCGATGTTGGCGGCCATATCGCCGTGCTGCCTGTCTTTGGGCGGCTCAATGGTGGCCTTGTCCGGCCATGTGAGATCCATTTCCCGTACGATGGTCTGGAGGGACTGAAGCAGATGGTTCTTTGCGCGCATCGGTATGTACTCTGAGTGGTGGTTATTATTTGGATGTGGACTGACGATGGAGAGCCGGTTATTGCGGACGGTCTGGTCCGGTGGTCCGCTCTGCCTGTGTCTGTTGTCTCTTTTTATGATACGTATCCGGAACTTCGCGGGGCAGATGTTCCGGCCTGAACTTTTCCTTTTACCCGAATTGCTCCCCGCTGAAAAGATGCTCTGCGGCGGAGGCCGCGGGAGGCTCTTTCCAGCCGGGGCATTCTTCCTTCAGGCGAACCGGAACACCGGAACGCCAGATCGCCAGATCACCGGATCACCAGATCACCGGATCGCCAGACTGCATGACCGCCAGATCATACTGATCATACTGATCATATGGTCCGGCGCAGGGCCGGATCATCGGGAAAGCCGCCTGCCGTTTTCCGGACCGGCAAAGGCCCTGACAGCCACTATGCCTGCGCAGCGAGGAAGGCTTCGGCTGCGGCGAGGTTACCCACGGAGGTGCCGGTCCATTGGGACGGGTCGGCCACGGGGGCGAGAATCTGACCGAGCATCTTGCCGAGAACGCCCTTGGGGCCTACCTCCATCCACGAACGCACCCCTGCGGTGTGCTGATTGCGGATGGTTTCTATCCACTGCACGGAGGAGGTCATCTGCTGAGGCATGATGTCCCGCAGCGAGGCGGCGTCTGTAACCGCCTTGCCGTGCACGTTGCAGTAAACAGGGAATTTGGGTTTGTTCCACTGCACGGAGGCAAGATGTTTGGCAAGTTCTCTGGCTGCTTCCGCCATGAGCGGGCTGTGGAAGGCACCAGAAACGGCCAGCGGAAGGGCGCGGCCCTTGAGGGCCTTGACTCTTTCTGCGGCGTCGGCAATGGCGGCGCGGGTTCCGGAAAGGACGAACTGGCCGGGCGTGTTGTAGTTTGCCACCCGGATCATTTCGCCCACTGCCTGTTCAGACTCGCGTACCACCGCTTCCACATCCGCCAGCTGCAGTTTGAGGACGGCGGCCATGGCGCCGGTGCCCTGCGGGTCTGCTTCCGACATGAGCCTGCCGCGCAGGGAGACGGTTTCCAGCACTTCGTCCGGCGAAAGCGCACCGGCAGCAGCCAGAGCGCTGAACTCGCCGAGGCTGTGTCCGGCGGCGCAGGCGGGGGCGACCTTGCCCGCAAGACGCATCCACAGGCCGAGATTGACCACGGTGAGTGCCGGTTGCAGGTAGCGGGTGTTGGCCATTTCCGATTCTTCGCCATCCCAGTATATGCCGCGCAGGTCCGCGCCGCTTATGGCTTCTGCCTTCTTCCACAGGTTCATGACATCGGAATCCGCCTCGGCGGCGTCTCTGCCCATGCCCGGTTCCTGCGAGCCCTGGCCGGGGAAGAGAATGGAAAGAACGGTGGGGTGGGACATGCAAACTCTCCGCATAGTGAATGTTTGGCGCATGGACGCATGCGTGGAGAGGTAATAGGGTATAAGCGGGGAGCTTGCAAGTGCCGCCGACGTACAGTAGAGCTTGTCGCCTGCCGTACTGTGGTTGCATGGTGCGGCGTAAAAGACAAATGCCAGCGAGGACAGGTTGTTGAAGCAGAATATTCCTTTGGATGCCACAGCAGTGGCCGGAATAGTGCAGGAGCAGGGCTTTGCGTTTTCAGAGGCGGAAATTCGGGCACTGACCGAGTATCTGGAACTTCTGATGAAGTGGAACAAAGCCATGAATCTTGTGGGGCCGTATGGATGGGAGGCGGCGCTGCGGATTCTGATCATGGACAGCCTGCACCTTGCCCGTTTTCTGGACGGGCTGGCGCTGCCGCACGGGCCCCGGTGCTGGGATCTGGGGGCGGGGGCGGGACTGCCGGGCATTCCCCTGCGCATTGTCTGGAAGGCGGGCGAATATCATCTGGTTGAAGTACGGGAGAAGCGTACCCTGTTCATGCAGCAGGCTGTGACGCGCCTGCGGCTGGAGGGCACCCATGTTTTCCGTGGCCGTGCAGAGGACTTTATGCGCGACAGGCCACCCGCCGACGTGATTCTGAGCAGGGCGTTTATGCCTTGGGAGAAGCTGCTGGATTTTGTGCGGCCCCATGTGGACCCGCAGGGCCGGGTGGTGGTGCTGGCCCTTGAACCTGCTCCGGCAAGCCTGCCCGCGGGCTGGGCCGCCGAGGTGCAGCAGGAGTATGCCGTGGGCCGCGACCGCCGTTATTTCTGGTCGCTCAGGCCGAGCAGCGTTCCCATCTGAGAATTCTTGAAGATCATTTTGGTAGCGGTTTCATCCGCCAGTTCGGCGATGTCCATGAGGGTTTCCAGAAATTCAAGCATCTCGTGCCGCCGTTCCTCGGGAGAGTGTTCAAAGTCTTCCAGCATGTAGCCGGACGACATGTATTCACCGAGTTGCTGAAGATATTGCAGATTGAGTGCAGCCATGGGGTGATCCTCGCTGGGGTGTTTTTTATGGGGCGCGCGGTGGTGGTTCCCTGTTGCGGATGCCGCGGACGCTGGACGCCGGTGTCGGACGCCGGATGCCGGACGCGGTGAGCGACTACGGTGCCTGACATGCGCGGCACTCTGTGCCGTTGCAATCCGGGGCAGGTGTACCTGAAATTTTGCTCTCCGGGAAGAGGGGAAGGGGTGGTTTGCCCTGCGGCATTTCACTCCGGTGCGGTGTTCCCGGTTTGCGGACGGGATTTATGTTTGAATATCCACCTTTCACCATGTACAGTGCGCGCAATGCGGACTGCTGCCGTGCTGATTCCGTCACGCATGAGGCGGTGGTAGTCCCGGAAGGCCGCCGGGGCCGGGAGGCTGTTGCGCCGTTTCTGAGGAAACAGCTGTTCTGCGTGCAGGCGTATGCGGTACCGGCGAACAGCTGCAGGGCATGGTCTTTCCTCTTGTTGAATGCCCTGCGGGAACGAACGTTTCAACAGATTTTCAGTTCCGGACTTTCAGTTCCGGTTTTCAATTCCGGGCTTTCTATTGTGAAACCATTAAACCCTCTCAGGGTGTCCGCATGAAAATTGCCTACCGTCCCTTCGACTGGAAGCTGAGCCTGCTGTACGGGCTGCTGGCCTATGCCGTGGTTTTGGGGGTGCGCTCCCTGCAGCCCTTTCCGCTGCCCGATGCAGTGACCATGGTGGACGGAGAACGTCTGCTGGCCACGCACGATGCCTACAACTGGGTTGTGCGTGCCATAGACCCGGCAACGTTCGGAAAAGACGCTTTTGCCTCTCTGACCTCTGTGCTCAAGTCTCTGACAGGCCTGTCATATGATACGCTGGCGTTCTGGTCGCCCGCAGTGCTGGCGAGTCTGGTGGCTGTGGCCATGCTGTGCCTTTGTGTTGCGGTGGGGTGCGCAGAACTGGGGGTGGCTGCAGCAGTGGTCACCGCCCTTAGCCCGAGTTTTCTGTACCGGACCCTGCATGGATTTTATGATACCGACCTTGTGACCCTGCTTTGTCCCCTTCTTCTGGTCATAGCCCCCATCCATCTGCTGCACGGACGCATTCTCACGCCGGGCGAAGCGTTGCGGGGGTGGCTGGGCAAAGAGCAGCAGGGGCGCTCTTCCGGCAGGAAGGGGGGGGGCGAGAGTGTGCAGGACCGCGAAGCGGGCATGGCGCTGTGGGCGATGTTGCTGCTTACCGGCATTGCCGGGTGGATGATGCGCGATCTGCACGTCTTCTTCGACTATCTTTCCAAAATTTTCCCTCTTATGGCTCTGGGGCTTGTGCTGGTGCTTGGTCCTTCCGGCAAGCGGCTGCCGCTGCTCGCGGGAATAGCGTTGTATGCCCTGCCCATGGGGGGAGAACTGCCCGGTACGCTGCTGGCAATACTGCTCCTTGCGGCACTTGTGCGCCCTGCCGCATGGGCAGAACGGTTTCTGACAGCGCGTTACTGCGCACCGTTGCTGGCAGCGGGTATTGTTCTTATCGGGGTGGACGGTGAGCTTATCCATTCCGTTATCACCCGTGTTGAACTGTACCTGAAACCGGAAGAGACAGGCGGGGCTGCGGTAAGAGGCTTCAGTCTGGCTGTTTCCTTCCCCGCTGTGGTGCAGAGCGTTATTGAAGCCCAGAACCTGCGGTGGGTGGAGATGTTCCAGTATTTTTACCCGCTGGCCATTGTCTCCATTCTGGGATGTGCCGGATACCTTGTGGCGCTGTGGTTTGCGCCTTCGCTCGCCATGCTGCTGCCCCTGTTTGCGCTTGGCTTGCTCAGCCCCAAGCTGGGCGGACGTATGGCCATGTTTGCCGCCCCGGCAATGGCTGCGGGACTGGTGGTGCCACTGCATCTGCTGCTGCGGAAATTCTGGCAGTCCGGATACGGTCGCAGAGCGGTGCGGCTTGGGCTTGCCGCCGCGCTGACGGGTCTGCTGGTTGTCCCGGTGGTTAACCTCATGCCGCAGTTGCCCGTAGTGCCTTTCATATCCGTGCCGCATGTGCAGGCTCTTAAGGCTGCCAAACCCAAACTTACTCCCGGCGGGACGATCTGGACCTGGTGGGACTGGGGATTTGCCACCCAGTATTTTACAGGACTGCGTACCTTTGCGGACGGCGCACGGCACAACTCGGACAGGCTGTATCCTTCCGCAGCGGTGTACGCCACGGACAGCCCCCGGTTGGCCAACCAGCTCATCCGCTACATCATGGCGCATGGAGAGAGCATGTATCCCGCCATTGAGGGCAAGAGCCGGGAAGAGGTGCTGCAACTCATGCAGGACCTGCGGGAAACGGATATGGATATTCCCCTGCGCCGCCCGCAGTATCTGGCTGTGAGTGTGGATTCCCTGAAGCTGGGGGCGTGGATTTCCCGTTTCGGTTCGTGGGATTTTGCCACCGCCAGCATGACGGGGTATAATCTTACCAAGCTCGGACAGATATCCCTGAACCTGCAGATGGGGGCCTTTGCGGAAACCAGCGGCAGCATACGTACCCCCATGGCGGTGGACAGCGTGGACATCATCTCTGCCGCAGGTGTGCAGCACCGGGAGTTTTTCCGCTTCAACGGGGTGCACCTTGTCATTGATGACCTGACCGACACCCGTTACATCATGGATACAAGAATGTACCGGAGCATGATGGTGCGGCTGCTTATCGGCAATCCCGAAGCAGAGGATATTACCCCCTATTTCCGCCTTGTGCATGGGAACGCGCATACCCGTGTGTACGAGGTGCTGTAGCAGGCAATTCTCAGGCAGGCAGTTCCCTTAAAAGCGGCTCCCTTGGAGGCGGCTGTGCCGGCAATGTCCGCACGGCTATGGCGGAGGTTGCCTGCACGGCTGGTTCAGGCGTGATGGTAGGGGCTGCCCCGCAGGATGGAGTCGGCCCTGTACAGCTGCTCCAGCAGGAGCACACGGGCCATTTCGTGGGTAAAGGTCATGGGGGAGAGGCTGATCTTGTGGCGGCATGCTTCCAGCACGGGAGCGGAAAGGCCGAATGCGCCGCCGATGATGAAGCATGGCGTGCGGTTGCCGTCCAGCACCGCGTCTTCCAGAAACCGGGCAAACTGCACGGATGTGCGGGTTTTGCCGTGTTCGTCCATGCAGATGGGAATATCTGTGGGCAGCAGGGCGGCAAGGATGCGTTCCCCTTCCTCTGCGGAACGGGCATCCGGTGACAGGCGGGCGTTGCCGTCTTTGACGATGACCTCCTGAACCTTCATCGAATGGCTCAGCCGTTTGAGATAGTGCCCGGCTGCCTGCGCCCAGAAAGGTTCCCTGATTTTTCCCACTGCGATGATGCGTATCTGTTTCATTCTTGCCTTGTGCTGTGCTACGGTGTGGATGCCGCTCAAAGGTGAGCGGCGTGCGCGCATATGTCAACCCGCAAGTGCCGGAACTGAACGTTATTCGGAAGGAGGTGCAGCCATGACGCATGATAAGACTGAAATAACGCCTTGCCAGCCGGGCATACCCGGCCTTTCTGCCGTTTCCGCCGCACCCGGTCCTGTCTTGGATGTGGCCGCTGCCGCGCGGCTTCTGCGCGAAGGGGCGCTGGTCTGCTACCCCACGGAGACCTTTTTCGCGGTGGGATGCTCCGCGTTTGACGTGTTTGCCATCAATCAGGTTTTTGCCGCCAAGAAACGGGCGGAAGCCATGCCCCTGCCGGTGATTATCGGAGACATGGAGCAGCTTTCCATGCTCACGGATACCGGTTCACGAACCGTGGAGGCCCTTGCGCAGGCCTTCTGGCCGGGGCCGCTTTCTGTGCTTGTAACCGCATCTGTGCGGGTGCCTGCGGTGCTGACGGGAGAATCCGGCCGGGTTGCCGTGCGGCTTACCCCCCATGCCGTGGCGCGTGAACTGTGCCGTGAGGTGGGCGGGCCGCTTGTTTCCACAAGTGCCAACATAAGCGGACGTGCTCCGGTTACGGCTGCGCAGGCTCTTGATCCCGAACTGGTGGCGGCAACAGGGGGCGTGCTGGACATGCCCCCGGCTCCGGCGGGCGGAAAGGCATCCACCCTTGTGGAAATTGCAGGACAGAAGACGGTGCGCATCGTGCGCCATGGCGCAGTGGACGAAGAGGCCCTGCGCGCGGCAGGGTTTGCCGTGGTGATTTGACGGGGCCTTGCGGGCGTTATTGGTTCAAGAAGTTGAATCTGCAGGCATTGGGGCGCAGGCGTTTCTTTCCGGCGGTTCAGTTTTTTTCACCGGGGATACGCCTCAATACACAGTGATGCAATCTGGTGCGGAGAATAAAGTCTTATTATGGCGCATGGATAATGATTTGATGAAAGGGGCGGAGAGTGGAGGCTCGTGGATTGGCATATTTTCTGCTTTGAAACGTATACCTTCTTTCTTTTGCAAAAGGCGGCCGGTCGGGGTGGCACCCGAAACGGCCGTTTTTTTGTACACCTTGTCCGCATATTGCGGTATGCTGGCATCATACCGGAAGATGAGGATAGCATGCAGCATTCCATTCTCTGCCCCGCCTGCGGGGCATCTATTCCCACATGGCGTAATCCCGTTCCCACCGTGGATATTCTGGTTTATGAACCGGGGCTGGGTGTTCTGCTCATTGAGCGGAAGAATATGCCCTTGGGCTGGGCGCTGCCCGGAGGGTTTGTTGACTACGGGGAGACGGTGGAAGACGCGGCCGTTCGTGAGGCGCGGGAAGAGACGGGGCTGGAGGTGCGGCTTACGGGATTGCTCGGCGTGTATTCTGACCCTGCCCGTGATGCCCGCCTGCACACCATAAGCTGCGTGTTTACGGCGGAGGCGGCGGACCTTTCGCGGTTGCGTGCAGGGGATGACGCAGGGCGGGCGCAGTTTTTTCCGCTCTCCGGCCTGCCTGTGCTCTGTTTTGACCATGCCCGCATCCTTGGGGATTTTGAACGGAGCCTGAAAGGATTGAAGCGGTAAGAGCGGCTATGGTACGGGCGGGGGCTGGCCCGGCGCGAGGGGCGGATGCCGGAAATAATTGTGGAGAGACTTCTGGCTCCGGTACTATGGCTGGGATTTGATTTCCTTTTGCGCCGCCATATGCCGGGGTGTGCCGCGAACCGTTCATGAACGGAGGAGAAGACAGGCAGATGAGACCACAGGTTGTCTTTGTCACATCGGAAATGTATCCCTTCTCCAAGACGGGCGGGCTTGGCGATGTTCTGGGGGCGTTGCCGCTTACCCTGCACCGTATGGGCATACGCACCGCGGTGGTCACCCCGTTTTACGGCAGGCTGGGTTCGGCCCAGTTCGGCGTGCATCTGGCATGGTCTGACTGCCATGTGGGGTATCCGTGGGGGCCCATAACAGCCGACATTTTTCAGGCGAATTTTCACGGCATGCCGGTGTATTTTGTGCACCGCAGCGAGTTTTTCGACCGGCGGTTCTATTACAACGACCACAAGGGCGATTACTTTGATAATGCCGAGCGGTTTATCTTTTTCAACCGCGCTGTAATGGAGTTTCTGAAACGGCTGGGGCCTGCGCCGCATATTCTGCACGCCCATGACTGGCAGGCATCGCTGGTTCCCGCCTATCTGCACTACTGGAGGCAGCACGACCCCTACTGGCAGGACACGCGCAGTGTCATGACCATTCACAATCTGGCCTTTCAGGGGCGTTTTTCCTCGCGTCTGTTCGAAAACTGCGGGTTGCCGCCGCAAGCGTGGTCGCCCGAGGGAGTGGAGTTTTATGGCGACTTCAATTTCCTGAAGGGCGGCATTGCCTGTGCGGACAAGATCACAACGGTTTCGCCGAGCTACGCATCGGAGATACTGACCGATGAATTCGGCTGCGGATTGCAGGGAGTTTTGCGGGCGCGGCAGCACAAGCTGCACGGTATTCTGAACGGGGCGGACTATTCCATATGGAACCCCGGTGACAACAAGTTCATTCCCTGCAACTACGGAGCCAACGCCCTGAAGGGAAAACGCAGCTGCAAGACGGATCTCATCAGCGAACTGCGGCTGGACCCCGCGCTGAAGGACAGACCCCTGCTGGGTTTCATAGGGCGGCTGCGGCGGCAGAAGGGCGTGGATCTGCTCATAGATATTCTGCCCCGGCTGATGCAGCAGGATGTGGGAGTGGTGGTGCTGGGCGAGGGGAATCTGGAAAAGGAAGCCCGCCTGCTGGCCATGATGGAGGATTACCCTGGACGCCTTGCCACGCTGGTGAGCTATACGGAGGATCTGGCCCACCGCATTCAGGCCGGGTGCGACATTTTTCTCATGCCTTCCACCTACGAGCCGTGCGGGCTTACGCAGATGTACGCGCTGCGGTTCGGCACGCCCCCGGTGGCAACCGCCGTGGGCGGCCTTAAAGATACCATCATCCCATGGCCGGACAGGCAGGCTACGGGGTTCATCTTTGAGCAGCCCACTTCTCAGGCGTTTTATGAGGCGGTCATGCTTGCCGTTTCCGTCTGGCGGACCATGCCGGACGCGTGGCAGGCCATGGTGCGCAGAGCCATGCAGCAGGCGTTCACATGGGAACGCTCAGGCACCGAATACATAGAACTTTACCGCGAATTGGGCATGCAGTAGCCGGATATCGCAAGGACAACGCATGCACACCATACCGACCTTTATTGAGCCGTTTGATCTGTACCTTTTCGGAAAGGGTGAACACTGGGACCTGTACCGTATTCTGGGGGCGCACCCCATGGAGCAGGAGGGGGACGCCGGATACCGCTTTTCCGTGTGGGCTCCCAATGCCAAGGAAGTGCACCTTGCCGGACCGTTCAACGACTGGCGTTACGGCGAATTGCCGCTGTATCCCGTGGGTTCCTCGGGCATATGGGCGGCGTTTGTGCCGCATATGGAACGGGGCACCCTCTACAAATTCGGGGTGAAGGGGCAGGACGGGCGCATTGTGTACAAGACCGATCCCCTTGCCCTGTACGCCGAACTGCGTCCGGGAATTGCCTCGGTGACGTGGGATGTGGACAATCATGAGTGGCAGGACGCAGACTGGATGGACCGCAGACGTGAGGCGGGACCGCCGCTGGCTTCACCCATTTCCATCTACGAGGTGCATCTGGGATCGTGGATGCGCAGGCCTAACGGATACGAAGGGCAGGCTCCGTTTCTCTCGTACGGGGAACTTGCCGACAGGCTCATTCCGTACCTGCTGGATATGGGGTTCACGCATCTGGAACTGTTGCCTGTGGCTGAGCATCCTCTGGACGAGTCGTGGGGGTATCAGACCAGCCACTATTATGCGCCCACCTCGCGGTTCGGCACGCCGGAAGAACTGAAAGTCTTTGTGGACCGCTGCCATCAGGCGGGCATAGGTGTTCTGCTGGACTGGGTGCCTGCCCATTTTCCCAAGGACGAATGGTGCCTTGGACGGTTTGACGGCAGCGCCCTGTACGAACACATGGACCCCCGCAAGGGTGAACACCCGGACTGGGGTACCTATATCTTCAACTATGGCAGGCACGAGGTGCGCAACTTTCTGTTTGCCAACGCCCTGTACTGGCTGCGGGAATTCCATTTTGACGGGCTGCGCATAGACGCGGTGGCCTCCATGCTCTATCTGGACTACTCGCGGGAAGAGGGCGAGTGGGTACCCAACGAGCACGGCGGCAAGGAGAATCTGGACGCCATATCCTTTCTTTGCGAACTGAACCGGGTTGTGCATGCGGAGTTTCCCGGCGCGAGCATTATTGCGGAGGAGTCCACGTCGTGGCCGGGGGTTTCGCGTCCCCTCTATACGGGCGGTCTGGGGTTCACGTTCAAATGGAACATGGGCTGGATGCACGACATGCTGGATTACATGCGCAAGGACCCCATTTACCGGCCGCACCATCACAACAGCCTTACCTTTTCCATGCTCTACGCCTTTTCGGAGAACTTTGTGCTGCCGCTCTCCCATGACGAGGTGGTGCACGGTAAGGGAGCCCTGCTCTCCAAGATGCCGGGCGACATGTGGCAGCAGCAGGCCAACCTGCGGCTGCTGTATGCCTACATGTGGGCGCATCCGGGCAAGAAACTGCTGTTCATGGGGGGCGAGTTCGGGCAGTGGAACGAGTGGGATGCCTCGCGCGAACTGGACTGGTGCCTCAGGCAGTTTCCCGCTCATGAAGGCATTCGCAGCCTTGTCCGCGATCTGAACCACCTGCTGGTGCGCGAACCGGCCCTGCACCGGTGCGACCATGACTGGTCTGGGTTCCGCTGGGTGGACATTACGGACTATGCGGCGTCTGTCATCAGTTTTCTGCGAAAGGCACCCGGCGCAAAGCCGCTGCTCTGGATATTCAATTTTACCCCCGTGGTACGCACGCATTACCGCATAGCCGCTCCGCAGGGCGGGCAGTGGTGTGAGTTGCTCAACTCGGACAGCGGACTTTACGGCGGCTCCAATGTAGGCAATAACGGCGCGGTTACGGCGGAGCGGGACCACTTCAGCGGGGACCATTATCTGGAGCTTACGCTGCCCCCGCTGGGCGCGCTGTGCCTGTGCCCTGCGGGATGACCGGGCATACTTTTTCCTGCAACACTCAACCATTGTGGAATTTCATGGAACCGAAGATTATTGTGCACGGCGGAGCGTGGACCATTCCGCCCGAGCGCCAGAAGGCGCATATTGACGGATGCCGCGAAGCGGTGGAGCGCGCATGGCCCATGCTGCAACGGGGCGCAAGCGCACTGGACGCCGTGCAGACGGCGGTGAACGTGCTGGAGATGGACCCCACCTTCGACTCCGGCAGGGGCGCGGTGCTCAACAGTGACGGACAGATAGAGCTGGACGCCTCCATCATGGACGGGCGCGATCTCAACTTCGGCGCGGTGGCGGCGGTGCGGCGGTTCATGACGCCCGTGGACATTGCCCGCAAGCTCATGGAAACGGAGTTCTGCTTTCTGGTGGGGGAAGGGGCGGAGCGGTTTGCCCGCGAGCAGGGCCTGAAGGAGTGCGACCCCCGTGCCCTGGTGACGGAGCGGGAGCTTAAACTTTTTGAGACCATATGCAACCAGCAGGGCTACTGCACGCACGATGCCTTCAAGCCTGTGCCGCAGGGCACGGTGGGGGCGGTGGCCATAGACCGGTACGGCAACATGGCTGCGGCTACTTCCACCGGAGGAACGCCGGGCAAGCGTCCCGGCCGGGTGGGCGATGCGCCCATCTGCGGGGCCGGTGTCTATTGTGACAATCTGCTGGGCGGGGCCTCTGCCACCGGTTTCGGGGAAGGGATTATCCGTACGCTCATGTGCCGTTCCGCCTGCGATTATCTGGCGCAGCACGATGCCATGACCGCCGCGCGCATGGGGATTGAGATGCTGCATGCCCGTGTGCAGGGCCATGCAGGGCTGATCATGCTGAACAGCAAGGGCGAGTACGGTCTGTTCCACAACACGGACCATATGGCCCACGCCTATGTGCTGCCGGACGGCAGCGTGCATGCCTCTGTGCACAAGGATG
>CAYRLL010000044.1:14148-22468 GCA_964425115.1 uncultured Desulfovibrio sp. | reverse complement strand
AGCCGGAACGCGGGTTCCGGCTTTTTGTTTGTCTGTCATCGGGCGGGCAGGGCTATGCCGTGCCCGGGCGGAAGCCTGCGGATTCCTGCCGGGGGGCGAAAGAGAAGGCCGGATGCCCGGATGCGGCGGCTCTTCCGGACGGGGCGAGGGGCCTGGTGCGGAAGGCGCTATCTCTTCTGGCTGCGCGGTTCAGCAGGGCTTCTGCTATCATGGAGGGGCCGTTGCAGTCGCGTACCAGATATTCGCGCACCGCCTCTGCCGAGGAAAAGCAGATGGCGCCGTGCAGCTTGCGGCGGTGGGGGTAGTTTACATGGAACGTGGAGGCCAGAATGTACTTGCCCACGCTGGACTTATACAGGCTGAGCTCCCACCAGTTCGGGGTGACGCCCATCCATTCCCTGTCATCCAGCGTGACCAGAAGTTCGCCGGAAAATGCCAATTCTTCCTTGCCGTTGCGCTTGACAGTATATTCACCCATGTGTGCCTCCCGGTAGGTTGAGGTGCAAGGCCGAAGTGTCGGAATCTGTCGTGTTTCTCCCGTGAACGAGAGTGATGGTTCTAGTTTCAGTGTACTGCATTTTTTTGCCGGTTTGGGCAAGAATATTTTTTCCTGCGCCAACTTTTTTTTGGTCTGACCGCAGGAGGCACAGAGCAAGGCTCTTTTCAAAGCCCACAGTCGCGGGTATGGTGCGCCCATGGCAAACATAGGCGATTTCAGCATACTGGCAACGGACGGAGCGGCCCGTACGGGCGTGCTGCACACGGCCCACGGCGCGGTGCAAACCCCCATCTTCATGCCCGTGGGCACGGTGGGCAGCGTGAAGGCCATTGCCCCGGACGATCTGGAAGATATCGGGGCGGAGATTATTCTCGGCAACACCTACCACCTGTACCTGCGGCCCGGAGACGACCTTGTGGCGCGGCGGGGCGGGCTGCATGAATTTAACGCGTGGCGTAAGCCCATTCTCACGGACAGCGGCGGCTTTCAGGTCTTCAGCCTGAATGAGCTGCGCAAGATAGAGGAAGAGGGAGTTACCTTCCGGTCCCATCTGGACGGGTCCAAGCATCTGTTCACCCCGGAGAAGGTGGTTTCCATCCAGCGGAATCTGAATTCCGACATCATGATGGTGCTGGACGAGTGCGTGCCCTACGGGGCGGACAAGGCCTATACAGCTCGCTCGCTGGAACTGACCACCCGCTGGGCGCGGCGCTGCCGCGACGCCTATCCGCAGGGAAGCGCGGGGAACCTGCTCTTTGCCATCACGCAGGGCGGGTTCTTCAAGGACCTGCGCGAGCGCTCCATAGCCCAGCTCACGGGCATGGCGGATTTTGACGGCTTTGCGCTGGGCGGGCTTTCCGTGGGCGAAAGCAAGCCGGAGATGATGGAAATGCTGTACCACTGCGCGCCGCTGCTGCCGGCGGAGAAGCCCCGTTATCTGATGGGGGTGGGGACGCCGCTGGATATTATCAACGGCATAAACGCGGGCATAGATATGTTCGACTGCGTGCTGCCCACCCGCAATGCGCGTAACGGGACGCTGTATACCTCTGTGGGCAAGGTGAACATCAAGCGGCAGGAATACGCCGAGGACGACGGGCCGCTGGACCCCAACTGCTCATGCTACACCTGCCGGACCTTCAGCCGGGCGTATCTGCGTCATCTCTTTCAGGCCAAGGAAATTCTTTCGTTCCGGCTTAATTCCATCCACAACCTTACCTATTTCCTCGATACGGTGCGGGGGGCGCGAAAGGCCATTGCCGAGGGCACCTTTGCGTCTTATATGAAACAATACGAGGAAATCTATCCGCAGGAAGTGGTGGCACGATCATGACCCGGCGCACAGGCTCTGCAATCCGCTCCGTGCTTGCGTGGACAGGTGCTCTGACGCTGCTTGGCGCAATGGTTGCGGGTGCGGGCCTGCTGTTTGCCGGAACGTGGCTGACCAAGGACGATGTGCCCGTGCGGGCGGACGCCATGGTGGTGCTGGGGGGCGGTTATTACCGCCCCCTGTATGCGGCGGACCTGTACCGAGAAGGCTTTGCTCCCGTGGTGTACGTGGGCAGGGTTATCCGTTCCGACGAGGACAGGATGGTTATGCGCTACGGCTTTGCGCTTGCCGAGCAGGATGCGGTGTACCGGCGTATTCTTACCGCGCACGGCGTGCCCGATGAGGCGGTGCGCACGTACGGACAGGAGTTGCGCAGCACCGTAGAGGAGGCGGAAACCCTCTCTGCGCTGCTGGGGCCGGGACCGGGGCGGCTTATTGTGGTGACATCGCCCTATCATGTCATGCGAGCGCGGATGACGTTCAGACACGCGCTGCCGGGATGGGAGGTGCTGGTGTGCGGCACGGCCCATGAACCGTTCCCGGAACGGTGGTGGACATCGCAGGCTGCTGCGCGGTCGGTTATCCTCGAAACCGCCAAGCTGGTCTACTATCTGCTGGGTGGCGCATTCCGCGCCCCGGAAGGGGGAGCGACCGCCACCGCCCCGTAGCAGGCTTGGGACACGGCGATACCTTGCGGTGCCGTGAACCGTGCACTCTCTGCGCCTGTGCTTTGGCGCGGGTGTTCCGAAGCCGGTTCGCGTTCCGCGCATCGCCTTTGCCCACGGGCCTGCGATACGGAACATTCCAACAGACAGGCAGGTCCGGACAACGCCGGTGTGCCTGTGGCCTTCCGGCCTGTTCGTTACCCGAATGCCGGAGGCCGCCATGAACGATACATCCTCTGCTGCTCCCAACGCGCTGGCGCGCGAGAAAAGCCCCTATCTTCTGCAACACGCCCGGAATCCCGTGGACTGGCATCCGTGGGGAGAGGACGCCTTTGCCCTTGCCCGCAGGAGGCACAGGCCGGTGTTTCTTTCCATAGGGTATTCCACCTGCCACTGGTGCCATGTGATGGCTCATGAATCCTTTGAGGATGCCGAGGTGGCGGCGCTGATGAATGAGGCGTTTGTGAACATCAAGGTGGACCGGGAGGAGCGCCCGGACATAGACGCCGTGTATATGAACGCCTGCCACATGCTTACCGGACGGGGCGGCTGGCCGCTGACCATTATCATGACTCCGGACAGGGTGCCGTTTTTTGCGGGTACCTATCTGCCCCGCGCATCGCGGCAGGGGCGCATGGGGATGCTGGACCTTGTGCCGCGCGTGCGCGACCTGTGGATGCACAGCCGGGATGACGTGCTTGCTTCTGCGGCAAGTATTCTGGGCCATATGCGTTCCGGGGCGGGGCATGGCGGTGCTGCTACGCCCGGTGCCCGCGCTGCGCGTGCTGACGCATCTGCCGTGCGGCAGGCCGCCGAAGCGCTGGCGGGGCGGTTTGACGCCGTGAACGGCGGGTTTGGGGAGGCTCCCAAATTTCCTTCGCCGCACAATCTTCTGCTTCTGCTGCGCCGCGCACGGACGCTGCGCCGGGAGCGGGGGCAGGAGGCGGGGGCACCGCTGCTTGCCATGGTGAGCAAGACGCTGGAGGCCATGCGCATGGGCGGGCTGTACGACCATGTGGGGTACGGATTTCATCGGTACTCCACCGATGCCCGCTGGCTGCTGCCCCACTTTGAGAAGATGCTGTATGATCAGGCCATGCTGGCGTGGGCGTATACGGAAGGCTGGCAGGCAACGGGCAACGATCTGTTCAGGAACACTGCGGAAGAGGTGTTTGCCTATGTGCTGCGGGACATGACGGACGGGGGCGGAGCGTTCCGTTCCGCCGAGGACGCGGACAGCCTGACGGACCGGGGAGAGCACGAGGAGGGGTGGTTTTACACCTTCACGCAGGAAGAGGTGCGTGCCGGGTTGCCCGATGATTTGGCAGAACTGGCCGTGCGGGTGTTCGGGCTGCGGGCCGGGGGGAACTTTGCGGAAGAGGCCACGGGAAAGGCCACGGGGCGCAACATTGTGCACCGTAGCCGTTCTGTGGCGGACTGGGCGGATACGCTGGGAAGCACGGCGGACGAACTGGCCGTGCGGCTTGAGGCGGTGCGTGCCCATCTGTACGCCCTGCGGGAGAAGCGTGCCCGGCCCCATGTGGATGATAAGGTGCTTACGGATTGGAATGGCCTGATGATAGGGGCGCTGGCCCGTGGTGCACGCGCCTTTGACGCGCCGCAGTACGCGGAGGCGGCATCGCGCGCGGCGCTGTTTGTGCTGGGCCGGTTGCGGACGGAAGAGGGCGACCTGCTGCACCGTTACAGGGACGGCGAGGCGGCTATTGCTGCCATGCTGGACGACTACGCCTTTTTTATCCACGGGCTTATAGAGCTGTATCAGGCCACGCACGAGCCGCGCTGGCTGGCGGAGGCTCTGCGGCTTCAGGAACGGCAGGAGGCGCTGTTCGCGGACCCGGAAGGCGGGTATTATCTTGCCGCCGAAGACGCCGACCCGCTGCCTGTGCGGATTATGGAGGCCGTGGACGGAGCGTTGCCATCCGGCAATTCCATGAGCCTGCTGAACCTGCTGCGGCTTGCGCGGCTGCTGGGCAGGCCGGATATGGACGAGCGTGCGGACATGCTGGCGCAGGCGTTTGCGCAGCAGGTGCGGCATATGCCCTCTGCCTTTGCCATGTTTCTGTGCGGGGTGGATGGCATGGAAGGGGGCGGGCGTGCCGTGGTGGTGACCGGGCAGCCCGATTCGCCCCGGACAGAGGCGATGCTGAGGGCGGTGGATGCTCCCTTTGCGCCGGACGTGACACTGCATTTTCGCAATGCCGACGACCCGGAAGCCCTTGCGCGGGTGGTGCCCTTTACGCGGTATCTTGAGCCGGTGGACGGCGTTGCCACGGCGTATCTGTGCGAGAATTACGCCTGCTCACGGCCCCTGACCGATGCGGCAGCGCTTGCAAAACGGCTGGGCTGAGACGGAAATGGGCAGCATCTGAAGAGGTTTCTGCGGGATTCACCATGCGCACAGTTTTCTTGTTGCCTTTTTCCGCACGGACAGGTAGAGGGGGTGTGCCTCAACATATGGATCTCGAATGACGGCAGCAGGAGAGACCTTCGCCCGCGCAAGCGGGGCGGAAGGCGCCGAAGATGTAACTCTTTCAGGCGAAAGGACTGCTGTACGGACGAGCCTCTGGAGAGTCTCCCCTTCCCAGTGGGGAGCACCGAAGGAGCAAGCCGCATCCCAGTTAGCGGTGAAACTCTCAGGTAAAAGGACAGAGTGGACCATAAAGGCGCTATTGCGCCCGAAATCCAGCCTTTTTCCTGCCTTTGCGTGCTCCGGAAGGAGACTTTTCGCGCGGTGTGACCGCGCGGCTCATCCCCCCTGTCTGCCCTTTCCTGCTCCGTTGTTCGATGATCCCGGCCCCGGCTTTGCCGTGGGCGAGGTGGAAAAGGCATGTCATCCGCGCTGTGCGCGGTTACATACACGGGGGAGCCGCCGCCATGGGCGGAAGTGCTCTTCCTTCTGAGTGGTTTGTTGTTGTGGTTGCGACGGGCCGGGAGGTTTTGCCTTCCGGCCCGTCCGCGTTATGCCGCCGTGCGACGGGCTATTCGAATATCTTTTTCAGGCCGGAACCGGCCTTGTCCAGCACGTTGCCCTGTCCGTCTTTCAGGGCGTCTGCCGCCCCCTTGGCTGCGTCCTGCATCTGCTTGAGGGAATCTTGCAGTGCGCCGGAAACCGCCACGTTCATCTGCCCGCTCAGGGTATCCAGAATCTGCTGCACTGCCTCGGCCGGGGTTGCTCCGCCGGACTCTTCGCCAATGTTTGTCAGGTGGATATCCGGCAGGGTGAGGGTGAGTCCCTGACCGCCCAGAGCGGTGAGGGCCATGTTCGCCTTGGCACCGGTGATGCGCAGGTCTTTGATGATGACCTTTTTGGCCGGTTGGGTCTGCGTGGAATTGGGGGTGGCGTTGTGAGAAGTGCTCTCGCCGCCGCCTACGGTCTGGCGCACGTTGTTGAGCAGGGCGGTGAAGTTGTCGGTCTTGCCGGACTGCTCATAGGTGAGTTCCGGTTCTTCTATGAGCACCTTTTCTATGATCACGACGTCTTTGGTGAGGGTGGAGGTATCCAGCTTTACTTCCACAACGCGCAGCTTCATGGTCTGGGGCGCGGCGAATCCCCGGGGGCTGCCCACCATGAGCCGCTCAAGCCGGCCGGAACCTGAGAGGAACGAGACATCTGCCCTGCGCAGGCTTACCTCTGTGAGCAGCACCTTGGGGCCGACGGTGTTTACCGCCCGGACGATGATGGGGTTTATGGACATGAGGGTGGCAATGACGAGACCTGCCAGAATGACACCCAGCACGCTCACGAGGATGAGCATTTTTTTCATGTGATTTCTCCTGTCTCTCTTTGGGAACAGACTGACGGGATACTATGCCCGCGCGCGGTGGTTGGGCAAGGCGAAAGGTGTTACGGGACAGTTAAAAAACACTGTGGCGTGCTGCCCCGGAATGTTTATCGGGAGATTCATCGGGATTTTTATCGGGGTGGTCAGCAGGTCACGAGTGCCGCCGGGGCCGCAGAGCAGCCTGTGGGCAACAGTGCTGCCCGGTGCGGCGGAGCGGAATGGGACCTGAACACTTTCTGCAACCTGCGGGCTGTCATTTGAGGACGGTTTCCGGGCGGTGAGGTAATCAGCCGCCTAGGGCCTGCGGCCGATGTGCTGCGGCGCTGCACCCGGCAACAGCAGGTACATGACCGTATCAATGATATCCAGCAGTTCAAGGTACAGGCCGCCGCTGGCCATGGGCGGGCCGAACAGGGCGGCGCGCTGGTTTTTGAGCGACTGCTGGGAGACGGTCTCCGGAAAGGTTTTGGAGAGGGTCATGGCGAGACGCTCTGCCAGCAGGTAGCCGCGCACGCCTTCATGGAACAGGCGAAGCTTGGTCAGGAAGGCGTCGGATACGCTGTTCCAGTAGTCCAGCGCCGCCCCGGTGGGCGGGGTGGAAACGACGGAGCAGATGGCGCAGTAGAGGTTGTTCAGGTTGGCTCCGGGGATGCCCGCGCGCCAGCCGATGAGCCATGCGTTGCGCTGGAAGAAGAGGCAGTGGTTTTTGCCTATGGTGACGATATCTTCAAAAATGGAGCGGGCCTCTGCAAGGGCAGGGTCGGTCCATACCATGGGGGCATGGGAAGGGTCCCACGGCGGCACGGTGCGGGTGTGTGGGGTGAGCCCCTGCGGGCAGAAGGCGTTTTTGCTCAGCACGGTGATGATGTGGGCCAGCCAGCGGTTGGCATCCGGGGAATCCGGCGTTTCAAGGTGCGTGTAACTGAGCACGTAACGGCCGCTGCCCATTGTGCCCGAGAGCACGCAGGGCTGCCCTGTGAGGAAGGTGGGGCGCAGCTTGATATCATAGAGGTCTTCCCACGCATTGAAGGTGCCGGGAGGCAGCGTGCCCAGAGGCAGGTCTGCCACCCAGAAATCTTCGCCGGGGTCGGCGTAGCTGGCGAGCACCTGCACATCTGTGCCTGTTTCCGGCGCGAAACGGGCGGGCCACCATATGGGAACCAGCGGCAACGGGCCGAGGTCCGGCGGGATGAGGTCTGACCCTGCGGCGGGGGCGGTTCCGGGCGTGGTATCCGGCTCTGCACTGGGTCCTGCGCCGGGTTCTGCGCTGAGTTCTGTTCCGGATTTCGTGCCGGATAGCATACCGGATACCAGACCGGGCGCGGGCTGGCCCGGTAGATGGCCCATCGTTTGGCCGATTGTTTGCCCCATTGTTTGTTCGGGCGTTTGGCCCGGTATGTGGTCATGCCCATGTTGCAGCCCCGATACGGAAGCCGTTCCCTGTTGCGCGGCCTGCGGTGAAGCATGGAGGGTGGCATGGATATGCCCGCTCACGAAATGCTGCATGCGGTCCGTGAACTTGGCGCGGCCCCACGGGCACAGGCACAGGCCATCCGCACTGCTGAGGCCCAGCCCCGCACCGCCGCAGAATCCCAGATAGCTGCCGCCTTCCCGGACGTATTCGCGTATGGCGCGGATGCCCTCTACCCCCAGTGCCTCTGACTTCTGCCGCGCGTTGCCGCCCGGCACAATCAGAAGCGCGGGGCGCGATTCCGGCGTCTTGCCAGAAAGCAGCCCGTGGGCTATTTCTTGCCCCCGCACGATGCGGTAGGGCAGCTGCATGGCCTCTATGGCCCGCCAGACCAGCAGGCCCCAGATGTGGGATTCGTCCCATAATATGTAGATGCTTGACATTGTTATACCGCTCAGTAGTGTGTCCGTCTGGCGAATCCGGGCGCGCTGTGCTATCGCACTTGTGCGGGCGGCGGGTGCGACGGGCGTTGCCTGTTTTCTGCCGCAGGGTGCCGATGTATGCAACGGTTGCTGCGGCGGTGCGTACAGGCTGTTTTTTTCGGCCAGCGCC
>CAYRLL010000044.1:0-14048 GCA_964425115.1 uncultured Desulfovibrio sp. | reverse complement strand
CCGGCTGAAACCCGTCCGGAACCCGGCATCCTAGCAACCGATGCCGTTTAACGCAAACCGAAACGTGTCCCACAGGTGTACCTGCCGGGGCAACGCTTAGCAATACCACGTTTTTGGAGAAACTCATGTCGGAAAACGCGCTCCCCAAGGGATACGAGCCTCAGGATGTTGAAAGCAGGTGGCGCAGCCACTGGGAAGAGAACAAGGTGTTCACGCCCGACCCGCAGGCAGATGGGGAACCCTTTTCCATTGTCATTCCGCCGCCCAACGTGACCGGTGCTCTGCACATGGGACACGCCCTGAACCTGACACTGCAGGACATTCTCTGCCGCTACCAGCGGCAGCGGGGCAAAAACGTGCTGTGGGTTCCCGGCACCGACCATGCGGGCATTGCCACGCAGAATGTGGTGGAGCGCCAGCTTGCCAAGGAAGGCAAGGGACGCCACGACCTGGGGCGCGAGAAATTCATAGAGCGCGTGTGGGAATGGCGCGAGGACTACGGCAACCGCATTCTCAATCAGGTGCGCAAGATGGGGGCCTCCGTGGACTGGACGCGCGAGCGCTTTACCATGGACGAGGGGCTTTCCCGCGCGGTGCGCAAGGTGTTTGTGGAGCTGTATCGTCAGGGGCTTATCTACAAGGGCGACTACATCATCAACTGGTGCCCGCGCTGCCATACCGCGCTTGCCGATGACGAAGTGGACCACAGCCCGGAGAAGGGCGCCCTGCACTACATACAGTATCCGCTGGAAGACGGTTCCGGCTACCTGACCGTGGCCACCACCCGGCCCGAAACCATGCTGGCGGATACGGCGGTGGCCGTGAACCCCGATGACGAGCGGTTTGCGCACCTTATCGGCAAGCATGTTGTTCTGCCGCTGGTGAACCGCAAGCTGATTATCATCGGCGACAAGTACGTGGAGATGGAGTTCGGCACCGGCTGCCTGAAGGTGACCCCTGCGCATGACCACAACGACTGGGAACTGGGCCGCAAGCACGGGCTGGAAATCATTAATATTCTCAATGACGACGGGACACTCAACGAGCTTGCCGGTGACGGCTACGCAGGGCTGACCTGCCCTGAGGCGCGGGTGAAGGTGCTTGCCGCGCTGCGGGAGGGAGGTTTCCTTGACCGCATAGAGGAGCACGACCACAACGTGGGCCATTGCTACCGCTGCAAGACCGTGGTGGAGCCGTATGTCTCCACCCAGTGGTTCGTGGCCATGACCCGCCTTGCGCCGCGCGCCAAGGCCGCAGTGCCGGAACTGACCCAGATTTTTCCCGAAACGTGGATAAAGACCTACAACCACTGGCTGGATAACATCCGAGACTGGTGTATATCGCGCCAGATATGGTGGGGACACCGGATTCCCGCATGGACCTGCGCCGACTGCGGCGAGCTGATTGTGGATACTGAGGCTCCCGAAGCCTGCACCTGCGGCAGCACAAGACTTATGCAGGACGAGGACGTGCTGGACACGTGGTTCTCATCGGCCCTGTGGCCTTTTTCCACCATGGGCTGGCCTGAAAAGACGCAGGAGCTTGCCCGCTACTATCCCACCTCTGTGCTGGTGACGGGGTTTGACATCCTGTTCTTCTGGGTGGCGCGCATGATGATGATGGGGTTGCAGTTCATGGACGAGGTACCCTTCAAGCATGTGTATATCCACGCCCTTGTGCGGGACGAGCACGGCAAGAAGATGTCCAAGTCCACGGGCAACGTTATTGATCCCGTGGAGATGATTGACAAGTACGGCTGCGATTCTTTGCGCTTCACCCTTACGTCTTTTGCCGCCATGGGGCGCGACATTAAGCTTTCTGAAGCGCGTATTGAAGGCTACCGCCATTTCTGCAACAAGATTTGGAACGCGGCCCGCTTTGCCCTGATGAACCTGCCGGAAACCGCGCCGGAGCCGGTGGACCTGAGCAAGGTTGCCCTGCACCACAAGTGGATTCTTTCGCGCCTTGAAGGATTGAAGCAGAGCACCGCCGCCGCCACGGAGGGCTACCAGTTCAACGAGGTGGCCCAGAACCACTATAAGTTTATCTGGAACGAGTTTTGTGACTGGTATCTGGAACTGATAAAGCCGGATATGCGCGCAGGCGGCGAACGGGAAAAGGAAGCCCGCTTTGTGCTCTGGACCGTGTTGCAGGAAATGATGGTGCTGCTGCATCCTGTTATGCCGTTCATTACGGCTGAGGTGTGGGCGGTGCTGCCGGGGATTGATAACCGCGATATTGCGACCATGCCTTTCCCCGCGATGCGTCCGGAGTGCGCGGACGCTTCTGCCGAAGCCTCCATGGAGATGGTGCAGAACGTTATTGTGGCTGTGCGGACCATAAAGGCGGAGTTGAACATTTCTCCTTCCGCCAGAATGGACATGCTTATCCGTACCGCTTCTGACGAGGCGGCCAGACTGTTTGACGCCAACACGGAGCTTATGCAGTTCCTTGCGCGTGTCGGCAGCGTGACGCTGGGGGACGATGTGCAGGCCCCCAAGGCTTCTGCCTCTGCCGTGGTGGCGGGCAATGAAATCATTCTGCCCCTTTCCGGCCATGTGAACTTTGAAGATGAAGTGGCGCGGCTGGAAAAGGAAATAGGCAAGGTTGAGAAGGATTTGAAGCAGGTTACCGGTAAGTTGCGCAATGAGAGCTTTGTTGCCAAAGCACCTGCCGAGATTGTGCAGAAAGAAAAGGACCGCGCCGTGGAGCTGGAAGCGACCATGGAAACGCTGCTCAAGTTGCAGAAGCGGTTCCGTGACGCCATGGACGCGTAATGATGTGAGAAGAAGACAGGCGGCCTGCTGATGCGGGCCGTCTGTTCATGAAGCGGCTGGGGGCGATGAGGTTGCCCGATGTGATTTGCCGCCCGTAATTGTAATCTGCCCCGTTGCCTGTTTGGAGTTGCCGTTATGGCTGATACCGCCGCGCCGGAATGTACCGGCCCTGAGAAGACCCCCTGCGCGGATGCCGCGCCTGTGGCTCCGCGCCATCTGGTGGCCCCCTGCGGGCTGGACTGTTCCCGGTGTGTTTCCTGCTCGGAAGGGCGCGTTGTGGGGCTTGCGCGGGAGCTTACGGGGCTGCTGGGTGAGAACTTTCATACCTATGCGGCGCGGTTGCAGTCCATAAACCCCGCGCTGGCGGAGTATGCGCAGTTCCGGCGGGTGCTGGAATCGTTTGCGCAGGATCGCTGCGGCGGGTGCCGTTCCGGCACGCGGGTGTGCCTGCCAAGCTGCAATGTTATGGCCTGTACAACGGCACGGGGTGTGGAATTCTGCTTCCAATGCGAGGCATACCCCTGTACCAATACGGGGTTGCCGGAGCCGGTGCTCGTCAAATGGCGCAGGCAGAATGACCGTATGCGCGAGGCGGGCATAGAGGTGTATTTGAAGGAGTTGGCGGAGACGCCGAGGTATCCGTAGGTTTGTTGGCAGCGTTTTTTCAGGTTCGTAGCCCTAGGAGGTTCTGCATGGAGCTTCAGATAAAAAAATGGGGAGTGCTTCGCGACTCCACCATTCCCCTGCCGGGACTTACAGTCATTACGGGGTATACTGCTACGGGCAAGAGCACGGTGGGGAAGCTGTTGCTGGCGATGGTGAAGCGTGCACGGGTAGTAGGCATAGAAGGTAGTTCTTTTGGGACTCTGTACAGGGATACAGTTTTTTCTCACATTTTCGGGAATGTCGATGAAGGATCTGGAGATGTTTCCATAATCGATGATTTGAATGGGTATAGCAATGTTAATAGATATGATATGCGATACAATGAGTCGTTTGTTGATAGCTTTAAGTGTGTTGATGCATTTATTGTAGAAACTCCTTTTGTTGTAAGTTTATCGAAAATGTTTCAGCAGGTTCAAAATTATGAAAGCCGAGACCTGTCTAGAATTAGGATTGATTATCCTTACACTATGAATGATGTGTACGGAAAAATGATTACTCCTCGCAAAATAATTTCAGAAGTACAAAAAGACTTAGCTTTATATATTCAAGATAAAGCTAGCGGGCGACTTGAATTTGAATTGTCAGGCCCTGTGTTTATTGAAAGTTCATCCTCAGGCGATCGTAAAATTGATGTCCGCAGCACAGCATCCGGGCAACTCGGTCTGGCTGTTTTCGCCAAACTTCTTGAAAATGGCTGGGTAGCGAACGACACCATATCCATTTTTGATGAACCGGAAAGCCACATGCACCCGCACTGGCAACTCATCTACGCCGACCTGCTGGTCCGCTGCGTAGAGGAACTGGGCGCGACAATCGTTGTGACCACCCACACGCCATATATGCTGCAAGCGCTGAAGGTCTTTTCCGACCAACGGATAAAGGACAAGGCTGCCTTCTGCCTTGCGGAGCGCAAGGGCGACCATGCGCAGATTACCGTGGATGATTCGCCTGATCTGGACCGGATTTTGCCCTTGATGACCGACCCCATGGAGCGCATTCAACTGCTCAAGGTGTGGGATGATGAATCCTGATGCGCTGCTTGATGCGGCGGTTGCCTGCGGTCTGGCCGATGTGCGGCGGCTGGGTGAGCTTGCGCATTCGTGCTGCCCGCAGTCTTCCGTTGCTGTGGTGGATTTTGACGCCGTGAAGGACAAGGTGTTTGCAGGGGTTAACGATAAGCCGAAATCCTGTGACGCGGTGCTTGCAGCGCAGGGCGCTATGACTTTTGTTGAGATGAAAAGCGTTTTGAAGACATGGGAGTATACCCTGCGGTTGCATAAACGAAAATTGAAGGATTCCGGATACAAAAAGCAGGATATTCTTGCCGGACCTCTGCCGGAGGAATTGCGTGCATGGCGGCTGAATGCTCTGCTGAAGCATGTGCGGGAAGAGTTCGCCCTGCCGGAAAAGTACTACTGCTCGTGTGATGTTCTGGATACGCTGGCGGACCGGATGGGGATGGCGGCGGAATGGAAGTCTGTAACGCGAAACGATGCGTTCGTTTTTGTGCATGACTTGAGCACCACCGATAAAAATGCTGTGGTTATTTCTCACTCATTGTATTTTTTGTTCAAAAGAATTTTCAAAGATGTTCGTAAGAAGACGGCTTCTCAGGTGCGGAAGATAAGCCCCTTAATGCTTTCCTGCACTGAATTTGAAACGAAGTACACACCGGCCAAAGCGTAGCCGGTAGCAATACGGAGGAGCGATGAAGGTTTATCTGATAGGAGCCGGACCGGGTGATCCCGGACTGCTGACCATAAAGGCCCGCGATGTGCTGAGCGAGGCGGATGTTATTGTCTATGACTATCTGGCCAACAGCGATTTTCTGGATTTTGCAAAGCCCGGCGCGGAGATTATCTACGTGGGCAAAAAGGGCGGCGACCATACCCTGTCGCAGGAAGGCATAAACGCCCTTATCGTGGAGAAAGCCAAGGAAGGCAAGACCGTGGCGCGGCTGAAAGGCGGCGACCCCTACATGTTCGGGCGCGGCGGCGAAGAAGCGGAAGAGCTTTTGGACGCGGGCGTGCCTTTTGAGGAGATTCCCGGAATTACCTCGGCCATTGCCGGTCCCGCCTATGCGGGTATTCCGCTCACCCACCGCGATTACGCTTCTTCCGTGGCCTTTATCACCGGGCACGAGAACCCGGACAAGCCGGACTCTTCCCACAACTGGGAAGCCCTTGCCAAGGGTACATCCACACTGGTGTTCTTTATGGGCATGAAGAACCTGCCCCATATTTCCGAACAGCTCATCAAGCACGGCATGGACCCGGACACCCCTGCCGCACTGGTGCACTGGGGAACCACCACAAAACACCGTTCCATGGCATCGACCATTGAGAAGCTGCCTGTGGAAGGTCCGGCACAGGGCTTTACCTCGCCTTCGCTTATCGTGGTGGGCGGCGTGGTGAACCTGCGCGGGCGGCTCAACTGGTTTGAGCAGCTGCCCCTGCTGGGCAAGGGCGTTGTGGTGACCCGTGCGCGCGAACAGGCAAGCGGCATGGCGGCGCAACTGCGCAAGCTGGGGGCCAACGTGGTGCAGTTTCCCACCATTGAGATTACGCCGCTGGCCGATTACACGGCCGTGCATGACGCCATACGCCGTATTGCCGAATATGAATGGCTGATCTTTACCTCTGTGAACGGCGTGAAGCACTTCTGGCTGCAGATGGCTCACCTTGGGCTGGATACCCGTGCGCTGGGCAGGGCCAAGGTGGCGGCCATAGGGCCCGCTACGGCGGATATTCTGCGTGAGAAGGGTGTGGAGCCTGACTTTATTCCGGAAAAGTATGTGGCGGAAGGCGTGGTCAAGGGATTGCTTGAGCGCGGCATGAACGGCTGCAAGGTGCTTTTGCCCCGTGCGCTTGAGGCCCGCGAGGTATTGCCCGAAGAACTGCGCAAGGCCGGGGCCGTGGTGGATATTCTGCCCGTATACGAAACCGTTCCCGCAGGCGAGAAGCGCGACACCGTGCTGAAGATGCTGGAGGCGGGCGAACTGCACTGTGTGACCTTTGGCTCCTCTTCCACCGTGGATAACTTTTTCGCGCTGGTGGAGCCGGATATCATAAAGAAGCACAAGGCGAAGGTGAAGCTGGCGAGCATTGGTCCCATTACCGCCAAGACGCTGGAAAGCTACGGCTTTACCCCCGACATTCAGCCGGAGGACTACACCATTCCCGCGCTGGTGGCGGAACTGGAAAAGCATTTGTAGAAATCCGGCGCACAGAGCCTGTGCGCGGATGGACGTTTCCGGCGGGGTAGGGTGCATCCTGCCCCGCTGTTTTTTCAACACGGTTTCGGGAGGCGGAACATGGCATTACGTGTGGCGGTGCTGGCTTCGGGCAACGGGTCCAACCTGCAATCCATTCTGGACAAGGCGGCGGCCGGTGTTCTGGATGCGGACGTGCGCCTTGTGCTGTGCAACAGGCCCGATGCGTATGCCCTGCAACGGGCCGCGCAGGCGGGGGTGCCGCATCTGTGCCTGCCCCACGGGGATTTTGCGGACAGGGAGAGTTTTGATGCCGCCATGGTGGCCGCCATACGGGAGGCGGGGGCGGACGCGGTGGTGCTGGCGGGCTACATGCGGCTGCTCACGCCGCTGTTTCTGAACGCCTTTGCCGGAAGGGTGGTGAATATTCATCCCGCCGTTCTGCCTGCCTTTCCGGGGGTGCGCGGGGCTGCGGACGCCCATGCCTACGGCGTGAAGATTACGGGCTGCACTGTGCATTTTGTGGAAGAGAAGATGGACCATGGTCCGGTTATCATTCAGGCTGCCGTGCCGCTGAACCCGGAGGAGGATGTGGAGGCGCTGAAAGGGCGCATTCACGCCATGGAACACCGGATATACCCGCAGGCCCTGCAATGGCTGGCGCAGGGGAGACTGATGCTTGACGGCCGGACGGTGCGCCTTGCGCCGCCCGCTTCCGGCGAAGCACCCGCGCGTGCCGCGGACCGGGGTGACTGGCTGGTGTGGCCGCCGCTGGAGGCGGGATTCTGAGGAACGTGTTTTTTTGCGGAACGGTTATTCCTGCAGGACGCAGGCGTTGGTATCCGCAGGGTTGTTGGGCAGGCGGATGGTGAAGCGGGTTCCGAATCCCGGGGAGGAGGCCACGTCGAAACTGCCGTTGTGGTTCTCTTTGATGATGAAATAGGAGACGGAAAGCCCCAGCCCCGTGCCCACGCCTATCTCCTTGGTGGTGAAGAAGGGTTCGAACACGCGCTTGCGGACCGATTCGCTCATGCCGGGGCCGTTGTCTTCTACATCTATGCGGATGCACTGCGATTCCTGCCGGGTGCGGATGGTGATGCACGGGCCGCCCTGCTCGTAGGATTTTCCCTGCATGGCCTGCGCGGCATTGCGCAGCAGGTTCAGGATGACCTGTTCAATCTCGCTGGCGGAGCAGATTATTTCCCGCAGGTTGGGGTCGTAATCGCGGATGATGGCGATGGAGCGGAAGTCGTAGCGTTTTTTCAGGTCGTAGTCGTTGGCGGCCAGTTCCACAGTGCGGTCCAGAGATTTGTGCATGTCCACCGTGGACCGGCGCGATTCGCTGCTTCTGGAAAAGTCGAGCATGTTCGCCACGATGCTTGCGGCACGGGTGCCTGATTCGCGGATGCCTTCCAGAAAGACCAGAATCTGGCGTTCCTTGAGATAGGCGCGGATGCATTCCAGCGCGCAGCCCACTTTATCCGCCGCCGCGCGGTTGGCGGGAAGGTCTTCCGACAGCCTGCGCTCAATATTCTGCGCCCCCTGCAGAATGGCCCCCAGCGGGTTGTTAATCTCGTGCGCCATGCCTGCTGCAAGCCCGCCCACCGACATCATCTTTTCCGTCTGCACCATCATTTCTTCCATGCGCACGCGGCGGGTCACGTCGTCCACGCGCAGCACCACGCCCTGCATGCCGTTGCTGGCGAGGGGATAGATGAGCACATCGTAATACTGCACCATGTCGCCGTCGGTGGAGGCCTGCTTTTCCAGCAGCTTGGGGCAGCGTTCGTCCTGCGCCCGCATGATGTCTTCCAGATAGCCGGAGAGGGGAGGGTAGACCTGCGTGATGAGGCGGCCGCGTGCTTCTTCTTCGCGGAGTCCCATCCATTCTTCGGCAGCCTGATTCATGTGCGTGACCTGATACGATTCATTGAGCCCGATGATGATGGAGGGCATGGAATCTATGATGTTCTTGATGTACAGGCGCGTTTTTTTGAGGTCCGCTTCGCGGGTTTGCAGTTGCCGGACCATGTGGGTGAAGGTGTTTCGCAACGAAGCCAGTTCTTCAAAGGTGTCTGCGCGGTTCTCGTCAATGGAGAAGTCGCCCCCGGCAAGGCGGCGCATGGAGGCGGTTAGTTCCGAGAAGGGGCGCAGGATGTTGCGGCGCATTTCTGCCCCCACCAGAACGGCGAAGACCGCGTAGAGCACGAGCAGGAAGAAGATGAACCACGAAAGGGAGCGCATGGTTTCCGCGTAGACTGCCGACGAAGGGGTTTGGAAGATGAGCACCCACTGGATGGACGGGATGGCGGTGGCGGAAGCGAGATAGGATTGCCCGTGCAGATGGATGAAGAGGCTTTTGCCGCTTATGCCGCCGGTACCGTAGAAGGGCAGGTTGCCGATGTTTTCCTGCTGCTGCATGACGCGTTCTTCCGGGTGTGCCATGACCGTGCCCCACGCGTCTGTGAGGATGACGGTTTCGCCTTTGGAGGGCTGGAGCCCCGCTATGTGCAACTGGATATCATTCAGTTTGAGCGCGCCCACGAGGAGCCTGCCGTCGCTCATTTTATGGGCGAGATGCACAACCATGCCCTTGCCGTCTTCCAGCGGGACCGGGCGTCCCTGCATCATGTGCTTGCCATCCAGCATCTGGAGGGGGATGGCAAAGTCTACATTGGAGCGGCCAGTGGGAACGCTGGCGACGATGATGCGGTCTGCGTCTATGAGCAGCAGGCGGGAGAAGCGCGGGTTTGCCTCCCATGCACGCCGCAGGGACTGGGTGGCCTGTTCCCGCGTTGCGTCGGGCAGCATTTCCAGTTCAAACCCCGTGTGGTACAACGTGGTCAGGGCACCTTCCACATAATTTTCCACGTATTTTGCCAGCGAGGCGGAGATGGCCTCGCTGCGCTTTTCGAATTCGCTCCGGGCGATGAAAAAAAAGAACGAACCGAGCACAGCCACGGAGACAACGCACAGCAGCATGCCCCACAGGAGCAGCCTGCTGCTTGTTATCTGGACGAGGGACGGCAGTTGCGCGCGGGGGGCCTTCATTGGACCCTCGTCATGCTGCCGTTGCGGATGGTCAGGATGAGGGGCGGACGCTGCACGTCGCCGTAGGTATCTATCTCGAATTCGCTGATGATGCCGTTTTGTCTGCCCAACGAGGCGAGGACCTCCATGAGGCCCTGCCGTTTGCCGCCTGTTTTTTCAAGGGCGGCGGCAAGGGCAAGCATGGCCTCGTAACCGTGGGCTGCGGCGAAGTTGGGTTCCCAGCCGAAACGCTGTTTGTATTGCTCGCGGAAGCGGACGTATTCGGGCCGCTGGTTGTTCGGGTCGTAGCTTATGCTGGCGGTGAGGCCTTCTATGTGCCTGCCCGCGCTGGAAACAAGGTCTGAGGTGTAGGCCCACGGGGAACTGTAGAGCGGCAGGCGGATACCCGCCTGATACAGCGACTGGGCGAGGCTGGCCGTATCACGCGCGGATAAGGCCATGAACAGGGAGTCCGGGGAGGAGGTGCGGATGGCGTGGAGCACGTTGTCCCACTCCGCCATGCGGCTGGAGACAATGGGGAAGGTGGCGGCAATTTCTCCGCCCAGACTGCGGAACCGTTCCGCAAAGGCATTGCTGAAGGTTTCTGTGTAGGAACGGTTGTCCGTATCGTAGACGATGAAGACGCGCCGGGCATGGTGTTGCTGTATGGCATAGTCGGCGGTGCTGATGGCCCAGTCGTCGCTCTGGGGCATGACGCGGAAGAAGTTGTCGCGGATGCCGGAGAGCAGGTGCGTGCTGGTGGTGGGGGAAACCAGCGGCATGTCGGTGCCCTTGAGGGCGGCTGTGGCGGCCATGGATTGCTGGCTGGTCATGTGGCCGATGATGGCGACCACGTTTTCCCGCATGAGTTCAGCATCGGCAGCCACGGCGTCTGCTTCGGTTTCGCCGTCGTGACGGACGATGAGGTCTATCTGGCGTCCGCCGATGCCGCCCGCCGCATTGATGTGTTCCACGCACAACTGCACACCGTAACGGCCGTGGATGCCGAGGTCTGAGTATTTGCCTTCCAGCGGGCCGGAGAAGCCGACCCGGATGGGGTCTGCGTTTCCGCATCCGGCGAGTGCTGCGAGCAGAAGCACAATTCCCAGCGCACCCATAATGCGTACCGGCAGGGAGGGCGCGTGTCGCATGGGGGACCACCTCGTTTTCCGTTTCGGGGTTTCGCAAGCCGTTAAAACAGTATACTATGCCAATAGTACGACAGGACTGCGAGGAGTGCAAAACAATTTCCTCTTTATGCGAGTGCCGCTTACATGCGAGCGGGTGTGATGCAGACGGGGACACGTGTATGCGCAAAATTCTGCCTGCTACAGCAACAACGCCCTGACCGGAGAGAATCATGACCTTTGCTTTTTCCGTTTCCCCCGAAGAGAAACAGTATATACTGGATTTGGTGCGCTGGAGCATTTTGCGTGCGCTGGCGGACGAAGGGGAGGGCGGGCCGCCCGCTGAACATGAGGTTCCCCCGCCGCCCACCCCCTTGCTGCGAGAGCATTTGGGGGCCTTTGTCACCCTGAAGAAGCATGGCGCGTTGCGGGGGTGCATCGGGTATGTGGTGGGTGACGGGCCGCTGTATCTGACGATTGCGCGCATGGCCCATGCGGCGGCCTTTGAAGACCCGCGGTTCATGCCTGTGGTGCAGGACGAGTACGGGGCGTTGGAGACGGAGGTTTCCGTGCTTGGGCCGGTGACGCCATGCAGTGATCCGGAACAGGTTTGCGTGGGGAGGCACGGCCTTATTGTGCGGCGCGCAGGGCAGTCCGGTCTGCTGCTGCCGCAGGTGCCCGTGGAATGGGGATGGGACAGGGAGACCTTTCTGGAACAGACCTGCCGCAAGGCCGGATTGGCCCCGGGAGCGTGGCGCGACCCGGAGACGGAATTGTATTGGTTTGAGGCCGTGGTCTTTTAACCGGCCGGGGCGGTGCTTCCGGCGGGGGAAAGGTGCGTATGCGGACAGGGCATGGAGGCAGGAATCTGCCACGCCGCAGGCTCGTTGCTTATCCGGAACGGATGGGCGGGGGAGTTCTGGTATTTTTTGAACGAAGCAGGAGCCTGTGATGAGGAAGGGCACTCCCCGCCGGCGATTTTCCATAACCCGGACGGCACTGAAGAGCACGATTGTGTATGCGGTGTTCGGCGTGCTGTGGATTCGTTTTTCGGATATGTTTCTCGCCTCCTTTATTAATGATCCTGCCACGATGACGCGAGTGCAGACCTACAAAGGGTGGTTTTTCATAGCCGTTACGGCCATGCTGCTTATGATGCTGGTGCGGCGCAACCTTTTGGCGCAGCGGGCGTTTGAACAGTCGTTGCGGGTAAGCCGCATGCAGTTGCAGGGATTGTTTCAGGCGGCGGACACAGCGGCGTTTCTGCTGAGCAGAAGGGTGGGCGGAAGGATTGTCATTGAGGAGGTTAGCCCCGGTGCCGTGCGCCTGTTCGGGCTGGAGGCAGGGGCTGTGACGGAGGGAGGTGCGGAGGCAGGCAGCCTGCCTGCGGAACTGTTTGCGCCCGCGGGGTCCGTGACGGGAAGCCCGGGCGGTGTGCGTGAGATGGTGCATACCGCACCGGACGGCTCGGTGCGGCATCTGCTGGTGAGCGTGGTTATGCTTGCCCCTCCGGCGGAGGACGATGCGGCAGTTTTTCCTGATGGTGCGCAGACAGGTGGGGATGCGGAGGAACTTCATGTTCCGAGGGCGGATGCGGACAGGGAAGGAGCCATGTTCCTTACCGTGGCGCTGGACGTGAGTGAGCGCAGAAGGGTGGAGCAGGCGTTGCTGCAGGCCAACGGATTTATCCGCAACATCACGGACGCCATGCCCTCCGTGCTGATAGGCGTGGATGCCGGACAGCGCGTGACGCACTGGAATGCCGCCGCCCGTATGGAGACCGGCATTGCCGAGGCGGATGCGCTGGGAAAGTCCGTGGCGGAGGTTTTTCCCCTGCTTAAGGGGCATACGGGGGAGATTGCCGACAGCCTGCGGGAGCGCAGAACCATAACGCTTTCCATGCGTCATGCGGCACCGGGGGCACGCAGGGCCGCCGGAAAGGGCGGGGGCGCGGCTTATGCCGTGCGCTGCCACGAGGTGCAGGTGTTTCCGCTCGGTGATGTCGCCGCGGATGTGAACGGGACCGGGGACAGCGGCGGGACAGGCGCGGATACCAGGAGCGGGGCACCGGGAGCCGTTATCCGTGTGGACGATGTTTCGGAGCGTACCCGAATGCAGGAACTGCTGGTGCAGACGGAAAAGATGATGTCTGTGGGCGGGCTTGCGGCGGGTATGGCGCATGAGATTAACAATCCGCTGGGAGGCGTGCTGCAGGGGGTGCAGAACATACGGCGCAGGCTCTCGCCCGACCTTGAGGTTAATCAGGAGGTGGCGGAGGAGGCGGGGTGTGATCTTGTCGCCACCGGCCGGTATCTGGACAAACGCGGCGTATGGCACATGCTGGACGGCGTGTTTGAGTCCGGCAGGCGGGCTGCGGAGATTGTGGCGAGCATGCTGGAGTTTTCGCGCACCAGTGACCTTTCGCACAGCGGGGTGGACCTGCATCTTCTGCTGGACAAGGCGCTGGACCTTGCCGGAAAGGATTATGATCTGGAGCGGCGTTACGATTTCCGGAATATACGCATTGAGCGGGAGTATGACCCGGATATGCCGCTGGTTTCGTGTTCGCGTATCGGCATAGAGCAGGTGCTGCTCAACCTGCTGCGCAACGCGGCGCAGGCCATGGCAGGATATGACGGCGGGCCGGACTGGAAGCCCTGCATTACCCTGAGAACCTACATGAAATCAGGATACGCCTACATGGAGGTGCAGGATAACGGCCCCGGCATGACAGAGGACCAGCGCAGGCGCGCCTTTGAGCCGTTTTTTACCACCAAGCCCGTGGGCGAGGGAACCGGGCTTGGGCTTTCCGTTTCCTATTACATTATCACCAGCAGCCACAGCGGGCAGTTTGAACTGCGCACGGAACCGGGCAAGGGGGCCCTGTTCCGCATTAAGCTCCCTGTGCTGTGAGGGCAGGCATTGTGCGTATGCCTTGCCCGGTATATCCGCCTGCCGGGCCCCTGTCTGCTATGACGGGCATGTCTTTGCCTGACACAGGGCACGGGCGCAGTGCTGCGGCAGGGCGCATGGGCGGGCAGGGGCAAGCCTGAGGTTGCCGCCGCCGCTCAGAGAATGCGCTTGCGGATGAAGGTGGTGGCGATTTCCGTAAGGATGACCACCGCGAAGATGCACAGGAGAATCAGGGATACCTGACTCCAGCGGAACAGGTTTATGGCCGTGTCCAGCGCCATGCCTATGCCGCCCGCACCGACCAGGCCTATGACGGCAGATTCC
>CAYRLL010000043.1:0-22498 GCA_964425115.1 uncultured Desulfovibrio sp. | reverse complement strand
GGGAGGAATCGGCCCATACCGCCTGTACCACGGACAGGATGGCCTGCATGAGCGGTTCGTCGCCGCGTGCGGTCTTGCAGGCAAAGGTGAGGGGGATATCCATTTCCGCGCCGCGCCACACGGCCACATGGCCCAGCCGTTCCAGTTCTTCCGCCTCGCAGCGGCGCAGAACGCTCAGGCCTTCGCCCGCGATGACCAGAGCGCGGAGGATGTCTTCGTGATCGGTTTCCACCACGCGCCTGAGGGTAAGGCCCAGTGACGCGAAATGGCTGTCCAGAAGGCTGTGGAACGGGCACGCCGGGGGAACCCATATCCACGGCATATCCGCGATGCCGCGCATGTCTGCGCTTTCGATCCTGGTGCGCCATCTGGCCGGTGCCACGATGCTTAACGGAACGCGCGCAAGCTCATGGCCCGTGAGGGCGGGGTTGGAACCGGTGGTGCCGTATACGAATCCGCCATCCATGGTGCCCTTTGCCACGGCATCGAGCACTTCGAAGGTCATGGCCTGCACGAGGTTGAGCTCCACCTCCGGGTGGTGCTGCCGCATGCGGGTGGAGAGCAGGGCCACGCGCAGGAAGGCCGGATCGGTATTAAAGCCTATCTTCAGGGTGCCGTGCAGGGTGCCGCCCAGCGTGCGTGCCTCGCTGAGCAGGGCGTTGGCGGAATCCAGAATGCTGCGGGCGCGTGCAAGCAGCCGCAGGCCTTCCGGGGTGAGTGTCATACCCTTGGCCGTGCGCAGGAAGAGGGGGACGCCGAGTTCTTCCTCCAGCGCACGCAGATGCCCGCTGACGGCGGACTGGCTGAGGAAGAGGCGCTCTGCCGCGCGGGTCATGTTTTCTTCTTCGGCAATGGCCACGAAGGACCGTAGCTGGTGCAGTTCCATGTGTTGTGTCCTCTCCTGCCCGTGTGGATACACCGGATGTAGCGCGGATGGGGCCGGGAAGCCAATCGCAAAAACAGAACACACCCATGGGGAATATCCATTGGCCGGTGAAACGGGCGGGATGCTACGGGACATGTATACCGGCTCTGCGGCGTGCATGGTGACGCCGCCCAGTGCCGGGAATGCCGGTAGTGCCGGGGAGGTGCCGTATGATCCGTGGATGTGTTTCGCTGTGCCGTGTGCTGTGCCGTGTCCTGTGCATGTTGTTCTGCTTTATGTGCCAGCCGGAGGATACCCGCTCCGGCGAAATGGGGATGAGACCGGATGCGCATGCCGTGCTTTCCGGCAGGTGGGGCGGGCTGGCGTGGCGCATGAAGGGCGTGGTGTGGTTCTGCATTGCCATGGCGGCGGGATTTGCCCTTGGGCTGCCGGGGTAGGCGGAGGCGGGCGAAGCCGGATGAAGCCCGATGAAGCCCGATGAAGCCCGATGAAGCCTGATGAAGCCGGGTGAGCCGGGTGCCTGAGCGGAGTTGCCGGGCAGGACGGGACAGAACAGGCCATGACAGAACAGGCCGGGACAGAACAGGGCAGGACAGAACAGGGCAGGACGGGGCACAGGCGGCTCTATGCGTGTGCCGTGTGCCGACGGTTTACAAAGCGGAAAAAAGGGAGGATGAGAAATGGCTTCACCTTTTGACGACAGGAAGCGCCATGTTCTCTCTTCACGCAGCCGTTCCGCTGATTAAACTGGCAGCGGTGTTTCTGGCCATGCTTGCGGGCATTCGCCTGCGGCTGGGGCTTGTTCTCTCCATATCGCTGGGCAGCGTGGTTCTTGCGCTGCTGTTCGGGTTGCCCGTGGCGCAATGGCCTGCAACGGCGGGGCTTGCGCTGGTGCATCCGCAGACGGTTTTTTTGGCCCTTATCGTGGCCCTGATTCTGGTGTTCAGCGATCTGCTGGGGAAAACCGGACAGGCGACACGACTCATGGACAGCCTGACCGGATACCTGACCCGCCCGCGACTGAGGCTGGTCTTTTTTCCCGTGCTCATCGGGCTGTTGCCCATGCCGGGCGGGGCGGTGTTTTCTGCCCCCATGCTGGGCAGCGTTTCGGAGAAGCTGGACGTGCCTCCTGCGGACAGGGCCTTGCTGAACTACTGGTTCCGGCATGTCTGGGAGACGTGGTGGCCGCTGTATCCGGGGATTATCCTTGCGGCATCCATCTGCAATGTCTCCATAGGCAGCATTGCCCTGTACGGGCTGCCCGGCATGGCGGTGATGCTGGCACTGGGCTGGTTCTTCATGCTGCGGCCCGCTGTGCTGCCCCTTGCAGAGACCGGTCTGCCTGCAGCCGTGGGAGCGGATGGAGGCGGGGCGGCCTGCCCGGCCGCGCCTGCACGGAACTGGCGTACGGTGCTGCGGCTGGGGCTGCCGCTGCTGGTGGCCATAGCGGGCGCGGTGCTCATGGAGGTGGTCATAGGCCTGTGGGCTCCGCAGGTGCCGTTTGAACTGGGGGTGGCGGGGGCGCTGCTGGCAGCCATAGGGGTGGCCATGGTGCAGAATCCGGGCAGTGCCCCGCTGGCGTGGCAATCGCTTGTGCGCGGGCATTTGTGGGAGATGCTGGGGGTGGTGTTCGCCATATTCATCTTCAAGGACGTGCTGGCGGCGGCAGGGGTGGTGGAAGAAATTTCGCGGCTGGCGGGCGGGGCAACCGCGCTGCTGGTGGCTGCTGTGCTGCTGCCCTTTCTGGTGGGCATGGTTTCGGGCATTACCCTTGCCTATGTGGGGGCCACCTTCCCGCTGCTTACGGGCGTGCTTGCCCAGACGGGGATGCAGGAACACCAGATGGCCTATGTGATGCTGGCCATTTTTTCCGGCTTTACGGGCATTATGTGCACGCCGCTGCATATCTGCTTTGTACTCACCTGCCGTTATTTTCATGTGGATATCGTGCCGGTGTGGCGGAGGCTGGCGGTGCCCTGCCTGCTGCTTCTGGGCAGCGGGGTGGGATATTTCTTCATCCTGTCTTAGAGCACGTCTGTTGCCGTAGGGGCATGTTCCGTCAACAATCGGTCACGTGTGCAGGGTAGGTACTTGCAAAGGGCTGCAAACGCCGCTGCGATACTGCCATGGGGCGCAGGTGCAGGGGATGTTGGAATCTGCGCGCGAGCGGCCCACGGACAGTACGAGGAGAATACCATGGGGCGGACAGATACAGCCATTCAGGGTATCCTTTTTGACAAGGACGGAACTCTTTTTGATTTTCATGAGACATGGCGGCCCATTATGCGCAAGGCGGCGCTCTTTGCCGCAGCGGGGAACGAACGTCTTGCCGCTGAGATGCTGCACGCAGGGGGATATGATGCGGCGAGCGGGCGTTTTTTGCCCGATTCCGTCATTGCGGCAGGGCATGCGGGAGAGCTTGCGGAACTCTGGTTGCAGCATGGTGCATCGGTTCCTCTGCCGGAACTGAAGAACGGGCTGGACACTCTTTTCCGGTGTGAGGCGGAAACAAGCTCCGCGCCTGTGCCGGGGTTGCGTACGCTGTTGCGTGATCTTTCCCTCTCCGGGCTTGTTCTGGGCATTGCCACCAACGACAGTGAGGCTGCGGCGCAAGCCGCCGCCCGTCAGTTCGGGCTGGAGCGGTATGTCTCGTTTGTTGCCGGGTATGACAGCGGCTACGGCGCAAAGCCGGGGCCGGGCATGGCTCTGGCCTTTTGTGACGCTGCGGGGCTTGCCCCCGGTGCTGTGGCGGTGGTGGGCGACAGTGCCCATGATATGGCCATGGCGCGTGCAGCAGGGGCGGGACTGTGCATAGGCGTGCTGACCGGGGCAGGAACGCGGGAGACGCTGGCCGGATATGCCGACATGGTGCTGGAGGATATCTCCGGCCTTGCGGAACATTTTCTTTTCAGAACGCCGCTGTCCTGACAGAAGGCATTGCCGGGTTTTTCAGAAAGGGTATCGGGCCGATGGACCGATACCCTTTTGCTCTTTGTGCGGGAGGGGGGCTGCCGGTTGCGCTAGCGGATAAGCGAGATGTGGCGGAAGCCTGCGGCATTCAGCACAAGCCGGGCAACGGCAAGGGCGAGCATGACCACCGCCATGATGCAGACGGAAAAGGCTGCGGCCTGATTGACCGCCCCCCGGTCTTCCAGCAGCAGGACGGAGACTGCCGCCACCTGCGTGGACGGGGTGATGAGGAAGATGACCGCCGACAAGGTGACCATGCTGCGCATGAAGAAGAACACGGCAACGCCGACAAGGGTAGGCCACATGAGGGGGAGCGTGACCTTGCGCATGGTGCGCAGGAAGGTTGCTCCGAGTGTGGAGGATGCCTCGTCGAAAGAGGGGCTTATCTGCTTCATGCTGGTGGAGGCGATGAGGAAGCCCTGCGCATGGTAGTAGTAGACGTTGCAGATAGCTATGAGCACCAGCGTGCCATAGAGGGGATAGATCGGGTTATCCGGTGAGTTGAAGGCAAGGATGTATCCAAGCCCCAGCACCATGCCCGGAATGGCGGCGGGAACGATGCACAGGAAGTAGAGGGGGGAGTCCAGAATGGTGCGGAATTTTTCTGTGACGTACGCTGCCAGCCCGGTCACGGTAACGCCGAGAATCGCCGCCATGAGGCCTGTGTATATGCTGTTCCAGAGGGGCCGGGTGCCGTTTTGGACATCAAAACCGTAATGCAGCAGCGAAAGCTCCATGCGGTAGGGCCACAGCCTGGTGAAGCTGGCAAAGACGACAATGCCCACCACGGCAAGAATGGCAGCGCACAGAAGCAGGGCGTACAGGGTGAACAGGGCGTCGCGCAGGGGATGCGGCCGGATGCAGAGCGGCTGCGAGCCTTCGGAAATCTGCGCGTAGCTGCGACGGTTGAACCATTTTTCCACGCCTACGGCCGCAGCCACAGGAACAAGCAGCACCATGCCGATAACGGCACCGAGTTCAAAGTTGGCCTGACCGATGACCTGATTGTATACCTCTGTCGCGAGCACGCTGTAGTCGCCGCCCACGACCATGGGATTGCCGAAGTCCGTTATCACCAGCGTGAAGACGACAAAGCAGGTGGCCACAAGGGCGAAACGGTTGGAAGGAAGCGTGACGGTGAGAAAGGTGCGCAGGGGGCTTGCGCCCAGAATGCGCGAAGACTCGTAGAGGCGGTTATCCGCCTGCGCCAGCGAGGCGGAAAGGATGAGGAAGGCGTAGGGGAACACATAGAGCACGCTGGAGATGACAATGCCCCAGTAGCCGTAGATGGAGATATCTGTACCCAGCACGCGGTTTATGAGTCCGTTGCGTCCCAGCATGAGCACCAGCCCCTGTGCCTGAACCAGCGAGGGCGCGAACAGCGGCATGAGCGCGATGAGGCGGAACAGGTTGCGGCACGGCAGGCAGGTGCGTTGCACGGCAAAGGCAAAGCCGTAGGAGAGCACAACCGCTATTACCGTAGTGACCGTGGTAACGGAAAAGCTGTTGCCGAGCAGCCGCCTGAAGCGTTCTGTGCCGAGGGTGGCGGTATAGTTTGCCAGCCCGAACCCTTCCGGCGTGTGGAAGCTGAAGCCCAGAATGCTCATGAGCGGGTAGAGCACGAAGATGAGCAGGGGAAGGGCAATGGCGGCTGCGACAAGAATCTTCAGCAGCGGTTCGTAATTGGCGGAGAGAGTCCGCGCCGGTTCAGTCATCGCCATTCCAGTACGTGGACAGATTCCGGCGCAAAGGTGACAGCCCGCGTCATGCCTATGTGCAGATCATCGTGCACGCCTTGCAGTTCTGCAACGATGCACACACCTGCGGCGTGCGCTCCTGAGTCTGTCATGCTGCCGGACTGCCCGGCAGGAAGCCTGAGGCTAACCCGCGTAAGGTTGCCCAGATGGACGACCTTATCCACCACAGCGGCGAGATGAGGTGCGCCGTTCCGGGGGGCAAGGCGCACGTCTTCCGGCCGGATGCCCACCAGAGCGGGCTGTGCGGAGGCGGATTGTGCGGGCGCTGTTGCCGCCTGCCCGTTGAGCATGGGGAACAGCCCGATACCTGCGGGCACAATGTTCATCTGCCCTATGAATTCGGCGACAAAGCGGTTCTGCGGTTTGCGGTACAGATCCATGGGGCTGCCCTTTTGCATGACCTTGCCGTTCTGCATGACGACAACACTGTCTGCCATGGTGAGCGCTTCTTCCTGATCGTGCGTGACCATGATGGTGGTGATGCCCAGCTTTTGCTGCAGGGTGCGTATCTCGGCCCGCAGTTCTTCGCGGACCTTTGCATCCAGAGCAGAAAGAGGCTCGTCCAGAAGCAGCACTGCCGGTTCGGGGGCGAGCGCCCTTGCCAGCGCAATGCGTTGCTGCTGGCCGCCTGAAAGCTGGTGAGGGTTCTTTGCGGCGTGATCGCGCAACTGGACAAGTTCCAGCATTTGCTCCACCCGCGAGGTGATAAGTTTTTTAGGCCATTTGCGGCACTCCAGTCCGTAGGCGATGTTGGCTGTCACCGTGAGGTTGGGGAACAGGGAGTATGACTGGAACACCACGCCGAAGTTGCGGTTGCGTGCGGGCACACGGGAAAGGTCTTTACCGTTGAGGCGCAGGGAGCCGCTGTCGTGTGATTCCAGTCCGGCGATGACACGCAGCAAGGTGGTTTTTCCGCATCCCGAAGGTCCGAGGAAACAGACGAGGCTGCCTGATTCTATGGAGATGGAGACAGTATCCAGTGCCTTGATGCGTCCGAAGCGCTTTGTGACGTCGCAGATTTCTAATGTCATGTGAAAACTCCCCGGCGTGATGCCCAAGGCATCCGGCTTGTCTGCATGCTCCCGGCATGGGGAGGTGCGGCCCCGTTTTTCGGGGCCGCACAGGATAGGCAGAGGGCTGCAAGATGACCGTTTACGCTTCCGGCCCGCGCAGGGGCCAGAGTATGCCCCGGCTGCCGGAGCGGAACGGAATTAGCGTTCCAGCGTCTTCTGCCACTGCTGCAGGATGCGGTCGCGGTTCTGGGCGGACCATGCAAAGTCCATATCCACCATGACGGAGCCTATGTCTTTGGGCAGTCCGGCGCTGATGAAGGCCTCCGGCATGGTGCCGCCGCTGACGGTGACGATTTCCTTCCACACATAGTATTCGTTCACTGCGGTGTCACTGAGTGCCCAGTCTATGAACTGCTTGGCGGCCGCTTTGTTGCGGGAGGTCTTCATGAGGGCGGTTGCTTCCAGCTCGTTGCCCGCTCCTTCCTTGGGAATGACCATGGTGATGGGGTAGCCTTCGTTGATATTCTTTATGGCGCGCAGGGCAAAGGAGGCGCCCACGGCAAATTCACCGGCGCTGGCGGCGTTGCAGGGGCGGGAACCGCTCTTGATGTACTGGGCGATGTTCTTGTCCAGATCGCTCAGGTATTTCCAGCCTTCTTCCTCGCCCTTCATCTGGAGCAGGGAGGCGATTTGCAGGTAGCCGGTGCCGGAACTGGCGGGGTTGGGCATGACCACCTCGCCCTTGAATTCAGGCTTGAGCAGGTCTTCCCACGAGGTGGGCATGGGGAGGTTTTTGCGGGCAAGCACTTCGTTATTCACGCAGAAGGCCGCCATGTAGCCGGTGGTGGCAAACCAGCGGTCCTGCGCATCGCGGAAGCGGGCGGGAACGCGCTCAATGCCCTTGGGCTTGTAGGGTTCAAGCATGTTGAGGATGCGGGGGTCTACCATATTGGTAACGGCCCAGCCCCAGATGACATCGTGGCGGGGATTATCGGCTTCTGCCAGCATGCGGGCATGCAGGTCGCCTGTGGAGAGGCGCAGCAGGTTGACTTTAAGGCCCGGCAGGTCGCGCTGCATGGCGGCGAGAAACGCCGCCGCTTCGTCTTCCTCGTAGGAGGTGTAGACGGTAATTTCGTTAGCCATGGCGACCGATGAGAACAGCAGCGTGGTGCAGAGCACTGCCGCAGCCAGAACCGTGTGCATGAACGCGCGAAACTTCTTCATCATGACTCGATTGCTCCTTTTGATGGGACATACTGTGGACAGGCTCTGCATGGTATGCAGCCTTGCGCAGTATAGTCAGGGAGCAATCGCCGTAGCGTTACGCGGGCGTGGCAAAACGGTTACGCTGTGCCGGGGAGGGATACCTAGAGGTGAACGGGAAGGGACCGGGAAGGGAACGGGAAGGGTCAGGGAAGGATCAGGGAATGATAAGGGAATGATCAGGGAGCAACGGCGGCGCGGATGCGCTGCATATCTACCACGCTGCCGACCAGCGAGGCGGCGCGCTCGATCTTGACCAGCTCGCGCAGCTTCTGGCTGCCCAGAATGTGCTCCATGTGCTTGGCAACGGTGTAGGTATCTGCGCTGACCTGAATGACGGGAACGCCCTTCTGTTCCGAGCGGGCGCGCACCAGTTCGTTGGGCGTGATGTTGCCGGTGAGGATGAGGCAGGGGCAGTCGCCTTCCAGCGCGACCAGTTGCAGGTCGGTTCTGTCGCCGCCCACGATGGTGGCAGAGTGCTGCTGCCTGCGGAAATGTGCCATGAAGTTTTCCACCTGCATGGTGCCGATGAGGAAATCTTCGATGATGCGCTGGGAGTGGGCGTTGCCGGAGATGATCTTGCCGCCGAGCCGCCACGCCAGTTCTGATGCCTTGATGGCGTTGAGTAGCGGATCGCGCGGGATGATGCCCAGTACGTCTATGCCCTTGTCTCTCAGGTAGGGCACCAGAATTTCTTCCGCATCGCGCATGAAGTGTTCCGGTACGTCGTTGAAGAGCACGCCCATCAGGGAATCGTTCAGCTGCTCGCGGATGGTGAGTACCGCGTCGTAATGCAGGGTGGTGTCGTAGCGGTCCACCAGCAGGGTTTGCAGCCCCAGCGCGCGGGAGACGGCAAGCCCGTCTACGCCCAGATGCTTGCCCCGGTACAGGAAGGAGCCGCTGCCGCAGACCAGCATGACATCCTTGTCGCGGGAGAGGGCGGCATACGCATAGCGCACGCGCTGCATGCAGTTGCCGCATTCGCCCAGCCGGGTGGCGCGCAGGTTGTGGGGGATGAGCACGGGGGTGAGCATGTCCGGGGAGGCTTCCAGCCCCAGCACCTCGCGGATGAGCATGGCGTCTTCATCGCCCTGCACCTCGTCCACGGTGACGGGCAGCGCGCCCACGGGCTTCATGTAGCCCACGCGCAGCCCCTGTTTTTGCAGAGCAAGGCCCAGTGCCAGCGTGGTGATGTTTTTACCTGCAAAAACCCCGGTGGAAGCGATGTATATGCCGTTCATGCCGTTTTTCCTTCTGTGCGTGCCGCGCGGCGGGTAAAGGCAAAGGGGCAGGGCTGCGCACAGCCCCGCCCCGGGAATGCAGAACCTGTGTGAAAGGGATTAGCCCTTCAGCACGTCCACGGTTGCCTGTGCGATTTCCAGTTCCTCATTGGTGGGAATGATCAGCACCTGCACCTTGCCGCCCTTGCTGATGGAGCGGGCAACGCCGCGGCGGGTATTGTTTTCTTCCAGATCGATTTCAATGCCCAGATGTTCCATGTCTTTGCAGACTTCTGCACGCATGTATTCATCGTTCTCACCCACGCCGGCGGTGAAGACCACGGCGTCGATGGGACCCACGGTGGCAATGTAGGCGCCGATGTACTGCTTGATGCGGTAGCAGAACATTTCGAAGGCAAGCTGGGCTTTGTCGTCACCCTTTTCAAGGCGTGCGGTGTGGATGTCGCGCATGTCGTTCATGCCGCACACGCCCTTGAGGCCCGATTCCTTGTTCAGGATGGCGTCGATTTCCTTGATGGTAAGGCCCTTGTTCTCGGCGAGGAAGGGCAGGATGGCGGGGTCTATGTCGCCGCAGCGGGTGCCCATCATCAGACCGGCGAGGGGGGTCATGCCCATGCTGGTATCAATGCACTTGCCGTTTCTGACCGCAGCCATGGAGCAGCCGTTGCCCAGATGGCAGGTGACGAGGTTGACCTCATCTGCCTTTTTGCCGAGGAACTTGGCTGCCTGCTTGGTGACAAAACGGTGCGAGGTGCCGTGGAAGCCGTAGCGGCGGATCTTCAGTTCCTTGTACAGGCTGGTGGGCAGCGGGTACAGGTATGCCTTGGCGGGCATGGTCTGATGGAATTCCGTGTCGAAAACAGCCACGGAAGGCACGCCGGGGAAGAGTTCCTGCGCCACTTCAATGCCGGAGAGGTTGGCGGGGTTGTGCAGGGGGGCAAGGGGGATGTTGTCGTGGATGGCGGCACGGACAACATTGTCCACCACCACGGACTTGGAGAAGGTTTCGCCGCCCTGCACCACGCGGTGGCCGATGGCGTGGATTTCCGACTTGTCCTTGATGACGCCGCGCTCGGCATCGGTGAGGATGTCCACCACGGTCTTCATGCCGGCCACATGGTCGGGGAAGGGCTGTTCCACGGTGAACTTCTTCTCTTCAGCGGTGCCGGGCATAACTTTGTGGGTAAGTTTGCCCTGAGCTTCGCCGATGCGCTCGACAAGACCGGAGCACAGCGATGCTTCGGTATTCATGTCGATGAGCTGGTATTTAAAGGAAGACGAGCCGGAGTTGATAACGAGTACGTTCATGGTTCCTGATTCCTTGGGGGCTGCTACAGCAGTCCTTTTTCCGCCTGCGCCTGAATGGCGGTTATGGCGACGGTGTTGACTATATCCGGCACCGTGCAGCCGCGGGAAAGGTCGTTAACGGGCTTGTTAAGACCTTGCAGCACGGGGCCGATGGCTACAGCATTGGCGGCACGCTGCACCGCCTTGTACGTGTTGTTACCGGTGTTCAGGTCCGGGAAGATGAAGACCGTGGCCTTGCCCGCAACCTGCGAATTGGGCAGCTTGGTGGCGGCAACGGATTCATCGATGGCCGCATCGTACTGGAGCGGGCCTTCCAGCAGCAGTTCGGGGGCGCGTTCTTTGGCTATGCGTGTGGCTTCGATAACCTTTTCCACGTCTGCACCCTTGCCGGACGAGCCGGTGGAGTATGAGAGCATGGCGATACGCGGTTCTACGCCGAAGATGCGGGCGGTTTCCGCCGAGTTGATGGCGATTTCCGCAAGCTGTTCCGAGGAGGGGTTGGGGTTGACGGCGCAGTCGCCGAAGACCAGCACCCGGTCCTTGAGGCACATGAGGAACACCGACGAGACGATGGAGGCCGCAGGCTTGGTCTTGATGAATTCGAATGCCGGGCGGATGGTGTGGGCCGTGGTGTTTATGGCACCGGAGACCATGCCGTCCGCATCGTCCATCTTTACCATCATGGTGCCGAAGTAGGTGGGGTCGCTCATGGCGTCCCGCGCCTGTTCCATGCTTATGCCCTTGGCCTTGCGGAAATCGTAGTAGGCTTCCACGTACTGGCTGAACTTGGGAGACAGATCGGGCTGAATGATCTGCACATCGCCGAGGTCCAGACCCAGTTCGGAAATCCTTTTGCCCACCTCGTCCGCATCACCCAGCAGGATGATTTCGGCCACGCCGCGCCGGTCGAGAATTTCGGCGGCGCGCAGGATGCGCTCATCCGTGCCTTCCGGCAGCACGATGCGCATTTTGTTGCGCTTGGCCTTTTCGATGAGGTTGAACTCAAACATCTTGGGGGTGACCTTGGAAGACTTGCGGCCGATGACGCGGCGGGCGATTTCCGCCGTATCCACATGCCGCTCGAACACGCCGAGGGCGGTGTTTATCTTACGTTCGTTCTCGGGGTCAATCTTTCCGTACAGGTCGTTCAGGATTTGGGTGGTGAGGTAGGTGTGCTCTTTCACCAGCAGGATGGGCACGGGCACACCTGTCCAGCCTTCTATGAGGCGGTGCACGTTGGGCGCGGGCTGAAGGCCGCCCGTGAGCACGATGCCGGAAATATCGGGATAGGCGTTGGACAGGCGCGTGGCAAGGGTGGCGATGATGATGTCGCTGCGGTCGCCGGGGGTGATGATGAGGCTGCCCGTGTTCACGTAATCGAGGAAGTTGCCTATCTGCATGGCGGCGATGAGGTAGTCGTCCACCAGCGTATCCAGACGTCCGTGACCGTAGAGCACCGTGCCCTTGAGCCACTTTTTGACGTCATTCATGGTGGGTTTGCCGAGGGTGGGCTCTTCCGGAATGACGAAGACGCAGAGCGGGTTGGTGCAGCGGGTCTTGCACAGCAGAGAGCCGATGATCTGCTCGGCGTTTACCGAGGCGACATCTGCCCGGTTGATGATGGCGGAGACGATGTCCAGCCCCTTCTCCTCCAGAGAGTCGATGGTAAGCTGGGTGGAGCTGATGATTTCTTCCGTTCCCTTGCCCTGCCCGTTGGCAATGACCACCACGGGACAGCCGAGGTTGGCGGCGATGTCTGCGTTCAGGTCAAATTCGAATGCCGCATCCTTGCCCAGAAAGTCGGTTCCCTCGCACAGCACGAAGTCGTAGTTGTCTGCGAGCTTCTTGTACTTGTTGAGGATGTTGTCCAGCAGCGTGGCGTGCTGACCGTGGTTGATCAGTTCGCGGGCTTCGTGCAGGGAGTAGGCGTAGGTATCCTCGTAAGGGATGTCCAGCCCGAAGTGCGTGAGGATGAGATTGATATCGTGGTCACGCGTTTCCTGCTTGAGGTTGTTGATGATGGGCCTGAAGAAGGCGACTTTGCGGACATCTCTGAGCAGTAGTTGCATCATGCCCAGTACGACGGCGGACTTGCCGCTCTTGGATTCCGTGGCAGTGATGTACAGGTTGTTGGACACGGTTGAGGCTCCTTGCATATCCAGACACTTGCCGGGCGCGATGCCGGCTCCGGGGCGTAACGGGACCCATTCCCGAGACGTATGGACATCCGCCCCTCCCGTGAGGGGCGGATGCATTGTATTACATTAGAGCGTTTCCGCGTATATCTCAATGCTATGTTTTACGGCCACGCTGTCGTTGTGCTGCGACAGCATGTCCGTCATCTGCATCATACACGCGGGGCAGCCGGTGGACACTATTTTTGCGCTGGAAGCAACGATATTCTCGCGCTTGCGCTCGCCGATCTTTTTGGAAAGATCGTAGTGGTAGAGGTTGAAGGTGCCGCCGCAGCCGCAGCAGCGGTCGGCTTCGTTCATCTCTACCAGTTCATAGTTGGGGTTCATGCGGATGAGGTCGCGGGGCTGCGAGGCCACGCCGAGGCTCTTTTTCAGATGGCATGAGTCATGGAAGGTGACCTTGGTGCCGCCCTTGGGGGCTTCTGCAGGCTTGACGCCCAGCACATCCACCACGAACTGGTTTATATCCATGGCCTTGGCCGCAATGCGGCTGATCTTGTTGCGCAGGTCTTCAGAATATTCGCCTGCGAACTGGGGCCACAGCTCGTGGATGGTGGAAATGCAGGAGCCGCACGGAGCGACGATGTAGTCATAGTTGCCGTCTGCAAAGATGTTCACATTGAACTTGACCATCTTGTCATAGGCTACGCGGTCGCCGGCGGAGAGGGCCGGAATGCCGCAGCAGGCCTGAGCGGCGGGCATCCACACGCCTACGCCGTGGTGACGGAAGACCTTGAGGCAGGCTTCGCCGGCCTTGGTGTACATCTTGTCTGCCACGCAGCCGGGGAAGAACAGCACACGGATGCCGGACTTGCCCGTGGGGGTGTCTATGGTGCCGTATTTGCTGTGCAGCGACTGCTTGGCAAGGGGCGAGAAGTGCCTGTCGCCTATGATGGGCGAAAGGAACTTGGAGCACGAGGAGCCGAGCAGTTCGTTTGCCTGCGAGGTGAAGATGCCCTGGAACTTGGAGCCTACGTCCAGCAGCATGTTGAACAGCTTGGGGTTGCCCACCATGCCGCGCAGGATGGCTTTTTTGACGGGCGAAAGGCCCATGTAGGTGTTCACGATGGTGCGGCCGCGCAGGAAGATATCCATGACCTTCACGCCGGAAGGACAGTTGGAGGCGCAGGAGCCGCACAGCAGACAGCGGTTCAGCCGTTCCTGCACGCCTTCCGCATCGCGGATCATTTCGTGGGCCAGATTTTCCAGCAGGGCGATCTTGCCCCGGGTGACATCTGCTTCCTTCATCGTCTCCGTGAAGACGGGACAGACAGCCTGGCACATGCCGCACTTCATGCAGGCAACCATCATGTCGTCCAGTTCCTGGAGCATTTTTGCGAGTTTGTTCAGATCGGCCATGATTTACCTCCCAGCGATGATCTTGCCGGGGTTCAGAATATTCTTGGGGTCAATGGCCTTCTTCATATTCAGCGAGTACTCGATGGTGGCGCGGGAGGTTTCCTTCTCCATCCACTTGGACTTGGCCATGCCTATGCCGTGCTCGCCGGAAAGGGTGCCCTTGAGCGAAAGGGCCACGTCGAAGATTTCGTCCACGGCTGCTTCCACACGGTGGAATTCCTTGGCATCGCGCTTGTCGCACAGGATGGTGGGGTGCAGGTTGCCGTCACCGGCGTGACCGAAGGTGCCGATCTGGATGTCGTACTTCTTGGCGATGTTATTGATGGCGGCGACCATGGCCGGAATCTGCGAACGCGGCACGGTGGCGTCTTCCAGCACGGTGGTGGGACGGGCGCGGGCAAGGGAAGGCAGCGCGTTGCGGCGGGCTTCCCACAGCTTTAGCTTTTCTGCGGCGTCCTTGGCGACCACGATCTTTGTGGCACCGGTCTTTTCCAGCACCTTGACCACGGTTTCGGCTTCATCAGCCACCTGACCGGGGTGTCCGTCCACCTCGATAAGCAGGATGGCGGCGGAATCCACAGGCAGGCCGGCCTTGGTGAAGTCTTCTACATAGCGCATGCAGGCCTGGTCCATGAACTCGAGGGTGCAGGGAACCACGTGGGCGGCAATGATGCCCGCAACGGCCTCGGAAGCCTTGTTCACGTCATCGAACACGGCCATCATGGCCTTTGAGGCTGCCGGGGGCGGGGTGAGCTTGAGAATGATTTCGTTGAATACGCCGAGGGTGCCTTCAGAAGCGGCCATGAGTCCGGCGAGGTTGTAGCCGGTGACACACTTGACGGTGCGCGAGCCGGTCTTGACCAACTGGCCGTTCACGTCGAAGAACTCTATGCCCATGACGTAGTCTTTGGTTACGCCGTACTTGAGACCGCGCAGGCCGCCGGCGTTTTCCGCAACGTTTCCGCCGAGGGTGGATACTGCCTGGGAACCCGGGTCCGGGGGGTAGAAGAGGCCGCGCTTGGCTACTTCTGCTGCAAACTTGGCGGTAACCACGCCGGGCTGCACCACGGCGTAGAGGTCCTGTTCGTTGATTTCCAGAATTTTGTTCAGACCGTTGGTGAGCACCACGATGCCGTCGCGCTTGTCGGGAATGGTGCCACCGGAAAGATTGGTGCCTGCACCGCGAACGGTGATGGGGTTGTTGTTCTCGTTACACAGGGCAACGACCTTTCCGAGCTGTTCGGAGTTGGTCGGGCGAACAACCAGTGCAGGGACAACAGGATCGAGCACTGCTGAATCGTACGAGTAGGACTGGCGGTCGGCTTCGGTGGTGAAGACGTTTTCGTCGCCTACGATGGACTTGAATTCCTTAATGATGGATTCACTGAGCATGGAGAAGTTCCTCCGGTGTGGGTTAAGGTACGAAGCCTGATGCCCCGGAATCCGGCAACTGGGGACATAGGCGGTCTAAATACGGGTACTGTCGTTCAGTGAGCCGTTATGCGCGGCAGGCGTTTACGGCTTGGAATCCTTTGATTGCAAATGCCGGGAGCGAGCATCGCGCGGCTCGCTCCCGGCAAGAGACGGGGGGGTTAGAACAGGGTCGGGAAGAGGACGAAGCTCATTATCGAACCCATGACGCCTACCACGAGCGCGTACAGCAGGAAGGGCCATACAGTGCGCTTGAGGATGGTGCCTTCCATGCCGGAGAGACCGACCACCGCGCAGGCTGCCACGATGTTGTGGATACAAATCATGTTACCGGCAGCACCGCCGACAACCTGCAGGGCAACGATGATCTGACGGGGCAGTTCAAGCTGGGTTGCCACGCCCCACTGGAATTCAGCGAAGAGCAGGTCGGACACGGTGTTGGAACCGGTGATGAAGGCGCCGAGGCCGCCCACAACGGAGGCGAACATGGGCCAGCCGTTGCCGACGATGCCGGAAACGGCCTTTGCCAGTTCCAGAGGCATGGAATCAAGCCCGTTGGGGTTGACGTTGGAAAGACGGAAGATGGACACGGTAGACACTGCGAAGAACAGTGCTATGGTGGGGTTCTTCATCTTGGCGAACGAAACCGACCATGCCTTCTTTGCCTTTTCGCCGCTCATGCCGTGCAGCGGAATGGTGAGCAGGGCAACCAGCATGAAGGGAATGGTGCCGGGCAGGTACAGGTACTGGATGCTGTTCTTGATTTCGGGGTGGCCGAGGAACTCTGCGGTGAAGTCCAGCTTCACGCCGCTGAGCAGGCCCTTGAGGCCCAGTTCGGGGATACGGGTGATAACGAGAATGGCACCGATAAGCACGTAGGGGAGCCATGCCTTGAACTGGGACATGTGGGACTTGAATTCCTTGGTGTCGGCAACGGAGATTTCACCGGTCCAGCTGGGATCCCAGTTCTTGTGGTCGCCGAAGGTCCACTTTTCTGCGGGCAGGCAGAAGCCGTTCTTGGCGCCGAGCACGATGATGCCGAGACCGATGAGGCCGCCGATGAGAGACGGGAATTCAGGTCCGACCAGCCATGCGAAGGTAAGGTAGGGAACGAGGAAGGCAACGGCTGCGAACACGCAGAACTTCCATGCCTTGAAGCCATCTGCCCAGGAGCGGCTGGGGCCGAAGAAACGGGTGATGAAGCCCAGCATGAAGATGGGGAGGATGAACGCCATAACGCCGTGGAAAATGGTTGCCCACTGGCCGATAACCTTGCTGAACTCTTCATAGGAGCCAAAGTTCAGACCGGGAATTCCGGCGGCCACTGCTTCGTTGACCAGAGGCTTCACGTAGCTCAGGCCCAGAATGATGGGGGTGCCCACAGCACCGAAGGATACGGGGAACGAGTTGAACACGAGGCAGATAACTGCGGCAGCCAGAGGAGGGAAGCCGAGTGCCAGCAGCAGGGGAGCGGCCAGAGCTGCGGGAGTGCCGAAGCCGGCGGCGCCTTCGATGAACGCTGCGAACATGTAGCCGATGATGATGGCCTGAATACGGTGGTCGGCAGAGATCTTCTGCATGCCGTATTGAATGGTTTCCATGCCGCCGCTGTACTGCAGGGTGTACAGGATGAGAATGGCACCGAAAACAATGATGAGAACGCCGACAGCAGTGATGATGCCGTGGTACGTCATTGCTGCAATGGTCGATGCTTCAATGCCCCAGCCGTACATGGCGCCGGCTGCGGCGCATGCCCATGCAATGGGCATTGCCTTTGTTGCAGGCCAGCGCAGGCCAACCATCAGGACAAGGGCTGCCAGAATCGGCAGAATGGCAAGCAGTGCCAACATAGACTACTCCTCTTTCGTGTTGAGATTGTACGGCGTTAAACCACCTAAAACGCCGTAGAGATGAAATGGTGCCCGGAGTAGTTCCTCTTCTGCTCCGGGCACCACGGATACCTTAGATCAGACGTTTATTTTGCGCCGCGGCCATCGTCGCAGGCCGCGCCGGATTCCGGCTTGGCATGCTCAGGGGTCTCGGTCGTGGTGCAGAACTCGCCTGTGTCCTTCTTGGCAGCGGTGCCGGGGGTTGCCGCAGATGCGTCAACATGGATGCCCGGCAGTTCGCTCAGGGCCTTGAGGTAGAGGAAGCGCTCCTCGTACTCCTTCTCGATGAGGGCACGCAGACGCTTGGACTCTTCCGGGGCCATCTTTTCCAGCATGGCGTAACGGTTTTCGCCGGAGAGGAACTCCTGCAGCTTGCCGTTGGGGGCCTTGCATTCCAGCTTGAAGGGATTCTCGCCCTTGTCGGCCAGTTCGGGGTTGAAGCGGTAGAGAGGCCAGTAGCCGGTTTCCACGGCCAGCTTGCCTTCTTCCATGGACTTGCCCATACCCTTGCGGATGCCCTGGTTGATGCAGGGAGCGTAGCAGATGACAAGCGAGGGGCCCTTGTAGGCTTCCGCTTCCTTGAAGGCCTTGATGACCTGGTTCATGTTCGCGCCCATGGAAACGGAGGCGACGTACACGTAGCCGTAGGTCATGGCCATCTGGCCGAGGTCCTTCTTGCCGGTCTTTTTGCCGGAGGCGGCGAACTTGGCGATGGAACCGAGCGGGGTTGCCTTGGAAGACTGGCCGCCGGTGTTGGAGTATACTTCGGTGTCCATGACGAGGATGTTGATGTCCTCACCGGAGGCGAGCACGTGGTCCACGCCGCCGAAGCCGATGTCGTATGCCCAGCCGTCGCCGCCGAAGATCCATACGGACTTCTTGGTGAACAGGTCGGCCATGGAGTGGATTTCATCCAGCAGGGCGCTTTCTTCCACGCCTGCCTCGATGAGGGTGAGCACCTCGTCGCCTGCCTGCTTGGAGCCTTCTGCATCGTCCTTGGCGGCGAGCCATGCTTCCAGAGCGGACTTCATTTCGGCGGTTTCAACGGTGTCTATGGCTTTCTTGACCAGATCGGCCAGACGTGCGCGGCGCTGGTTGAACGCCATGCCCATGCCGTAGCCGAATTCGGCTGCGTCTTCGAACAGGGAGTTGCCCCATGCCGGGCCGTGGCCGTCCTGGTTCACGGTGTAAGGCGTGGTGGGCGCGGAGGCACCCCAGATGGAGGAGCAGCCCGTGGCGTTGGCAACGATCATGCGTTCGCCGAACATCTGGGTGAGCAGCTTCACATAGGGGGTTTCGCCGCAGCCTGCGCAGGCGCCGGAGAATTCCATGAGCGGCTGCTGGAACTGCGAACCCTTGAGGGAATCGCGCTCCATGAGGTCGGTCTTGAGGGATACGTTGGCTTCGGCAAAGGCGAGGTTGGGCACCTGCTCGCCGAGCTGGGTTTCGATGGGCTGCATGACCAGCGCCTTTTCCTTGGCGGGGCACACATCTGCGCAGGAACCGCAGCCGAGGCAGTCCTGAGCGTACACCTGCAGACGGTACTGCAGGCCCTTCAGTTCCTTGCCCTTGGCTTCCACGGTGACGAAGGAGGCCGGAGCGCCTTCCAGTTCATCAGCGGTGGCAAGGTAGGGACGGATGGTGCCATGCGGGCACACGTAGGAGCAACGGTTGCACTGGATGCAGTTTTCCGGCAGCCACTGCGGCACGTTGATGGCAACGCCGCGCTTTTCAAAGGCGGCGGTGCCCACGGGGAACAGGCCGTCCGGCTCGAAGGAGGAGACGGGCAGCTTGTCGCCCTGCTGGGCGAGGATGGGACGCACCACGTTCTTGATGAAGTCGGGAGCGTCGTCCGCCACGGCGGTGCAGCATTCTGCGGTGGCCCATGCGGCGGGGTACTTCACTTCAACAAGGGCGTCCACGGCCTTGTCCACGGCCTGAACGTTCATGCTGACGATCTTTTCGCCCTTCTTGCCGTAGGCCTTGTGGATGGACTTCTTCAGCAGTTCGATGGCCTTTTCAAAGGGCATCACGTTGGCAAGCTTGAAGAACGCGGTCTGCATGACCATGTTGATGCGGCCGCCGAGGCCCACTTCGGATGCGATCTTCACTGCATCGATGTTGTAGAACTTCAGGCCCTTGTTGGCGATGGCGCGCTTCATGGAAGCGGGCAGTTCCTTCTCCATGTCCTCGAGGGTCCAGTTGGAGTTCAGAACAAAGGTGCCGCCGGGCTTGATGCCTTCCAGCACATCGTACTGGTTCACGTAGGCAGACTTGTGGCAGGCCACGTAGTCTGCGTTGTTCACCAGATAGGTGGACTGGATGGGCTGGTTGCCGAAGCGCAGGTGCGAAACGGTGAAGCCGCCGGACTTTTTGGAGTCGTACGCGAAGTAGCCCTGTGCGTACATGTCGGTGTTGTCACCGATGATCTTGATGGCTTCCTTGTTGGCGCCCACGGTGCCGTCGGCACCGAGGCCGAAGAACTTGCACTGCACGGTGCCTGCGGGAACGGTGTCGAGCACGCTGCCCACTTCAAGGGAGGAGCCGGTCACGTCGTCGGTGATGCCCACGGTGAAGTGGTTCTTGGGACCGGCCACCTTCATGTTGTTGAACACGGCCAGCACGTCGGCGGGGGTGAATTCCTTGGAACCGAGGCCGTAGCGGCCGCCGATGATGGTGGGCATTTCGCCGCGTTCCATGAAGGCGGTGCAGACGTCCATGTACAGGGGGTCGCCCAGTGCGCCGGGTTCCTTGGTGCGGTCGAGCACGGTGATGGTTTCTGCCGTGGCGGGCAGAACCTGCAGCATGTGGTCTGCGGAGAAGGGACGGTACAGACGGACCTTGATGAGGCCCACCTTCTCGCCCTTGGCGAGCAGGTAGTTGACCACTTCTTCAATGGTCTCGTTACCGGAGCCCATACAGATAATGACGCGCTCGGCTTCCTCGTGACCGACATAGTCGAACAGCTTGTACTTGCGTCCGGTCAGGTCGCCGACCTTCTTCATCGCCGCTTCTACGTGGCCGGGCACTGCCATGTAGTAGGGATTGCAGGCTTCGCGGGCCTGGAAGTAGATATCCGGGTTCTGGGCGGTTCCGCGGATATGCGGGTGTTCCGGGTTCATGGCGTTGTGGCGGAATGCCTCAACCTTTTCCCAGTTCACCAGTTTGGCGATGTCTTCATAGTCGATGACTTCAATCTTCTGCAGCTCGTGGGAGGTGCGGAAGCCATCGAAGAAGTGACAGAAGGGAACGCTGGACTCAATGGCGGCAAGGTGGGCAACAAGCGCCATGTCCATTGCTTCCTGAACGGAGTTGGATGCCAGGAAGGCGAAGCCTGTCTGGCGGCAAGCCATGACGTCCTGATGGTCACCGAAGATGGAGAGTGCATGGGAAGCCAGAGCGCGTGCGGAGACATGGAAAACGCCGGGAAGCAGTTCGCCGGCGATTTTGTACATATTGGGGATCATGAGGAGCAGACCCTGCGACGCAGTGAAGGTCGTGGTGAGAGCCCCTGCTGCCAGAGAGCCGTGCACGGCGCCCGCTGCGCCCGCTTCGGACTGCAGCTGGCGGACGGCCACGGTCTGGCCCATGAGGTTCTTCTTGCCCTGCGCTGCCCAGTCATCGGCTACTTCGCCCATGTTGGAGGAGGGAGTAATGGGGTAGATGGCGGCGGTGTCGCTCAGGGCGTACGCAATGTACGCGGCAGCGGTGTTGCCATCCATGGTTTTCATCGTTTTGGCCATTCGATAACTCCTTTGTCTAACCTTGAAGCATGGTGTCATGCTGCCCCGGTTGCCATCCCCAGGCAGTGATCAGGATATGATCATCGGCTTCGGCGCGAGTTTTTCCCCGTCTCGCCCCGGCTGTTTGGTTGGCTGGTGAACCGTGGGTGCTTTAACAAAAAATATGCCAGATTGCGCGATGTGGTAAAGTTCTTGTATTTCTTCGTGTTACCCCCTTTAGGCAAAATTTGGCCGGGCTAGAGCCGCTTTGCGAGTCTGAAAAAAAGCATGCCCCGGGAGCGCGCCCGCCTTAGTTGACCCGCATGATGCGGGCTGTATCCTTGCCGGATGCGGCATTGAAGGAAAAAATCATGCTCCGGTGTGTGTCTGAAAAAACGGACGCATTCTGCGAGAGTGGGACATCATACTGCAAAGTGAATGCGCAAACAATATCTAAAACCAATGCGGGGCCGGCTCGCAGGAGCCTGCAGAGTCTAACGCCGGCACGTTACAGGTTGATATTATTCTTTTTGAGCAACGCATAAAAATGCGACCGGGAAAGTCCGGAACGGCTGATGATTTCCTGCACGTTGCCCCCTGTCTGGACGATAAGGGCCTCTATATACAGACGTTCAAGCAGTTTTTTCATGTCTTTGAGCTCAGGAAGGTGCATGGCGGCAAGGGAAGTGGCCAAGGATTGTTCAAAGGTGGTGTCCGTTTTTTCAGACTGGGGCGCAGGCGGCACCACGCCCGCCGGCGATGACGCGAGCGGTGCGGCTGCTTGAGAGAACGTGTTCGAACATGCCTCACCGGGGGTGCGGGAAAGATTGGCCTTGGCCACCTTTATGCGCAGGTCGTGCGGCAGGTGCATGGCGTAGAGCATGGATTCCATGCCGGACGAAACGAAGGCACGTTCCAGCACGTTGAACAGTTCGCGTACGTTACCCGGCCAGTCGTAGCCAGCCAGCGTGCCGAAAAAGTCTGACGAGAAACCCTTGTTGGGCACGCCGTACTGCTCGCAGAGCCTGTTCACATAAAACATGGCGAGCGGTTTAAGGTCATCGCAGCGCAGGCGTAGCGGGGGCAGTTTTATGTGCATGGTCTTCAGGCGGAAAAGGAGATCCTTGCGGAATTCGCCGCGTTCCACCATCTGGTCCAGATCCTTGTTGGTGGCGGAAATGAGGCGGAAATCGCTCTTGATCTCCTGCGTGCCTCCCACGGGACGGAATACCCGCTCCTGCAGAAAACGCAGGAAGGATTTCTGGATGGAGAGGGGCATTTCGCCCACTTCGTCCAGAAAAAGAGTGCCCCTGTCCGCCACCTTGACCAGCCCGTCCTGATCTTGCTGCGCGCCGGTGAAGGAACCTTTTTTGTGCCCGAAGAGGGTGGACTCCACCAGCGTTTCCGTAAGAGCGGCGCAGTCCACCACCACGAAGCGGCTGTCGCGGCGCAGGCTGTTTGCAT
>CAYRLL010000042.1:13123-23172 GCA_964425115.1 uncultured Desulfovibrio sp. | reverse complement strand
AGGGCGTGCCTGTGGAAGAAAAGGTGGCGGCAAGCTTGCGTCCCACAAGGCCGGACTTGCCCAGCCCCGTCACCACCACCCTTCCGGCGCACTGCGCCAGCAGGGTCACGGCGTCCACAAACGGCCCGTTCAGGCGGTCGCGCACGGCCTTCAGGCCTTCTATTTCAATATTCAGCACGTCCTGACCCAGTTCAAGCCAGTCGGTGCGGGGAGCGCATGATGGATGCTGCATTATGGTCCGAATGCCTGCACAGGCGGCTGCCGCAACGGGCGCGCGGGTGCGGCGGGTTGTTCCGCGCCGCAATGGCGCGGGGTTGTCTCTACGCAGGGGGACTATAGTCCCTGACAGCGCGAAGGGCAACATCTGCCGTTTCCGTTTCGGGTCTGCACCGTTCGCGGCAACGCGGCAGACCGCCCATTTTCAACCCATTTTCAACATCCCTCAACATCCCTCAACATGCACAGGCCGTTCAAAAGGGGCGGGATGCAAGGCGCAAGAACGGGGCAGGGCCGCTACGTATACAGACATACGTAAGGGTCTGCACCGTTCGCGGCAACGCAGCAGACCGCCCCTTTTCAACGGCCTGTCATGGGGTGAGGAAGCAGCCTTCCATTGCCTTGCGCGCAAGCCCCTCGCCCGCCTGCTCGTACATATTAAAAGCGGTGCACACGCCTATTGCCGAAAGCTCTTCCACTTCTTCCGGGTAGCGGGCTATGGCGGCAACCTGACACTCGAAGCCCAGATTCTTCAGCTGATGGGCTGCGTACATGTTGCCCTGGTGGTTGGGCATGGCCAGAATAACCAGTTCAAGCCCGGTGTCGCTGCGCAGCTTCAGCCAGAATTCGGTGTCGCAGGCATCGCCCAGCAGCACGTTGCGCCCTTGTTTGCGGTTAAAGTCCACCCGCTCCGGCGTGTGGTCCACACCGCAGATGCTTTTCCCGAAGGCAGGCACCAGCCCGTCGTAGGCACCCGCGCCTATGCGTCCCATGCCGAAGATAACCGCACGCACGGACCCCAGATCAATGGGGGCGTCGTGCGGGTGGCAGAAGCCGCGCTCAAAGCGGCGCAACCAGCCGAACATGCTGCGGTACACCTTTTCGGAATGGGCGCTGAGCGGGGAAGAGACGGCAAAACTCAGGCTCACGGTCATGGCCATTATCAGCAGCCAGTCCTGCGAGAGCATTCCCTGCCCTGCGGCAATGGCGGTGACGATGAGGCCGAATTCGGAATAGTTGGTCAGCGAGAGCGATGCGAACAGGCTGGTACGCGCACGGATTCCGAACCAGCTTACAATGGCGTGGTAGATGCCTGTCTTCACGGGCAGCACAAGGCACAGCAGCACCGCCACCAGCAGCATCTCCGCTGTGGGCAGGCCGCCCATACCTACAGACAGGAAAAAACCCACCAGCATCAGTTCCTTGAACCCGAACAAGGCCTTGGAGAGTTCAGACGCCCTGCGGTGTCCGGCAATAAGCACGCCTACCACCAGCGCTCCCAGATCGGGCTTCAGCCCCACCAGCGAAAACCCTTCTGCCCCCACGCCCAGCGCAATGAACAGCCCGCACAGTATGAACAGCTCGCCCCTGCCCGCCACGTCCAGCAGCTTGTAGAACACCGGGCGCAACAGCGGCAGCGCAAGCACGCATATGGCCCACAGGCTGGGAACCTTGCCTTCCGAGGCACTGAGGTACAGCACCGCAAAAAGGTCCTGCATGATCAGAATGCCTATGGCGATGCGCCCGTAAAAGGCCGTCAGGTCGCCCTTGTCTTCCAGAACCTTCACGGCGAACACCGTGCTGGAAAAGGACAGCGCAAAGCCGAGTATGACCAGCGTGACCAGCGACATTTCCATAAGCGGCGAGCGCAGACCAAACTGAAGCAACAGCAGAACGCCGCACATAAACACGGTGGTGACGATCATCTGAACGGTCGTGCTTGCCCATATTTCCGCCTTCAGCAGCCCGCGCACATCCAGCTTCAAGCCTATGGAGAACAGGAGCAGGGTAATGCCCAGATCAGCCACAAGCTCCAGCCCGGGGGGCGGCGTAAGCCCCGCCATGTTATAGGCGAACCCGGCCACCAGAAAGCCCACCATGGGCGGCAGCCCCACCCTTGAGAGCACAAGCCCGAAGGCAAAGGCAAAACTGACCAGAATAACAAGCATCCCATCACCCCGTGCATATGCGAGAAGACGGTCTTCCGCCCGGACTTCCCCGTGGCGGCACGGCCGTCTTCCCGAATTGTTCCGTCCCGGACGGTGGTAAAAAAAACCTTATTCCGTCTTGGCCTCACGCAGCCGCAGGCCAAGCTCGCGCAACTGGCGGGCAGAAACCTCAGAGGGGGCATCCGTCATAAGGCAGGTGGCCTTCTGCGTCTTGGGGAAGGCAATAACATCGCGTATGGACGGCGAACCCGTGAGCAGCATCACCAACCGGTCCATGCCAAAGGCAATGCCGCCGTGGGGCGGTGCGCCGTATTCAAAGGCTTCCATAAGAAACCCGAACTGCTTCTGCGCTTCTTCGCGGCTGAAGCCCAGCGCGTCAAACATGTATTCCTGCTGCGCCCGGTTGTGTATGCGTATGGAACCGCCGCCCACCTCGCTGCCGTTCAGCACAAGGTCATAGGCGCGGGCCTTGGCCTTGCCGGGGTCGGAAACCATCAGTTCTTCCTGTCCCACCTGCACGGCGGTGAAGGGATGGTGGCAGGCCACATACCGCTTTTCGTCCGCATCGTACTCGAACAGCGGAAAATCCGTCACCCACAGGAAATTGAAGGTGTTCTCCGGAATAAGTCCGAACCGGCGCGCCACTTCCAGCCGCAGGTTGCCCAGCGCACTGTTGCACATATCCGGCGCACCCGCCTGGAAGAACACAATGTCACCCACCTCAAGCCCCAGCGCCTCGGTCAGGTTCTGCTTTTCGCCGTCGGAAAGGAACTTGGCAAAGGGCGACTGCCACTCGTCCGCCTTAATCTTTATCCACGCAAGCCCCTGTGCGCCGTATATCTTCACAAAGTCGGTGAACACATCAATTTCCTTGCGGGAAAGCTCTCCCCCGCCCGGAATACGCATGGCCTTCACCATCTCCGCCTTGGCAAACACCTTGAACTCCGACTCGCGGAAGATGCCGCTCACTTCCTTCAGCTTCAGGTCAAACCGGGTATCCGGCTTGTCCACGCCGTAGTCGCGCATGGCGTCCTCATAGGTCATGCGCGGGAAGGGAGCCGTAAGCTCCACGTCCAGACACTCCTTGAACACGCGGGCAACCAGCCCTTCGGCCATGGTCTGCACCTGCGCCTCGTCCACAAAGCTCATTTCAATATCAATCTGGGTGAATTCCGGCTGGCGGTCCGCACGCAGGTCTTCATCGCGGAAGCAGCGCACGATCTGATAATAGCGGTCCATGCCCGCCACCATCAGCAGCTGCTTGAAAATCTGGGGCGACTGCGGCAGCGCGTAGAACATGCCCTGATTGACGCGGCTGGGCACCAGAAAGTCGCGCGCCCCTTCCGGGGTGGACTTGGTAAGGCACGGCGTTTCCACCTCAAGGAAGTTCAGCTCGTCCAGATACCGGCGCACCGCCTGCGCGGCACGGTTGCGCAGGATGAAGTTGCGGGCCAGCTTGGGGCGGCGCAGATCAAGATAGCGGTATTCCAGACGCAGGTTTTCAGAGGCGTCCACCCGGTCTTCAATCTGAAAAGGCGTGGTGCGCGCGGTGTTCAGCAGCTTCCATTCAGAAACATACACTTCCACCTCGCCCGTCACCATATTGGGGTTGGTCATGCCTTCCGGGCGGTGGCGCACCACGCCCTTTACGGCAAGCACGTATTCCGTACGCAGAATGTAGGCGTTTTCATGGGCGGCGGCGTTAAAATCCGGGCTGAAGACCACCTGCGTAAGCCCCGCGCGGTCGCGCAGGTCTATGAAGATAAGCCCGCCATGGTCACGGCGAAACTGCACCCAGCCCATAAGGCAGACTTCCGCGCCGATATTATTGGCATTCAGCTCGCAGCAATTGTGGGTGCGAACCCAGTTACCAAGGGGCTCAACGTACTGCTGGTGATCCTGCTGAATATCCACGATCTGGTCGCTCATTGTCATTTCCTCATGACCTGCGGACAGTCTTGTCCTGTTAAGTTTGTTGTATGGTTTATCCGGGTGGTCCGCTATGCAGACCCTGTATAATCTATAAAATCCGGCCGGTCAGGCAAGGCGGCCTACACGTGCGCGGCAATATCCGCCACGGGCACCACTACCTGTTCGCCGGACGCCATGTCCTTTACCACAACCGTGCCGTTCGCCAGTTCGTCGCCGCCGATGATAAGCACCTTGCGGGCGTTCTTGCGTCCTGCCTGCCGCATCTGGGCCTTCATGGATTTGGCCGCAAAGGCTGTCTCGCCGGTCCTGCCCGCCGTGCGCAGGGTCTGCGCCAGCATAAGCGCGGTTTCCAGCCCCGCAGGGTCCAGAATGGCGATGAAAAAGTCCGGCTGCGCAACCGTGCGCTCTCCGAGCATAAGCGCCAGACGCTCCATGCCGCAGGCAAATCCCACACCCGGCACGTCCGGCCCGCCAAGCTGGCGGATAAGGCCGTCATACCGTCCGCCCCCGGCCACAGACGCCTGCGCGCCAATGGAGCCGGAAACCACCTCAAAGGTGGTGCGGTTGTAGTAATCCAGCCCGCGCACCAGCCGCACGTTCTGCACATAGGGAATGGCAGCCCGGTCCAGCACGGCCAGCACCTTGGCGTGGTGGTCCGTGCAGACGGCGCAGGTGTGCTCCACAATGGTGGGCGCATCCTTGGTCAGCGCCTTGCAGCCCGGCACCTTGCAGTCCAGCACGCGCAGGGGGTTGGTTTCCATGCGGCGGCGGCAGTCTTCGCACAGGGCACCGGCATCCAGCCCCGCAAAAAACGCCTTGAGCGCGGCATTATACTGCGGGCGGCATTCACGGCAGCCAAGGGAATTTATCTCCAGCGAAAGCTCTGTCAGGCCTATGCGGGTAAGAAAGGTCATGAGCATAAGAATGACTTCCGCATCGGCATATGGCTCGTCAGGCCCCAGACATTCGCAGTTTATCTGGTGGAACTGGCGCATGCGCCCCTTCTGCGGCCGCTCGTACCGGAACATGGGACCAAAGGTAAACAGCTTGGCAACCTGTTCCTGCGCATGCACATTGGCTTCTATGTATGCCCGCATAACTCCCGCCGTGGCCTCGGGCCGCATGGTCAGCGAGCGCCCCTTGCGGTCGTCGAAGGTGTACATTTCCTTCTGCACCACGTCGGTTTCATCGCCTATGGAGCGCTTGAACAGCTCGGTGCGCTCCAGAATGGGCGTACGCAGCTCGGTGTAGCCGTAGCTGCCGAACACCTCGCGCCCCACGCCTTCCATAAAGGTAAAGGCGTCGCTCTCCGGCGAGAACATGTCCGCGAAACCCTTGATTTTCTGTACGGTGCTCATATGAACCTATCCCGGAATCTTATGCGTTGCATCGCGCGCCCGGCGCGCCGTTCCGCGCAGAAGGCGCAGAAACAGCACTGCATAGTCCAATGGTGCGGAATTGTCAAAAGTGTAAACGCATCCGGCCCCGGCGGACGCAAACCGGCAGGAGAAAAAACCTATGTCGGAAGAGACGCGGCAGAAAACCGCTACGGGCTGGGAACAGGCTTAACGGCCACGGGCTTGGTGCGCGCGCCTATCGGGGTAAAGGTCTCCACATTGCACAAATCCACGCGAATGCCCGCGTAGGAACCCAGTCCGTAAGGCAGCAGCATGGTGTTCAAATAACGCCACGGCATGCTCCTGCGCCATGTCAGCGGCGGACCGGGAAGCACGGAACGCATGGTCAGCGGCATTTTTGCGCCTGCCGCCCTGCGGACCATGGAACGCATGCGCACCGGCGTGAACCATGTGGCCTTGCAGAGCATGGAGGCATCATTGCAGGGGCACAGGCCACGGGTGAGATAATACAGCGACCACTTATTCAGCATGGTCACCACCACCCCGCGTGCCGCCACGCGAAAGGCCTCTTCCAGCACGCGTTGCGGATTCTCTGCAAATTCCAGCACGGTGAGCAGGCACACATAGTCGAACTGACTGTCCGCAAAGGGCAGATGCTCGGCATTGCCCACGTGCAGGTCCGCCCGCTGCCCCATGCGCCTGCGTGCCGCAGCCAGCATGGCGGGCGAGGCATCAAGCCCGGTCACGTCAAACCCTGTCTCATACAGGGTTTCAAGCGCCAGTCCCGGCCCGCAGCCCACATCCAGAAACGAATGCCCCCGCCGCGGCCAGCCGGAAATAAGAAACTCCAGCAGCCGCCTCTCCGCACGCAGGGCAAACGCGCCCTCCGGCGTATCATACCATTCTTCGTAGCGGCGGACGGTGTCCTTGTCATTCCACATGCTGGCATCCATATGTGCGCAGAGCGCGGTTGTCCGTATCGGGCGGTATCATGTTTCTTCCCGGCAGCCTTACTCCTTCGGCGTGGCGGAATTGTTACCCATAAACAGCCGCATGTCACGCGGAGTTCGACCGGGCCCGCCGGACACCGCGCCGGAACCGGCACAGGCAGGCAGCCCGCCGCATCGTTGCAGGCAGACAGCCCGCCTGAAATGTCAGCAGAAACGCCATGCGGCAGACAGCAGTGTGGTTGCTTCAGGCAAGGCCAGAAGGAAGACGCGGCGCCCCGATCCAAAGACGTGTCAGAGAATACCCAAGATGCCAGAACGGACCGGGCAAGAGAGGAGGCTACCCAAACGATGCGGAAACCAACATCCGCCGGAACGCAGAGCAGCAACCCGTGACAGGGGATCTGCCCGGAGACGCACCCTAGAGAACCCGGCCAAGGCACTGCCGCAGGAACGGCAGGCAAGAAAGCCCGTTGCACCACGCGGGCGCACAGGCCAGTTCACCGTGGCGCGCCCCCAGAATAAGGCCCGCCATAAGTCCGCGGGCGCAGGAGTCGCCCCCCGCCATCACGTTCTCCACCAATGCATCCTGCGGGGTGTCCTCGTAGCGGGTCACCAGATGCACCACCCCGTGAAAGGCAGCCTTCATGCCGCACGACTGCCCGAACCGGGCAATGGCCATGCGGGCGTCCTCGTCGGCAGAAAGGTAGGTAAAGGCCAGCCAGTCTTCGGCGGGCAGGTGCGCGTATCCGGCCTCTGCCGCCGCATCCAGCGCCTCGCGTACGGTGGCGCCGCCCAGCACCGCAAGCACGGTGCGGGCAAAAAACTCCGCCCCGTCCGCCACCAGTGGAGAATTATGCGTCATCAGGGTCTGGGCACGGGCGGCAGCCACAAGGGCCTCCGCATCATCCCCGTGCACGGTGAACAGCGGGGCAATGCGTGCGGCCGCGGAAAAATCGGAAGAAAGCGCACCGGACCGCTCGGGAGGCAGCCCCTCGTCAAGATTACGCAGGGTTTCGCGGGTGGCGCGGTCCAGATACCCGTCATAGTCCTTCATCCGCGCCTGCCATGCGGTGCAGAAAGTATGCAGGTCAAACCGCCCGGCGGCGGTTACGGTATCCAGCAGCACCAGCACCTGATCCCCGTAGTGGGAAAGGTCGCCCGCTCCCCGGTTGGGGTGGTACTGGGTCAGCGTGGGCGGCAGCAGCGTGGATACCCGCCCCAGCGCGTCTTCAATGCGTTTCTGGTCGTACTCCCAGTGCGCGCCCAGTGCCAGCGAATCTGCGGCAAGCGATGTCAGAATGGCGGCATGCAGGTTGGCCATATGCAATCTCCGTTGCAAGGGGAATTGTTACAGGCGGTTGCAATACATAGACGTCAGTATACACCAGCCTTCCGCATTTTGTCACGGAAATCCGTTCCCATCGCACGAAAGAAACGGCAGAAACACCGTTTCCGCTTATGAAAATGCATACGTGTACATGCATATCATGAAGACATGGAATGCCGACGCAGCCGCAACGCTGCACAAAACCGCCTATCGCTGGGTAAGATACACACCCAGCAACACCAGAACCGACGCCAGATACTGGGTAGGCGTAAGCGTTTCGCCCAGAATGAGCCACCCCATCACAAGGGTCGCCACGGGAATGAGGTTAATCCATGCCCCTGCCTGTCCCGCCGGAATCTTGCTCACCCCGTAGTTATACAGGCCGTATGCCCCGATGGTGATGACCGTGCCCAGATAGACCACGCTGAGCGTGGCATCCGGCGGAAACTCCGCAGGCATCTGCGTGGTGGGCAGAAAGAGCAGGGGAAAGAAGAACACAGTCCCCGCCGTGCACTGGGCGGCGGTGATGAACAGGGGAGGATAATAGGCAGAAAGCCGCTTGGCTATAACCACATAGACGGCGGCAGACGCCATGGCCAGGGTTTCCAGCGTATTGCCGAGCAGCGGATTGGGCGCGCTTTCCGTGGATTCCCCGGCAAGAGAGAGCCACACCACGCCGCTGCTGGCGAGCAGAAAGCCGCCCCAGACCCTGCGGGAAAGCCGTTCTCCCAGAAAAAAGAAGGCCCCCAGTGCCACAAAGATAGGCATGGACGAGGCAATCATCCCTGCCTGCGAGGCAGAGGTGTAGCGCATGGCGTAGGCTTCCAGAATGAAATAGATGCACGGTTCGCACAACGCCATGAGCAGCAGGGGCTTCCAGTCTCCCTTGCGCAGCCGCACCCGCCTGAGCTGCCGCCACGCCAGACCGAAGGTGCAGGTGCCGAGCAGCATACGGAAAAACACCACCACAATGGGATCATACCCGCCCACGGCAATCTTCATGGCAATATAGGAACTGGCCCACAGCATCATGGCCGTAAACAACGCCACGGAGGGCAGCATGGCGGAATCCGCGCGAAGGTTCATCACTATCCTCTGAGTCTGACCGGAAAAATTGTCTGCGGGATACGGAAATGCGGGAATACGGGAGCAACACCGCACAAAAAATCCTGTACAGGCGGGCCCTTCTTCCATGCCGCGCCCCGTTCGTCAAGGGCCGCAACAGTCCCGCCATATCACCGCATCACCGCATCACCGCGTCACTGTACCATCGTACCTTCGTATAAGGGGAGGGAACCGGAACGTGCAGTACCGGGCGGGGCATGGCTCCGTCCGGCATTCACGGCGGCGGGAAGAATTAAGGCACCCGCCCGCAAGCAGCCGGGCTTTGCCGGAACAGGTCAGGCCTTATGGCGTTGCGGGCAAGCACCACGCGCCGTTCAGGCCGGTTTTCAAAAGGGCGCGGAGGCGCGCACCCTGTCGCCCACTGGCACACACGGGCACCCACTGCCACCGGGCACCTCGCGGCAGCACCGCCGACCGCACTTTGCAACAGCCCGTGCGGCGCACCGCCTTGCTACTGCTCGTATATCCTGTTGATGAAATTATACATCTCCACAGGATTCTCGTCCCGGCCGTTAATCATCAAGTGTTCGATAAGCGCCACATTGTTTCCGCGCGGTGTAGTGGTCTGTTCCACCAGCAGGGCAAGGGTATGCGACTCCGGCGCATCCTTCTGTTCCAGCGTCATGAGCCATCCATTATCGGTAAGTTGCCAATTGGAAGTGTACCGTAACAGGCCGGTATAATGACTCATGAGCATGGCTTTCAGGTCGTTTATAGAGAACCTGCCCCTCGTCCTGCCCGCCACTCCCAGAAACTCGCCTTCCGGTGACTGTATGACCAGCGGCATGGTGAGCAGGGAACGCGGCGGCTCCTGCGGACCGGCAGCCACAACAGGCCGCGCACCGCTCTCAGGCTCTGCCTGTGCCGGGTCAGACACGGCGTCCGCTGTTTCCAGCGTATATTCGTTTACATCTCCGTATGCATTTCGTATACGCACCACCTTGCCGAGAGGACGTTCCGACGGTGCCTGCGCCGGCGAGGATGCCCGATCAGAAGATTGACCAGAAGATTGGCCTGACGATTGGCCGGATGGCGAAGCGGATGTTTGGCCGGTTGTTTGGCCGGTTGTTTGGACGGATGCGTTCTGCGCATGGTCAGACGGCGTTGCCCCAAGGCCGTACTCACCACCGTACTCACCACCAGACTCACCGGACACATCAGATGCCTCCGCACGTTCCCCGGAAGCCGCTGC
>CAYRLL010000042.1:3552-13023 GCA_964425115.1 uncultured Desulfovibrio sp. | reverse complement strand
TGCGGCGGCAAGGGCTGCCCCCTCCAGACGCTCCAGCAGGGCGTTGGCGCGGGCCATCCACGCCTCGGCACCGGGCAGGGAGTACATGTTCGGGCCGGTGGCTCCGATCCCGGTTCCCCCTGCCGTCACGCCTGACGTCCCGGCGGTCGCCTTCGGGGCAAGAACCTGCGCCAGACGTTCCAGCGTGCCTTCCATGGCATCCATGCGCCGGGCAATGGCGTCCTGCTTCATGGTCAGGTTCACCATGCTCTTTGCCAGATTGCTCATGGCCTGCGTATAGTCCTGCGGCAACTCCACTTCCATGGGGCCGCCCGCAGGCATGACGGGGGCCTGCTCCTGTTCCGGTTCAGGCGCGGGGCCTATCCACGGAAAATCCTTTTCCAGCCGGGCCCGCACCTCCGGCACGGCCATGCCCCGGCCAAAGAGCTCGCGTATGCGCAGACACACCGCGCCCGCCTGTTCCGTAAACCGGATGGGCTTGCCCTCGTTGGCCACGGGAATGCAGTCAGGAAACTTGCGGCGGTAGCTTTTCACCGTGGTTTCAGAAACGCCCAGCAGCCTGCCAAGCTCTTTGTGGGTAAAGGTCTTTTCGCTCATGGCACCCTTTCTTTCCAATATGGTATGAGTACACGCTCTATCGTAACCTATCGGTAAGCTTTTATGGCTCCGGCGTCAACCGCGCCCGCGCGGCATACGGTCATCAGACCAGACAATACGCAGCACTTGTTAGCACTGCCAAGGCGCGGTAAGCTGTTCAGGCACCGCCGCCCAACCTTTCAGGCAACACTCAGCCTTTTCAGGAGACATCATGACTGCCTTTTTCCGCACCCTTGCCTGCTGTCTGGCGCTCATGCTCATGGCCCTGCCAGCCGCAGCCGCGCAGATAGGCCTTACCGTGGTGACCAAGCCCGGCTCCGCGCAGCATGTGGCGGCGGAACAGTTCGCCCGGCTGCTGGAGCAGCGTTCCGGCGGCGCATGGACCGTCAAGATTTTCCATTCCGGGGCACTGGGTACGGAAACCGAAATGCTGCAACAGATTCAGCTCGGCGCGGTGCAGATGGGCATCATTACCGAAGGCCCCTTCGACACCATGGTCCCGGAGGTGCGCGTGCTCTCCTTCCCCTTCCTGTTCCCGGACCACGCCACCGCAGACCGTGTTCTGGACGGGCAGATGGGCACAGCCGTGCTGAACGAGCTGGAAAAGGCCGGTTTCAAGGGCCTTGCCTTTTCAGAAAACGGTTTCCGCCACCTTTCCAACTCCGTGCGCCCCGTCACCGCCGCCAACGATGTGGCGGGTCTGAAAATCCGGGTCATGGAATCCACCTTCCACCGCGAACTGTGGCGCGCGCTGGGCGCCAACCCCACCCCCATGGGCTGGCCCATCTATTCCGAACTGCAGCAGGGCACGCTGGACGCGCAGGAAAACCCGCTGTGGGTGCTCTCCGTGTACAAGCTGTTTGAGGTGCAAAAACACCTCTCCCTCACCGGGCACGTCTACTCCGCCCACATCGCCGTTGCCAACCTCGGCTGGTTCAACCGCCTTGCAGATGCGGACAAGATCCTCATCGTGGAATGCATGCGCGAGGCGGCACAATACCAGCGGGCGTGGAACCGGTCACAGGAGGCCGCCTATCTGGAAGAAATGCGCGCTCAGGGCATGCAGGTGGTGGAACAGCCGGACATGGCATCCTTCCGCGAACGGTCGGCCCGTCTGGAAGAGATGGATATCTTCGCCGCGCCGCGCATCCGCGAACTGCTGCGCGGCATACGGGAAGCCATAGCGCAGTAACCCCGGCCAAGCGCCTTCAGGATAGGTGAGCATACCAGCCATACGCCGGGTATACGCAGCGTGTATGCCGCGCTAACGCTGCGCAGGTGCTGGATAAACGCCGCTGCGCCGCACAGTCCGTCGCGCCCGTTATGCCTGTCACGCCCGGCTCTTTTTCCTTGTTCCGGCGGGCAGCTAAACGAGTTAGGAACAATAGGAACACTGGTGACATTGGGAACAATAGGAACATCAGGAACATTGAGAACAGTGGGAACAATGGCAACAGGCACTCCCCGCAACACGTTTCCGGAATGTTCATAATTGTATCAATGCGCCGATATCACACGTATTTTTCTGAACACTTCAGGAACATACAGGGAACATACAGGGAACATACAGGGAGCAGGCAGGGAACATGCCGGAAACACAGAAACAGAGCACGTCCCGCGCGCAGGCTCCAATGAGTCCGCAGTGAGGCCCCATAGAGGCCCCTGTGAGTTTGCAGTAAGCTGCAGGCAAAGGCGCTGAACACACAGGCTGTAATTACGGCTGAACAAACAGATAGACAGGCAGAAAGGCAGACTGGCAGAGAGACAAACAGGCAGACAGACCATGACCCGCAGAGCAGACACGCCGGAATCACCCGCAAACACCACACGGCAGGGCAACCATGCACACACCTCCCCGGCGGGGCCGGTGCGTGCCGCGGTGCAGCGCGCTCTGGCGCGCCCCTTTGCCGCACTGCAACTGGCGGCAACCCTGCTCGATACCCTGTGCCGCAGCCTGCTGTTCCTGAGCTGCGCGGGTATGGTGGCGGTCATCGGCGCGCAGGTGTTCTTCCGCTACGCGCTCAATCATTCCCTGTTCTGGTCCGAGGAGCTGGGCAGGGTGCTGCTGGTGCAGACCACCTTTTTCGGCGCTGCCGTGGCCTACCGCACGGGCGCGCATATCGGCATGGATACCCTCACCGCTCGCCTTTCCGGTCGGGGCAGAATGGCCTGCGCCGCACTGGCACATGCCGCGTGCCTGTTCCTCTTCTGCGTCATGGCCGTATACGGCTTCCGGTTCGCGGCGTTTCTGGCCCCGCAGACCACAGCCTCCCTCGGCATTTCGCGCAGCCTGCCCTTTCTTGCCATCCCCCTCAGCGGCTGCGTCATGGCGGTGCATAGTCTGGTCTTCCTGCTGTGCCCCCTTGCATCCCCCCGGCCCCATACCTGTGAGACTGGCGGAATAAAGGCCCCGATAACGGCTGATGACCCGACTGAGCAAACGGCCGGTGAAACGACTGGCAAAACGGCTGATACGACAGCAGGTGGAACAACCGGAAAAGCATCAGGAGGCCCCCTGTGACCGGCCTCTTTTCCATGCCCGATGCCGCGTGGGTCCTGTTCGGCCTGCTGGTGCCCCTGTTCCTTCTGAACACGCCCATCGCCGTGGCCGTGGGGGTAAGCGCGGTGGCCGCCTTCATGGTGCAGGGCGACATGAGCCTCATGCTGGTGGTTCAGCGGCTGTATGCCGGGGCAGATTCCTTTCCCCTCATGGCCGTGCCGCTGTTCATCATCGCGGGCAACCTCATGGGCGCGGGCGGCATATCCCGGCGCATTGTGGCCGTGGCGGACGCGCTGGTGGGGCATCTTCCCGGCGGACTCGCGGCGGTTTCCGTGCTCTCCGCCATGTTCTTCGCGGGCATCTCCGGTTCCGCTGCGGCAGATACCGCCGCCGTAGGCACCATCCTCATCCCGGCCATGGTGCGGCGCGGCTACTCTCCCGCCTTCTCGGGCGCGGTGCAGGCGGCGGCAGGTTCGGTGGGCGTGGTCATCCCGCCCTCCATCCCCATGATCATCTTCGGCGTGCTCACAGGAGCTTCCATCGGCAGGCTGTTCGCGGCGGGCGTGGTACCGGGGCTGCTCATCGGGGCATCGCTCATGGCCGTATGCGTGTGGCATGCCCGCCGCAACGGCTGGCGTTCCGAACGCCCGTTCAGCGGCCGCGCGCTGCGCACCGCGCTGGCAAAGGCCACATGGGCGCTGGGGGCACCGCTCATCATTCTGGGCGGCATTGCCGGGGGCATGTTCACCGCCACGGAATCCGCCGCCATAGCCGTGTTCTACGCCCTGTTCATCGGCCTGTTTGTCTACCGCGAACTGCCGTTCCCCTCCCTGCCGGGGCTGGTGCTGCAATCGGGCATTACCTCAGCCATCATCCTGTTCATCATCTGCACGGCATCGGTCTTTTCATGGTTCATGGCCATCCGCGATATCCCCGCCTCCATCGCGCAAGGCCTGCTGGGCATCACCGACAACCCGCTCCTGCTGCTCCTCATCATAAACTGCATGCTGCTCTGCGCGGGCATCATTCTGGAAACCACGGCCGCCCTCATCCTCTTTGTGCCCGTGCTGCTGCCCGTGCTGCCCGCTCTGGGCATAGATGTCATCCACCTTGGCGTCATCGTGGTGATGAACCTTGCCATCGGCATGCTCACCCCGCCCATGGGGGTGTGCCTCATAGTCTCCTGCTCCATCGCCTCCGTCCGGCTGGAAGCCATAAGCCGCGCCGTGCTCCCCTTCCTGCTGGCGCTGCTGCTGAATCTGGCGCTGGTAAGCCTCTATCCCCCGCTCAGCCTGTACCTGCCCTCCCTCCTGTTTTAACGGTTCTGCCGGTTCTGGCGGTTCTGCCGGTTCTGGCGAGCACCCCCGCCCGCAGCCGATGCGCCACAAGACAAAACCCCCGGCACACAATGGTGTACCGGGGGCTGCAACCAGCTGACAAACCTTGTTTTTCAAAAAAATGTATTCCCGTAAAGCCGGGTCTGAAGCCAAGAAACGGATGTACCTCGCGTATGCGGGGTGCAGGGGCCGCCTGGTCCCTGCCCGCCGGAGGCAAAAAAATAAAAACTCTTTGCCTTCATACTTCAAACCCCCGGCACACCATGGTGTACCGGGGGTTGAACATTCCTTGCGGGGAAGCTGCGCTTACACATCCTGCCTGTAGTTGAGCGACTGGCGCAGGGTTTCCTTGTCCACAAACTTCACCTCCGAGCCAAGGGGAATCCCCTGCGCAAGGCGGGTCACGCGGATGTGCGGAAACCGTGCCGCCACAAGCTGCTTCACGTAGGCGGCGGTGTTTTCCGCCTCCATGGTGGTGCCCAGCGCAAAGATAAGCTCGGTTATCTCGCCCTCGGCAAGGCGGCGTTGCAGCCTGTTCAGTTCAAGCTGTTCGGGAGTCACATTATCCAGCGGGGCAATAAGCCCGCCCAGAATCATGTACTGCCCCTTGTAAAATCCGCCGTCTTCCAGCGCCAGCAGCGAATCCCATTCCGAGACAAGGCACAGGGTATCGCGGCTGCGCCCCGTATCGGTGCATATGGCGCAGGGGTCAACATCGGTCAGCGACCCGCACAGCGAGCACAGGTGCAGCTTGTCGCGCAGTTCATAAATGGCCTTGCCCAGGCTGCGGGTATTATTTTCCGGCCATTTGAGCAGGGTCATGGCAAGCCGCAGGGCAGACTTGGGACCAAGCCCCGGCAGCCGGGAAAGTTGCTCCACAAGAAGCTTGAGCGGTTCGGGCAGTCTTTGCACGTGCTGTCTTCCGGGAACCGGCTAGAACAGGCCGGGAATCTTCATCCCGCCGGTAATGGCCCCCATCTCCTTCTCCACCATGGCCTTGGACTGGCGAATGGCTTCGTTGATGGCGGTCAGCACCAGATCCTGCAACATGTCCACGTCGTTGGGGTCCACGGCGGCGGGATCAATCTTGATGGACAGAATGTCCTGCTTGCCGTTGCACACCACGGCCACCATGCCGCCGCCGCTGGTGGCCTCCACGGTGCGGGTGCCGAGCTGATCCTGCAATTCCGTCATCTTGCGCTGCATCAGCTGCGCCTGACGCAGCATATCGTTCATTCCGCGCATGAAAGTCTCCTTTGCTTAACCGGTTACGGTGCAGATTCACTGCCGGGTACGGCACGGCCTCAGCCGGGCAGACACATTACGCCGCGTCCGTAAAACCGCACCTACGGCAAGGGGTGTAATCCGAATCGCCCGATCATTCAAATGTAATTTGCCCGTACAGAACCTACCGGACTGGGCAGGACCGCACAGAACCAGAGCCGGGCAACACCCGCACAAAACCGCGCAGCGCCTGTTTCCACGCAACCGGGCCGACGGGGGCAAGCCATACACAATGCGCCCGAAAATGAGCAGGCGTAACCACACAGAACAGGTCGTACACCGCCCGCTAGTTCCAGTATTGCGGATACCTGCGTGTGGACGGAATATTGTTCACCAGCAACGCCGCCACCAGCAGGATAAGCGCCCCGCTGAGCGCGGGCATCAGCGCATAGGCGTAGCCCAGAGCATGAATATCACCGCTGCCGATAACCGCAATAAGGGCCGTGGCACCTCCGGGCGGATGCAGGGTGGCGGTGAGGTGCATAACCGCAATGGCCGTTGCCACCGCCAGCGCCGCCGCAAGCCACGGCAGGGGCACGTGCGCGGCAAAAAACACCCCCACCAGCGCAGAAAGCACATGCCCGCCCACAAGGTTGCGCGGCTGCGAGAGCGGCGCATTGGGCACGCCGAAAAGCAGCACGGCAGACGCGCCGAACGAGCCTATGAGCAGCACCCCGTCCGTACCCGCCAGCATGACATAATGCACAAACCCCACCGCCCCCATGCCCAGCAGCGCGCCAAGAAAGGACCACAGGGTTTCCGTAAGGCTTATGGTGCAGGGGTTGCAGCCGCAGCCGCACATTTTTCTGAAATATTGCAAAGTGATGCCCCGCTTTGTGTTGTACGTGCAGGGCTGGTGTAGCACAGGGCCGCCCGCCAAGCTGTGACGTGCATCACAGCCGCCGTAATGGCCACCCGCGCAACATGTGAAATAAGGCGGAAGCAGGGCGGACAGTTAGGCGGCTCAACAGACGGAAACAGGCGGACACAGGCGGACACAGGCGGAAACAGCCTGAACGGTGCCCCTATTTCTTCCTGAACCCCGGCAGCAGCAGCGGTTGCGGGGCGGTGCGGCGCAGCCGCATACGGTGCCACACCTGCGGCGTACAGCCGAAGCGGAAGGACCACAACGCGCACGATTCGCGCGCCGCGCAGCCCCGTACCTCCGCCCTTGCCTCGCCGTGCGTGTTGCCGCAGCAGATCAGGCAAAACCGGCGGATGACCCGCACAGGAGGCGTCTGCGCCTCCGGGGTGTCCTCTCCGGAACGATAGGGATACAGCACGCAGTCGCGGTCCTCGCACGCGGTAACACGCTGGACCGACGCGCCCTGACAGGCGAGACAGAAGCGGCGGATGGCCTTGTGGGGGGTGCCTTTACTCATGGTATGGGTGTGTAGCCTGTTTCGTGTTTGTCTGTCACTACACCGGCACGTACGGGCACTCACCGGCACGTACGGGCACGTACCGGCGCACGCGTCCTGCGATACATCGGTACATCGTGGCAGAGGGGCAGAGGGGCACAGTGGCATAGCCACTTCCGGACGGGACAGGCCCCCCGCCCGGCCATAGGCACGGTTCCGGGGGGCCTTGTTCATGCGCACGGGGCGCTGCGGCGGGCAGCCGGAATCCTGTCCCGGGCCGATTCGCGGCCCGCGCCAAGATTCGTCAGACCGTATATGGCCCTATCCGGTCGTATACGGTCTGAAATGCCCCTGCCCGTACTAGCCGCAGCACTTCTTGAATTTCTTGCCCGAACCGCACGGGCACGGCTCATTCCGTCCCACCTTGGGCGCTTCGCGCCGGTAGGTCTCATGCCCGCGCACCTTGCCGTCCACATAGAACCAGCGGTCGCCTTCCTTGCGGAAGGTGCTGTGCTCGTGCAGCTGCTGCGGAACACCGGAAAGGGCGTAGTGAGCCACAAACTCCACCTCGCCTTCCGTATCGTTCTCGTTGCCGCCCGAGGTGGAAAGAATATCCAGCCCCTTCCACTCCAGCTTGGAAGACCATTCCTTAATGTCCTCAATGGAATCTTCCGACCGTTCCGGCGCATACATGGAGGTATTCAGGTACTGATATTCTCCCAGCACATGCGCCGTATAGCGCGAGCGCATCAGCGCCACAGCCGTGGTTGCGGGCTTTCCTTCCCGTATAAGCGGACCGCAGCAGGTTTCCAGTGTCTGGCCGGAGCCGCAGGGGCAGTTCGTCATGCATGTATCCTGTTAATGGTTGCCGCACCCCTCGTGTCCGTGGTGTGCCGCGCATATTTCGTTACTGGTTGTCAGGGTGCCGGCAATCCACTGCTCGGCCACGGTACGCACCGCGCCGCTTGCGCCACGGAAGACGGCAATGCCCGATTCCTCAAGCTTGTTAACGGCCCCCTGCCCCATGTTGCCTGCAAGCAGCACCTTTACGCCCATGTCAGCAAGAACGGGCACAATGTTAGACTTGCAGCCGCAACCGGGAGGCGGCGTGAGAAATTCTTCTTTCACAATTTGTCTGGTTTCGTCCAGCGTCAGAATGGTGAATGCCTCGCAGTGGCCAAAGTGTTCGTCCACAAGGCCCTGCCGGGAGGGAATGGCAATCTTCATGGTGCGTTCTCCTGTATGGTGCGGTTCCGTTGGAGTATGAAGGCGTCCGCCGTACCGGGTCTACGCGGCGGAGCGCATAAAGGGCGCGCTGTTTTCCGCGCCGCGACTGCAGATATAGTCCTCCCGGCTCATAAGTCAATGGTCACTTACATATCATCGTCACCGCCTTGCCGCCGGGCTGCCGCCAAACAGTTCCCCCCAAACGCATAACAGGTTCCAGACAGGCCCGCGCAGGGGTCGCGCACAATCAAGAGAGGGCTATCCCTTTCCCGGCTGCCGCCGGATACCTGGCAGGCCTGATATTCTCCTGCCCGAAACATCCCTGCGGTTGTCAGAAGCCCGTTCCCTTTGGTATGCTCAGTGCGAAACGGACCCGTCAACCGCATGTCACAGGCCCTGCCGGACATGCTTTTTACCAGACCGGCAGACAGAAAAAACAGACCCGGCAAGCCCTGCATAATGGCGACAACCGGTTGACTTCCGCAACCATCCGAAGCACCGAGGAGCAGCAATGACACGCTTGACCACCGACGATCGACGTGATTTTATCCGGCTCCCCAAGCCGTTTTCCGTACAGGCCTTTGAATTCAAGTTTCCCATGGCCTCGCAGCCCAGGGTGGAAACCACCTGCGTGGACATAAGCACCGGCGGGCTGTGCCTTGAATCGCCCTATCTCTTCGAGCAGGGGGCCAAGGTGCAGGTGCGGGTGCACATTCCCACCCTGAACAAATACTCCGGCGGCTTCTACAAACATTATGAAAATGATGTGGACCAGCACCTGAACGCCATTGCAGAGGTGGCGTGGGTGGACCGGTCCGGCGGCAGCTACGTCATCGGCCTGCGTTTTCTGGACATAGACTCCGACACCCAGTCGGCCCTGCAACGCCTCATCGACAAGGCCGTGCAGGATAACCCGTAACAGCTCACGACAAAACACTCTGCTGCGGAGACAACGCGCCTGCGTGCTGCCTGTACCGCCTGCACGGCAGGCCGGGGCAGCGCAGCCCGGCCTTTCTGTTCTGACCAGACGGTTTTGCCTGAACGGTTTCAGGCCATTCTGTCCTGATCAGGCGGGCCCGGGGCAGGTATATCGTTCAGCCGGAATGATCGGCCAAATTGACCAAAGAAATTGATCAGACAAATTGATCAGGCGAATTGATCAGGC
>CAYRLL010000042.1:0-3452 GCA_964425115.1 uncultured Desulfovibrio sp. | reverse complement strand
AATTGATCAGGCGAATTGATCAGGCAATTTGATCAGGCAGACGCACCGCAGGCGACCCGGAAAAACGTCGCCCGATGCCGTGTTGCCTGCGACATGAAATAGGAATCAGCACATGGCACCCATCATCATTCTTCCGGACCTGACCATACCGGAAGAAGAATTCACCTATACGGCCTCGCGCGCCTCCGGGCCCGGCGGGCAGCATGTGAACACCACAAGCTCCCGCATTACGGTCCGCTTCAACGCAGCAGCCTCCCCTTCGCTCAACGAATGGCAACGCGCTAAAATACTGGAAAAACTTGCCGGCTATGCCGACAAGGAAGGCATTGTTGCGGTTTCCTGCGAAACGCAACGCAGCCAGCATGCCAACCGACGGGAGGCCCTTGCGCGTCTCATCTCCCTGCTGCAGCGGGCGCTTAAGCCGCGTATTCCACGCAAACCCACCCGCCCCACCCTTGCCTCCAAGGTCCGCCGCGTGGATTCCAAAAAACGCCGCAGCGGCATCAAGCGCACGCGCGGCAAGGTGGGAGACAACGATTGATGGACCAATGCGGTATAACGGCACAAACCGGCACCCTTTTCCCGGCCAGCCTGCGCACCTCCCGAAAAGCGATGGGAAAAACGCTACGCAACGCGCCGGGCATGGCACGCAAGGCAACGGCGGCGGCAGCGATACTGCTCATGGCACTGCTGCTTCCCGCCGGGGCGCGGGGCGAACTGCTTTCCGATGCAGACCGGGCGTACCTGCACACCCTGCAGGAACAGGGTGGCGCAACCCTGTGCGTAGACCCGGACTGGATTCCCTTCGAGCATGTGGACGCGCAGGGCAGCTACACGGGCATAGGGGCCGACCTGCTCGGCCTTGTCTCGGAACGGGCAGGCATCCCCTTCACCCTCGTACCCACACGGGACTGGGACGAGAGCATCCGCTTTTCCAAAGAGGGCCGGTGCCGCATCCTCGGTTTCCTGAACAGCACCCCCGCCCGGGAGGAATGGCTGGTCTTCACAGATCCCCTTTTCACAGACCCGAACGTCATCATCACCCGCGAGGAACACCCCTACATCGTTGATCCGGGCCACCTGTCCGGCGAGAGCATCGTTTTTCCCAAGGGCACCGGCATGGAGGAGCGCGTCCGCGTCAGCTACCCGGACCTGCGCATACTGAACACGGAAACAGAGGCTCAGGCCATTGCCATGGTCTCCGGCCGCGGAGCGGACATGACCATCCGCTCGCTCATCGTGGCCGCCTACACCATCCGCAAGGAGGGCCTGTTCAACCTCAAAATCGGCGGCCAGTTGCCCGAAGAGTTCTCCAACCGCCTGCGCATAGGCGTACGCAGGGAAGATGCCCAGCTGCGAGACATCCTGAACAAAGCCATTGCCACCATCACCCCGCAGGAACGGGGGCAGATCGTCAACAGGCACGTTGTCATCAACGTGCAGACCGTGGTGGATTACATGCCTGTTCTGCGCATCGCTGCAGCCGTTCTCGTGCTGGCGGGCATAGGCTTTCTGTGGAACTACCGCCTGAGCAAACTCAATGCGGAGCTTAAGCGCATTTCCCGCACAGATGCCCTCACCGGTCTGCCCAACCGACTCATGCTCACCTCCCGGCTGCATGAGGAAATGGAGCGCGCGGCACGCTACCAACGCCCCTTTTCCATCATCCTGCTGGATGTGGACAGTTTCAAGGCCGTGAACGATGATCTGGGCCATCTCACAGGCGACAGGGTGCTCGTTGCCATGGGCGACATCGCCCGGCACACCCTGCGCGGCACCGACATGGCAGGACGCTGGGGCGGTGAGGAATTTCTGGTTCTCTGCCCGGAGTCCGGAGAGGACGAAGCCCGACAGGTGGCAGAGCGCATCCGCCTTGCCGTGGAACAAAGCACCTTTGCCAGCAACAGACCGGAAACCATTAGCGCGGGCGTCACCGCCCTGCGGCCCGGAGATACGGCAGATGCCTTGCTGCAACGGGCGGATACGGCCCTGTACGCCGCCAAGAACAGCGGCAAAAACCGTGTATGCGTGGCCGAGCATACTCCCTGACAACACGCCTGACGGCACACACTTCCTGCCCGTCCCCGCATCCCCGGTGGCACGAGCCGCCATGCCATGCCACGCTCTCCGCACGGAATACTTTTGCGTGCGGAATTGACTACTTGCACACAACGCCTATGCTTAGTGATATGGAGAGCGTTCGCGCGTCCGGTCCCTTTTCCTGTTCCTTTCCGGGCATGAAGATGGCGGTTTTTGTACCGCCGCCATGCCGGAAGCGGCAACCGGCAGGCACGCGCGCGAAAGCGTACAACCACTCGCAACAGATTGCGCCAAATTGCGCCATACACCGCCACAGTATGGCAGGCACAACAGAAGGAGGCACCCATGTGCACCAATTGCGGATGCGGAACCAAGGGTGAATTCCGCATACACAGCCACGTTCACCCCCACGGCGCGGCAGAAGACCACGCACATGCCCACGAGCATGAGCACTCCCATGTGCATGAGCACACCCATGCAGACGGCACCCGGCACAGCCATGAACATACGCATATGCACAGTCATGAGCACCTGCACGGGCACGACCATTCGCACGACCACGGTTCAGAGCACGAACACCAGCATAGCCACAGCCACGAATCGCACAATGCGGACGAGGGGCATGCCCACAGCGGCGGCGACGGGCACAACCACCCCCACGGGTAACCCGCGCTCCGGCCATATTCTCAAGGCACCATACGCAAACGGGCCGCGCGGCAATGCCGTGCGGCCCGAAGCTGTTCATATGCCGGAACGACCCGAACCGGCTATGCTACTCTTTTTTCCGACAAACGCCCGCCACTCACCAGGCGCGTCCGTTCGCTGCTCCATCGGCAGGCACCGCCCTACTTCCGCACAGCCAGCACCGTCCCCCCGGTCATTTCCAGCAGCATCTGCGGCGTCAGGCGGAACACGGCATTGGGGGTTCCCGCAGCGGCCCATATCTCCGCATACTGCAGCAGGTCCTCATCCACCACGGTCACCATCTCTCCGGCATGGCCCACGGGCGGAATCCCCCCTATGGCATACCCCGTATGCTCCAGCACAAAGGCGGCATCGGCCTTGTCCGGCTTTTCCCCTATGTGCGCCCGCACGGCCTTTTCATCCACACGGTTGGCACCGCTGGCTATAACCAGAATGGGCCTGCCGCTCTCCTTGCCCCGGAAGACCAGTGATTTGGCAATCTGCCCCACAAGGCACCCTATGGCGTCCGCCGCCTCCTGCGAGGTGCGGGTGGAAGCGGAAAACTCCTTCACCTGCAAGGCAAACCCAAAGCCGTCCAGCACCTGCTGCACCTTCTGCGCGCTCTTCTTCAGGTCGGTACACATCTGTAAACTCCGGGGCGGTTTCTTTATTTTTTGTAATAACTTGCTTTTATGGAAAAAGTGATAAAGATGTCGGCAGAGAGAGAC
>CAYRLL010000041.1:14877-23781 GCA_964425115.1 uncultured Desulfovibrio sp. | reverse complement strand
GGAGAAGCCGGTCATGATGCGCACAGGCTCCACGGGAATTTCCACACGCTTGGGGTCGCGTTCCGCAAAGGCGTCCACAGCCATCTGCACAATCTTGCGCGCCTCTTCCATGGCGTTGTGCGGGTGGATGTCAAAGTGGATGGCACCGGTAAAGCGTGCCTTGCCTGCAGTGGTTATGAACCGGGTATGGTAGCAGCCCGCTATCTGCACAAGGCTGGGCATGATGCACTGGTAATCCACCACCACGGCTTCCACGGCGCCCGTGACAATGGCCAGTTCCGTCATGAGATGGTTGCCCGCCATGGGAATGCCCTGCCGCATGAGCAGTTCGTTGCCCGTGCAGCACAGCCCGCCCACGGTAATGCCGGAAGCGCCGTGCGCCTTGGCGGCGGCAATAAGCTGCGGCTCGCGTGCGGCGGCAAGAATCATCTCCGAGACCACGGGATTATGCCCGTGTACGAGTATGTTCACGGTGTCCTTTTTCAGGATGCCAAGGTTGGCGGTGGACACGGAGGGCGTGGGCACGCCGAAGATGATGTCGGAAAGCTCCGTGCCGATCATGGAGCCGGACCAGCCGTCCGCCAGCGCACAACGGGCGGCGTGGATGAGGGTGTTCGGGGCATCGTTGTCGCAGCCCATGTGGGTGCGGTGCATCATCTCGGCAATTTCGCGGTCCACACCGCGGGGAGTCATGCCCAGCCTGTCCCACAGGGCGCGCCGCTTTTCCGGGGCGCGGGCAAGAAAGCCCACAGATTTGCGGCGGCTGCCGAAGTCGCTGTAGCACTCGTCCACAAGGTCGCGGGCCACATCCATGAGCGGACGCTCCGCCGCGTCTATGCCCAGTTCGGCGGCAATGCGGCGCAGCTTGGCTTCGTCACGGATGGCGTAGTCAGTGGTTTCACCCTCCACAATGGCCTCAAGCACCTCTATGAGGTCGCGCCCGTGGTCGGAATGTCCGGCGGAACCACCCGCGATAAACCGCCCGAAATTGCGCGCCACAATCACATCTGCATCTGCCCCGCACACGCCGCGCTGCAACTTGCCGCTTTTGGTGGCCTTGGGGCTTATGCGGCAGGGGCCCATGACACAGTTGCGGCAGGTGGTGCCCAGTTCACAGAAGGTGCAGTGGGGGGTCTGCTGCTCCAGCCTGTCCCACGCGGTTTCCACTCCTTCCGCCCGCGCCTTGCGGAGCATGCTCCGGGCGTCTTCCCAAATCGAAAGTTCTTCTACGCTACGCTGTTCTCTGGTCATCGCTGTCTCCTGTCTGACCGTTGAAAAGGCATTTTCCAACGGCCGCTATGCTTGGCTTGGTCTTTCGCACACCCTGCGCCACACGGGCACCACACTCGTTTTCCGCAGAACGTGCTCCTGCATGCAGCGTAGACGGCATTGACGGCTGTGTCTGTCGGCTGGACGACAAAACTGAACGCCGTACCAATGATTTGGTACGGCGTTCAGCAAGGAGTTCTGTCCGGTGTTCTGCGCGGGATGTACCCGGTGCCATGCCCGGTTATTTTTATTGATTTGTTTGCGCTGGTCGTCAGCCGGTAAGCTCGCGCAACCGTTCTTCGTCGAGAATGTGATACACGCCCCGCCGCTCGCGGTGGAGAATGCCGGAGCGGGTGAAGTCGTTCAGCAGGGTGGAAACGGTCTGCCGCGTGGTGCCCAGATGCTGGGCGAGCAGCTCGCCTGTCATGTTCAGCGTTACTGTGCGCGGTGCGGGTGCGGCAGGGGCACCCGGCAAACCGGGAACTTCCGCCGTGGCGGCAGGCTCCGCCGAATCGAGCAGAAAGGCGGCAAGCCGTGCCGTGGCATCACGGAACACCAGCCCGTCTATGATGCCGAAGGCGTTTTTGAGAATGCCGCCCAGCACCCGGACCATGGTCTTGGTAAACTGCGGCACGTCCATCATGCGGCGGTGGAAGGTGGCAATATCCGTGAGCAGCACGGTGCAGTCATCCAGTGCCTGCACAAAGGTGTTGGTGTGGCTGGTGTAGATGTCGCCGGGTTGCAGAATGGCAATGGTGAATTCCTTGTCGTCATAGGCAAGGTATACCCGCACTCTGCCCCTGCGGACAATGAACACGAAGTTGTGCAGCGGCGTTGCCCTGCCTGCCGCCTCTCCCGTGCCATGCGCCTGATGGGGCAGAGAGGGGCGGGCGTCGTGGGGGGCATGCGTGTGCCCCGGTGCGGCGGGCTGGCTTTCATCATCATATTCCGGCTGAAAGATGATGGTGTTGCGCGCGAATGTGCGCTCCCGGAACGCGGAGAGCAGCTCGGCGAATTCCGGTCGGGCCAGTTCCTCCAGCAGATTCATGCTGGTAAATTTCATGCGCGTGGCTCCTGATTCCACGCATCATACATGACTCGGCAGGGAGAGCAACGACTCACCTCGCACCGGGGCGCGGGCGAAAGGAAGCCCTGCGCCATGCATCCTGAAGGAGCCTGATGCAGAAAGGGGCGGCTCCGTCCGGCGGGGTGCGGTATGCGCCGGGCGGAGCCTGTGCCGGGTGGGTGAAGCCCGGTCCGGGAGGAAATGGTCAGCGAAGCTCTGTCTGTTCCGCAGCCGGGGTGCCGGGTTGCGACCGGCTGAAGGCCGCAGCACCTTCCTTGCCGAGATAGCGCACCAGCATTTTTTCCGGTGCGTCCATGAGGTCTATGAGCAGAAAGGCGTCCAGCGTGCCGAAGGCGGAATCCACGTGAAACGCGCCAATCCTGCCGCCCAGCTTGAGGTAGTGCTTGAAAAGGATGGGCAGGGTGCGCCCGTCCTCCATGTCCTTGATCAGTCCGTTCAGCCCGCCGAAGCTGAGCCGGGCGATATCTATGTCTTCCGTCACGCCCTTGGGGGCCTTCAGCTTGGGCTGCTTGCGCCCCGTGACCATGGCGGCAAGCTCCGGGTCCGTGTGGTGTGCCTGTAAGTAGCGCACCGTGGTTGCCAGCGTGTACGGGTTGAACACCAGCGGCAGGCTGCACGGGCCGAACAGGTACCGCAGCCCCGGACGCCGCAGAATGTATCGGCCTATGCCCTTCCAGAGCAGCATAAGGGGGTTGTAGTCGCGCTGGTAGTCGGGATGCACGATGGCGCGCCCCAGCTCCACAGACTGGCCGAACGCGCGGAAGAAGTCCTTCTTCAGCTTGAACAGGGTGGAGCAGTACAGCCCCTTGGAACCCGCCGCAGCGGTTATCTTGTCCACATGGCCCAGCCTGTAGGCACCGGCAATCTGCCTGTCCGCATCGTTCCACAGGATAAGGTGGTCGTATTCATAGTCGTAGGGGTCAAGATCAAGGTCGCGGCCTGTGCCTTCTCCCACCGGGCGGAAGGTTGCCTCGCGCAGCCTGCCCAGTTCATGGAGCATGTTGGGCATCTGAAAGGCCCGGGCCTCGAACGCGGTGTAGCCGTTTTCGCGCAGCAGCACCTGCTCTGCGGGCAACTCGTCCAGTTCGATCAGCAGGCTCGACACAGGGCGGGGCAGGGCAATGGGCATGGGCTGTGCGGGCTTGGGCAGCAATGCCTTGGGCAGCAGCGACACCGGGAACAGGCTGCGTTTTTCCTCCTGCCGCAGGCTGTAGCTGCGCACCCGCAGGTAGTTGATCACGTCCTCTTCGCATGCAAGCCCGTTGGCTCCGCTCAGCATGGCGGCGGGAATAATCCTGCCCACACTCAGCTTGACAGACTGCCCGCGCTTTTTCAGCAACTCGCGCGGCAAGAGCGCCGTGCGCGCCAGAGGATGCATAAGCCCCATGAGGTTGAACATGAGGCTGTTACGCCCGTGGAAATAGAGGGGCAGCACATCCGCCCCGGTCTTGCGGATAATCCGGGCCACGTTGCGGTTCCATTGCGGGTCCATGATGCCCCGGTGGGCGGGCTGCAGGTGTGAAACCTCGCCGGAAGGGAACACCGCAAGGCTGCTTCCACCTTCCACATGGTCAATGGCCGTACGCAGGCCGCGTATATTCTTGTTGCGGGCCTCGCGGGAGTCGAAGGGGTCCACATCAATGACCACGTTTTTCAGTTCGGGAATGACACCGAGCAGGAAGTTGGCAAGAAAGCGCATGTCCGGCCGCACGGGCAGCAGGGTAGCCATGAGCACCAGCCCTTCCAGCGCGCCGAAGGGATGGTTGGAAACCACCACCAGCGGGCCGGAACGGGGAATGTTCTCAAAGCCCTGCCCCTTGAGCTTCACCTGAACATCCAGAATCTCCAGCGCCTCGCGGGCAAAATCCAGCGGATTGGCGCGTTGCGTCATGCCGCTGTACAGGGTGAACAGCCTGTGCAGGCGCGAGATGTGCAGCAACGGCGTTTTGATGGGCGCAAGCACGCGCCGCACGCCGGGCGGAATGAAATCCAGCGCAAGGCCGCCCGCCTGCATGTCTGCCATGCTGTGCGCCATGTCGCCCTGTGGCATGCCCGTGGAGAAGGGGGCGGGATAGTCCGGGGAAAATTCTGTGGAAAATTCCGGGGGCATGGGGGTCTGCATGGGGTGAAGCCCTTCGGACGGGGCGGGGGCGTTCTCCGTGGTGTTCCGCCGGAAAGCCTGATGCAGCATACACGTTCCTCGCAGTGACAGGGTGGTGCGGCGGCCGGAAAATCCGTCTGCCGTTCCCTTTCTCTATGGGCGGAATGTGGTTGCCGCGTGAACAGCCTGTTACAGTTGCGCGGCAAAGGGGCGGAGGGTGTAAATGTAACGCAACCGTCCGCGATGCGTCACCCCGATGCCATGCCGCAGGGTGCGCGGCGTGGCATATGCCGTGAACACCGGAAATCGTAGTCCGTTTCAGCAACCGTTCCCACCCATGCAAGGAGTCTGGCATGACCGAGAGCCAACGCCGGGAAATTGAACGTCATCTGGAAGACACGCTCGCCGCGCTGCGTGTGCAGGCGCATATGGATTCGGCAGGCGACCTGTGCTGCGCCGACGAAAACGAATTTGCCTCGCGCTTGAGCGAAATGCGGCTCAGCGTGGCCCTGCAGGCGCGCATCCACACGCAGATACGGGAGACGGAAGAAGCCCTGCGCCGTCTGGACGTGGCCGATTTCGGCACCTGCCGCGAATGTGGCGAGGATATCCCCGTGCAGCGGCTGAAGGCCAGTCCCACCACCACGCTGTGCGTGCACTGCCGTCAGGAACGGGACAACGCGCCGCGCCATATGGGAATGCCCGTGGTTCAGGCGGGGCTCAGAGCGTAGCGCCGCCCCTGCACCGCCTATTCCGCCTATTCCGCCGGTTCCTTCTGTTCCGTCTGCCGCATCCGGCGTAATCCGCATGCCCGGCACGCCCGGTGTGCCCGATATGCTTGGCGTAACCGGCGTTACGGAGTGCATGATACTGTTGTGGCGGGCGTGCCTGCCGCATCCGTTGTATCAGGCACATGTGGCGTTTCCGCAACGTCAGGCACGGTATGTCCCTCCGGCACATCCGTAAGATTTGCCGCGCCTGCCGCGCCCGTCGCAAATGGGTCGCCGGACACCTTGTGAACATCAGGCACAGTATTTTTCGCCTGCCTTGCAGAAAAGGCGGGCTTTTTCATTTGGTGGTCAATACAGTATCATGGTAGGGAAAAGCCGTAGACGAAGTGAGTGTTTATTTCAGTATATCCGGCACCGCTGTTTCAGGGGCGTGGGCATGAAGTCCGGTTGCATACATTTTGTGGGTCTGCTGGCGCTGTGCGCTTTGCTGGCATGCGTTTCTGCCGCCGTTCCCTGCGGAGCGGCCGATCAGAAAAAAGTGTTTATCCTGCACAGCTACGAGCTGGGGCACGTATGCGGCGGCCCGCAGCACGAAGGAGCCCTGCGCGCCCTGCACGAGGCAGGGTTTGAGCCGGGCAGAAATCTGGCCGTGCAGGCCTTTGCCATGGACACGCGCAGGGTGAACACCACTCCGGAACTCATGCGCAGGCAGGCGCAGCTGGCGCTTGAAGAGATTGCGCGCTTCTCCCCTGATGTTCTTATCACGCTGGATGATGATGCCTTCCGTACTGTGGGGCTTCAGGTGGTCGGCACTCCGCTGCCGGTAGTCTTTTCCGGCCTGAACGGACGCCCGGAAACATACTCGCAGCAGGTGCCGTGGCTGGAGAACCGCAACCGCCCCGGGCACAACATCACCGGCGTGGTGGAAAAGCTGCACACCCTCACCGCCCTTAAGGTGCACCGCAAGATTCTGGGGCATCTGACCACGGTATACGTCATTGCAGACTCCACCATTACCGGCACGTCCACGGTGGAGCAGGTGCGCGAGGAACTGCGCGCGGAGCCCAACGATTTTCTCTGGACCCTTGCCGTTACAGACAGCTGGGAAGACTACCAGCGGCATATCCGCGGAGCATGCGCCAATCCCCGCGTGGACCTGCTGTATCCGCTGGCGTTGCAGCTCAAGGACGCCGCAGGCAGGGTATACACCGCGCCGGAGATTCTGCGCTGGACAACGCAGGTGTGCAACAAGCCCGACCTTGCCGTGAACTACTCCTTTGTGGAACACGGGCTCATGGGCGGCGTGGGGGTGGACTTTGAATACATGGGCTGGCAGGCGGGCAATCTGGCTGTGCGCATCCTGAACGGGGAGGCGCCGGGCGAACTGCCCGTGCAGGAGGCACAACGCTACGCACTGGTGTTCAATATGGCCCGTGTGCGCGAGCTGGGTATTGAAATTCCGCAGGATATTCTGCTGGCCGCAGACCATGTATACAATGAGTAGACCCTGAGGCGATCATTACGATGCCGATCAGAAATACATTTCGTATTACGGACCGGTCCGTAACCTCCGTGCTGGTGGCCTCCACACTGGGCGTGGTGCTGCTGTGCACCATCGGCGTTCTTGCCGTGCAGCACTTCTCCTACTCCGCATCGCTGCAGAGGCAGTTCCGCGACAGGGTGGAGGCAGAAGCCCGCGAAATGGGTCTGCATTACCGCCGCATGATCGGCGAGGCGCAAAGTCAGCTCACGGCGCTGACAGAAGACAACGCCATCCGCGTAACCTTGCAGCTGGAGGTAGAATACCAGTTGCAGGAACGCATGGCCCACTTCTCTGCCAATGCGCCGCATCTCGGCTTCTACATCCGCTCTGCCGAAAAGGAACGACTGTACAGCGCCAGCCCGGACCCCGTGCCGGTAGAGGCGTTTGAGCTGTTCGCCCTTCCCGCCCCGCACGTGGGCAAACTTTCCCTCGCCCCCGACGGCAGGTTTTATGTGGCCCTTACGCGGTACATACGCAGCCGCACCGGCATTCTGGGCACAGCCGTTGCCATCTGCTACCTTGGCAAGGCTGCGGAAAGCCCTTACCAGCCGGAACGCTCAGGCACGGTGCTTGTGAACCATTACGGCGTGTTCCGGGAACTGGGAACAGGCAATCCCATTCCGCTGGAACTGCGCACCGCCATGCCGGACAGCAGCGGCCCCGCGCTTTCTTCCGTTGCCGGGCAGACGGGACTGCTTACCGAGACAGGCTTCCCCGACATGCTGTACCTGGCGCCCCTCAAGCCCCTGGAAGAAGCGCGGCGCACCAGCCTGTATGTGAGCGCGGCGCTGCTGGTCACCACGGCGCTGCTCTGTGTTCTGCTGGCGTATTTTCTGGGCCGCAGAATAACCAGACCCCTCAGGGAACTTGCCGAATCTGCCCGGCAGATAACGCTGGGAGAAAATCCGCCCCTGCAGCAGGGGGCCTCTTCCCTGCGTGAGGTGAGCGATGTCCTGCACGCCATGGACGCCATGCTGGACAACCTGCGCAAGGCGGAGGAGCTTACCCGCTACCGCACCCTGTTTGAGGAGGTGGTGGACGCCATCTACATCTTTGATATGGACGGGCGTCTGCTGGAATGCAATTCACAGGCGCTGGCGCAGGTGGGCTGCGACCGGGAGCGGCTGATGAAAATGGGCATTCTGGACCTGACAGGGCCGGAACACCGCCGCAAGGTGCTGCAGGTGCTGGATGCCATGCGCAAGGCCCCTGCGGGCACGCGGCTGGCAAGCCGCCGGTTCGAGATACGCATACTGCCTGTACAGGGTGCCCCTTTCCCGGCCGAGATACACAACCGCAAGATGCTCTACATGGGGCAGGAGGCCGTACTGAGCGTGGTGCGCGATATCTCCACGCGGCTGGCGGTGGAAGAGACCCTGCACAAGGCGCGCAAGGCGGCGGAAGATGCCAGCCGGGCCAAGAGCGGTTTTCTTGCCTCCATGAGCCACGAGATACGCACCCCCATGCACTCCGTGCTGGGACTTGTGGACATGCTGGAGGCAACGCAGCTTACGGAGGAGCAGTCCGGGTATCTGGAACTGCTGCGCAATTCCGGCTTGCTGCTCATGGACCTCATCAACGATATTCTGGACCTCTCCAAAATAGAAGCGGGGCATCTGGAACTGGAACACATAGAGTTCAGTCCGGAAGCCCTGCTGGAGCGCGTGCATGGCATGGTGGGCGCGCAGGCTTCGCGCAAGGGGCTGGAGGTCATTCTGTATATTGCGCCGGACGTGCCCCGGCGGGTGGTGGGCGACCCCACCCGGCTGCAGCAGATTCTGGTGAACCTGCTCAGCAACGCGCTCAAGTTCACCTCGTTGGGCCATGTGGTAACGCAGGTGCTTGTCCGGTCCAGAACAGAGCGCGAGGTAGTGCTGGAAATTTCCGTCAAGGATACGGGCGTGGGTATCCCGGAAGCCAAGCAGGATTTCATTTTCGACATCTTTACGCAGGCAGATGTGTCTACTTCGCGCCAATACGGCGGCACGGGGCTGGGCCTTGCCATCACCAGACGGCTGGTGGAGCATCTGGGCGGAAGCATAGGGGTGGAGAGCAAGCCGGGACAGGGGGCCACCTTCACCTTTACCGTGGTGCTGCCTCTGCCGGATGAAGACGGTGCTTCCTCTGATGGACTGACGGAGCAGCGCGAACTGGCGGAATTTCGTGAACTGGC
>CAYRLL010000041.1:0-14777 GCA_964425115.1 uncultured Desulfovibrio sp. | reverse complement strand
AACTGGCAGAGTTTGGCGAGCCGGCAGAATTTCACGAGCTGGCCCGGATGACCGAATCAGCCGAATCGGCCGAACTGGTGGAACCGGCTGAACTGGTGGAACCGGCTGAACAGATGGAGCGGGCGGAACCGGTCAGCCAGTCCGGACAACCCGGATCGATAGAGCAGGCATGTTCCCTGCCGCTGGCGGGCCTGCATTTTCTGCTGGTAGACGGCAACGCCGTAACGCTGCGTTATCTGGCGCAGACTGTTTCAGACTTGGGCGGCAGCAGTGCCGGTGCCTCGTCCATGGAGCAGACCTACCGCCTGCTGGAAGATCATGTGCGTCATTCAAGAGCCCTGCGTGATGCGGAACGCCCCCGGGCCGGTGCCGCAGCCCTTTCAGCAACCAGCCCGGAAACCCGTTCAGAATCAGGTCCGGAAGCCGGGCCCGGAACCATGGGGCACGAACGGCCCACTCCCCTTCCGGCAGAAACGTCCGTCGTGCCGGATCGCTTTGACGTGCTGGTCATGGGAACCAACATGCCGGAACTGGACGCCCTTTCCGCCCTGCGCCATCTTTCCAGAATGGCGGGAGAACACATGCCTCCCGCCCTGCATCTGGCAGATCCCGGCGGCGATGCGCCGGGAGGAAACGCATTCCCCGCCACGCTCCCGGTGCTCATCAAGCCCGTCACGCCGGGGCGGCTGGCCGCCACGGTGGAGGCGCTGTTCGCAAAGTCCTATCAGGCCGCCGATGAAGGAACGGCCTGCGCAGCAGCAGAACCGGAAGACCGCACGCGCCGCAGGGTGCTGGTGGCCGAGGATTCTCAGGCTAACCGTATGCTCATGGGCTTTTTTCTTAAAGATTCGCCGTTCATCCCGGACTATGCGGAAGACGGCAAGCAGGCCGTGCGCATGTTCCGCAGCCGGCCCTATGATGCCGTGATCATGGATATTCAGATGCCGGGAATGGACGGCTATGCGGCAACGCAGGCCATCCGGGCGTATGAGAAGGAACGGGGGCGCGCTCCTGTGCCGGTCATCGCCCTTACTGCCAACGCCTATGCGGAAGACAGGGAAAAAAGCCTTGCGGCGGGCTGCACCGACTATATGGCCAAGCCCGCCAAGAAGCGGCAGGTGCTGGATATGCTGAACCGGCATCTGGCAGGAACAGCAGAAGGCGGGGCATAGCCGGGTGCCACACTGCCGCAGAAGCACGGCAGGCCTTCCGCGGCCCGCTATCTGCCTTCGCGCAGTATCCGGCGGCAGGTGAACAGGCGCGACTGCCAGTACTGCTTGTCCAGCGATTCTTCCCGCACCACGGAGCCGGATTTGGGGCTGTGCACAAAATGCCCCCTGCCGGAATAGATGCCCGCATGCAGTCCCAGCCCCTTGTCCGCAATGCGGAAAACGACCACATCGCCCAGTCTCGGGGCATCGCAGCTCACGCTTGTTCCCATGGCGGCCTGCCCGCTGGTGGTGCGGGGAATATCGTGCCCGTGCGTGCTGTAGGCCCACCAGATAAGCCCTGAGCAGTCAAACCCCTGCGCGGGATCGCATCCGCCGTATCTGTAGGGTGTGCCCACGGCGGTGCGGGCGGTGTTCACCACGGCGGCTTCCTGTCTGGTAGGCGCGGGGTCGGCTCTGCGCGGGGCGTAGCCGCCCGTGTGCGCACTGCCGCAACCTGCCAGCAGAACGGCAACGCACAGCAGCAACCCCAGCCGGCGTCCTTTCGCAACGGATATATGGACATGTTGGTGCACTGAAATAACCCCCGGTGGTTTGCCCCTGTCCTGCCAAATTCCTGCCAGATTCCTGTCGGATTCCTGCCAAATTCCTGTCGGATTCGTGCGCGGGTGCATAGGGGCTTAACAGGCACCCGCAATAGGCGTACTGTCTTGAAAGGGTAACGCCGTTTCGGCCCATGGTGAAAGCCTGCGGTGCCGGAATTCCCGCTGCGCAGCAGCAGCGGAGTCCGCCGTAATATGCCTGAGAATACACCATAATCCTTCTGACCGCAAAGGGGATACACCGCATGGCCCGTGGCCGAACCCGCTCCCGTCTTCCGGTTCAGGAAAAGAACCGCGCCGCGCCTGCCTTTTGCCTGCCGGATTCCATGCAGGCAGCACTGCCGTCCATGCTTGCGGATGTTTTTCCGCAACTGCTTGCGCTTGCGGTTGCGGCGGGAGAGGCCATTCTGCAATGGTACGGTACGCAGGTGCCCGTGCAGATGAAGGAAGATGAAACCCCCGTCACCCCGGCGGACGAGGCAGCCCATGCGGTATTGGCGGCAGGGCTGGCGCGCCTGCTGCCAAAAGTGCCCGTCATCTCGGAAGAAGGCGGGCTGCCCCCGGCCCATGAGCGTGCCGCGTGGAGCAGGTATCTTCTGGTAGACCCGCTGGACGGCACCAAGGGCTTTCTGCGGCAGAACGGACAGTTTACCGTTAATGTGGCCTATTTGGAAAACCATGTGCCGGTGGCGGGCATTCTCCACGTTCCGTTGCAGGGGCGCACGTACTGCGGCGCGGCAGGCGGCGGGGCGTTCCGGTATGACAGGGGCAGGGCGGAACCGCAGCGCATACACACAAACCGCAATCTTGCGGCTACAGGCCCGGTGGTGCTGCAGAGCAACGTGGATAAAACCCCCCGGCTGGACGCCTATCTGCACGGCACGCCGCACACCCGGCTGCGGGCGGGCAGCGCATACAAATTCTGCCTGCTGGCGGAAGGAGCGGCGCAGCTTTTTCCCTGCCTGCACCCCACATGGGAATGGGATACCGCCGCAGGGCACGCGCTTGTGGCGGCGGCGGGCGGAACGGTAACGGATATGCGCGGCGCGCCGCTTGTCTACGGCAAGCCCACGCTGCTTAACGACTGGTTTCTCGCAAAAGCGTGACAGGAGAGGCACACAATGCCGCAACAGGCCGGATTCGATTTTGATACCGTGCTGGACCGCCGCAACACCCACTGCGAAAAGTGGGACGGCATGCAGGAACACTTCGGCGTTTCCCCGGAAGACGGCATTGCGCTGTGGGTGGCGGACATGGAGTTCGCCCCGCCCCCCGCCGTGCGCGCGGCACTGCGCACCATGCTGGACGGCGTGCTGGGATACCCCGCCGACTACGGCGACTACCACGCCGCCATAACGGAATGGATGCGGCGCAGGCACGGATGGCATGTGCAGCCGGAATGGATATCTGCCACCCACGGCATAGTGGTGGCGCTGAATGTCATCGTGCAGGCGTTCTGCCGCCCCGGCGAATCGGTGGTTGTGCAGCCTCCCGTGTACTATCCGTTCTTCGGGGCGGTGCGCAACAACGGCTGCCGGGTTGTCGCCAACCGTCTGGTGCGCGGTGCCGACGGGTTGTACGCCATGGATTTTGACGCGCTGGAGGAGCAGCTGGATGACAAGGTGCGCATGTTCATCCTGTGCAGCCCGCATAACCCCGGCGGCAGGGTGTGGTCGCGTGCCGAACTGGAACGGCTGGCGGAACTGTGCCTTGCGCGCGACGTGCTCATCGTGGCGGATGAAATCCATCACGACCTCGTGTATCCGGACGCGCCGCACCCGCATACCGTGCTCGCTTCCATCGCACCGGAGGTGGCAGCCCGTACCATCACCTGCACATCAGCCACCAAGACCTTCAATCTGGCGGGCACGCTGACCGGGAACGTCATCATTTCCGACCCCCGCCTGCGGCGGCAGTTTGAGCGGCAGATGCACCGGGCGGGCATGTATCTGCCCAATGCCTTCGGCATGGCTGCCGCCACGGCGGCATACACCCACGGCGAGCCGTGGCTTGAGGCGCTTCTGCCCTATCTTGCGTCAAACCGCGACCGGGTGGCGGAGGTGGTACGCACCCTGCCCGGAGTGGAAGGCACGCCCTTGCAGGGAACCTATCTGGCATGGCTGGATTTTTCCGGGTTCTGCACCGCATGGGCTGCAAAGCACGGTGCCGCGCAGGATAAGGGCGGCACCGCCACCGTAAAGGATTCCATGGACGAGGTGGTCCGCCGCATCCAGCAGCAGGCGCGGCTTGCCCTGAACCACGGGCATACCTTCGGTCCCGGCGGAGAGCGCTTCATGCGGCTGAACTTTGCCTGCGCCCGCCCGCAACTGGAAGAGGCGCTTGCGCGGCTTGCACGGGCATTCGGATAACGCTGCCTGCGGCTGTCTGCGGCGCATGGGGCATGGCGCAGGGGCTGTGCAGAGTGCTGCCTGAAGCGTGCTGTCAGAAGCATGTCGCCCGAAGCGTGCTGCCCGAAGCATATTGCCAGCCCCGTAGCCAAACACGTCTTCAACAGAGCGTATCCTGTCGAATTTTCAGTTGATATCCCGGAAGAAGTCTCCGCAGATACCATCTCCGGACGTGCGCAGGTGTCGTGGTTTGCATTCCGCTGCCCGATTCCGCAAAATTGGGGGGTGCAGTTACGCAATCGACCCGCCCGCCCAACTTTTTTTGCCCATGAGGAAACGGCAGGTTACAGCCCGGAAAGCACGGGGAAGGTGCGTGTTCATGCAGACGCAACCCCGCGTGGACGCAAACAAAACCGTTACGCGAGAGTGACGGTCTCGTTTGGGAGCGTGCAAAAATGTACGTATCAATTCGGCAATATTGACATTTTATAGAGAAAAAGGACTTGACGAAAGCCCGTTTCATGGGTTGCATAGGGTGTTTTCCTGTTGTTCGAAACGGGCCGGGGCAGCAGCGTCCGGGTGTGTCCGAGGGTTTGTGCGGAATACCGTCATGCGGTTTTTCGCCGGGCGCGCGGGCGGCTATCCTCAGGTCCTGTGTTGGGGTAGGTTAAAACCTGTTTGACTGAGTACTGGAGGTACTGGATGAAACGCTTTGCTTACGCGTTGGTGCTGGCTTTTGTGCTGGCCCTGTTTGCCGCTCCCGCAATGGCCAAGACCCTGCGCCTTGCCATGGACGCCGACCCGGAATCGCTGGACCCGCACGTGCAGCTTTCCGGCGGCATGTTGCAGTATTCCCACATGGTGTACGATCCCCTCATCCGCTGGACCAAGGACATGCAGTTCGAAGGCCGCCTTGCGGAAAAGTGGGAACGTATTGACCCCCTCACCGTGCGCTTCCACCTGCGCAAGGGCGTGAAGTTCCACAGCGGCAACGACTTCACCGCCAAGGACGTTGCATGGACCATGACCCGCCTGAAGGACTCCCCGGACTTCAAGGGCCTGTTCGAGATCTTCGAACCCGTGATCGTTGTGGACGACTTCACCGTGGACCTGAAGACCAAGGTGCCCTATCCCCTGCTGCTGAACATGGCCACCTATATCTTCCCCATGGACAGCGTGTTCTACACCGGCACCGATGATCAGGGCCGCGATAAGGCCGCCGTGGTCAAGGCCGGCACCTCCTTTGCCAATGAAAATGTTTCCGGCACCGGTCCCTTCGTGGTCACCTCGCGTGAACACGGCGTGCGCGTTGTCTTCACCGCATTCAAGGACTACTGGGGCCCCCGCGGCAACGTGGAAGTGATCGAGTTCAAGCCCATCGCCAACGAGGCAACCCGCGTGGCCTCCCTGCTTTCCGGCGGCGTGGACTGGATTCAGCCCGTACCCCCGCAGGACTACGACCGTCTGGAAGAATCCAAGGACGTGGACCTGATCACCCTTTCCGGCACCCGTATCATCACCCTGCAGCTTAACCAGAAGCGTCGTCCCGAGTTTGCGGACAAGCGCGTGCGTGAAGCCATTATCTATGCCACCAACAACGACGGCATCGTGCAGAAGATACTCAAGGGCCGCGCCACCACCGCCGAACAGCAGAGCCCCAAGGGCTACCTCGGCTACGTGCCCGAGCTGACCCCCCGCTACGACCTTGAAAAGGCCAAGCAGCTGATGAAGGAAGCCGGTTACGAAAAGGGCTTTGAAGTAACCATGATCGCTCCCAACAACCGTTACGTGAAGGACGAAGCCATCGCGCAGGCCTTTGCGTCCATGATGGAACGCATCAACATCAAGGTGCACCTCAAGACCATGCCCAAGGCCCAGTACTGGGATGAGTTCGATGCACAGGTGGCCGACATCCAGATGGTGGGCTGGCACTCCGATACCGAAGACTCCGCCAACTTCACCGAATATCTGGCCATGTGCCCCAACAAGGAAACCGGCATGGGTCAGTACAACTCCGGCAACTACTGCAACCCGGAAGTGGACAAGCTGATCACCGATTCCAATGCGGAGACCGACGTTGCCAAGCGCACCGCCATGCTCCAGCAGGTTGAGCGCATCCTCCACGATGACGCCGCCTACGTTCCCCTGCACTGGCAGGACCTTTCCTGGGCAACGTCCCTGAATCTGGTCAACGCCCGTGACATCGTGAACGTGATGGACTTCCCCTACTTCGGCGACCTGGTCATGAAGTAGTGATTGTGTAGTAATGCCGGGGCGGCCCTTGCCGCCCCGGCTTCCGCTTTTTCCGGGGTGTTTCCGGGCGGCCCATAGCGGGCGGCGGGCGTCCGCCGTCGCAAACGGGCAGCCGGGAAAAGATGCGGGCCAACCGACAGGCCACTTGCAGGCCACCGGCAGGCCAGCCGAAGAATCGATCGGCAAGCCCGCCGGCAAGCCAGTCGGCAGGCCAACCGGCACAGGCCATTCCACCATTCCGAACCGGCCGCGCGCCGTTCTCGCTTGTCCGGCAGGAAGCGGTGCGCAAAAGCCCCCTGCCGCCGGGCAGGCAGAAACATATAACGAAACAGAAGTCTTATGTTCGCGTTCATACTTAGACGCCTGACGCAGGCCATCCTCGTCATGTTCGTCATCTCCATCATCGGCTTCGCCATCAAGTATTCCTTCGGGGATCCCGTGCGCGAAATGGTAGGCATGTCCGTTTCCTATGAGGAACGGCAGGCCCTGAGAGACCAGCTCGGCCTGAACGACCCCATGGTCGTGCAGTGGACGCGGTTCGTGAAGAACGCGCTGAAGGGCGACCTCGGCATCTCGTTCTTCCACCGCAAGCCTGCGGCAGAAGTCATCATCAAAAAGGCTCCGGCCACGCTGGAACTTGTGTTCGCCAGCGCGCTCATCATCCTTGCGGTATCCATTCCTGCGGGAATCTATGCGGCGGTCAAGCCCAAGGCGGTGCTTTCGCGATGTATCATGGGCTTCAGCATCGTGGGGGTCTCCATCCCGGTGTTCCTCACGGCCATTCTGCTCATCTACCTCTTTGCGGTGGAATTGCGCTGGCTGCCCTCCTACGGGCGCGGTCAGACCGTGCAACTCTGGGGCTTCTGGGACACGGGCTTCCTCACGCTGGACGGCCTTAAGCATCTCATCCTGCCCTCCATTGCGCTTTCCTCCATCATGCTGCCGCTGTTCATCCGGCTTATCCGCGCGGAAATGAAGGAGACCCTGCAGACAGAATACGTCAAGTTCGCCCGCGCCAAGGGGCTTAAGCCGTGGCGGGTGCTCATGGTGCACGGATTCAAGAACACGCTCCTTCCGGTCATCACCGTGGGCGGCGTGCAGATAGGCATCATGATCGCCTACACCATCCTCACCGAAACCGTGTTCCAGTGGCAGGGCATGGGCTTCATGTTCATCGAGGCGGTGGAACGGTCAGACACCTCGCTACTGGTGGCCTATCTCATTTTCGTGGGCGCACTCTTTGTCACCGTGAACACGGTGGTGGATATCATCTACGGGCTGGTGAACCCCATGGTCCGCATATCGGGGAGGAAATAGGGCATGTGGAAGAAGTTCCGGGATTCGTATTTCCTCTACAGCTTCCTGCGCGACCCCGTGGCGCTGGGCAGCTTTCTCATACTGGCGGTGCTGGTGTTCATGGCGGTTTTCGCGCCGCTTCTGGCCTTCCAGAACCCCTATGACGGCGCATCCATAGACATCATGGACGCGGAAATAGCCCCCAGCTGGATTTCCGGCGAGAGCCGCTTCCTGCTCGGCACAGATGCACAGGGCCGCGACATCTGGTCCACCATTCTGTACGGCGCACGCGTTTCGCTGCTTATCGGCATCGGTGCCGTGGCGTTGCAGGCAACGCTGGGCATCATCGTGGGGCTGGTTTCCGGCTACAGGGGCGGCCGGGTAGATGCCATACTCATGCGCATAACCGATGTGCAGCTTTCCTTTTCCTCGTACATGGTGGCCATATTCTTCGGCGCGGTGCTGCAAACCGCCGTGGGCGTGGGGGGCTATGCCAACATCGCCCTGCCGTTCCTTATCGTGGTCATAGGCATTTCAGAATGGCCCCAGTACGCGCGCACCGTGCGCGCCTCCGTGCTTGCGGAGAAGAAAAAGGAATATGTGGAAGCCGCACGCGTTATCGGGCTCAAGCCCCGGCGCATCATGTGGCGTCACATCCTGCCCAATACGCTCACGCCCGTGCTGGTCATCTCCACCGTGCAGGTGGCAAACGCCGTAATGAGCGAGGCAGCCCTTTCCTTTCTGGGGCTGGGCATGCCCGCCAACCAGCCTTCGCTGGGCTCGCTCATCAAGTCCGGCTTCACCTACGTGCTGAGCGGCAGCTGGTGGATTACGCTGTTCCCCGGCGTGGTGCTTGTGCTGCTCGTGCTTTCCATAAACCTGCTGGGCGACTGGCTGCGGGATTTCCTGAATCCCAAACTCTACAAGGACTAGGGGAACATGGAACATCTGCTTGACGTACGGAACCTGACCGTCAAGTTTGCCCTGCGCGACAGCGCGCTCACCGCCGTGAACAACGTTTCCTTTGTGCTCGACAGGGGTGAACGCATGGGGCTGGTGGGCGAATCTGGCGCGGGCAAGTCGGTGACGGGGTTTTCCATAATAAATCTCATCTCCAAGCCCGGTTTTCTGGCGGGGGGGTCTGTGTGGTTCGACGGGCGCGATCTGGCGTCCCTTTCCGAAGAAGAGATGCGGCAGGTGCGGGGCAACCGCATAAGCATGATCTTTCAGGACCCCATGATGACCCTTAACCCGGTGCTCACCATAGGCACCCAGATGGTGGAAACCGTGCTCGCGCACAAGGACGTGAGCCGGGCAGAGGCAGAAGCCCTTGCCATGGACAAGCTGCGCAAGGTGTACATAAACTCGCCGGAAAAGCGGCTTAAGCAGTACCCGCACGAGTTTTCGGGCGGCATGCGCCAGCGCATCGTCATTGCCATAGCCCTGCTCACCAGCCCCGGGCTGATCATCGCGGACGAACCCACCACCGCGCTGGATGTGACCATTCAGGCAGAGATAATGGACCTGCTGCTGGAGCTGTGCAAGACCGAGAACATGGGGCTTATCCTCATCACCCACGATCTGGGCGTGGTCTCGCAGGTAACGCAGAAGGTGGCGGTCATGTACGCCGGCAGCATTGTGGAACTGGGAGAGACCGCGCAGGTGTGCGGCAATCCCCAGCATCCCTACACGCGGGGGCTTATCGCCGCGCTGCCGTCCGGTGCCACGGGCAAGCGCCTGAACCAGATTCCCGGCAGCATGCCCAGCCTTACGGAAATTCCCAAGGGCTGCGCCTTCAACAACCGTTGCGACAGGGTGCAGGACGTGTGCTACGAAAGGGTGCCCGTTCTGGAACGCAAGCAATCGGGCGTGTTCGCCGCCTGCCACGTACTGGAGTAGCCATGGCTGATACGCCACTTGTATCCATAAGAAACATCGTCAAATATTTCGATATATCCGGCGGTCTGCTGGATCAGATATCCTTTTCCGGCGGCAAGTTCACGCGTAACCGCACCGTGGTGCATGCCGTGAACAACGTCAGTCTGGACATCCGGCAGGGCGAAACCCTTTCCGTGGTGGGCGAGTCCGGCTGCGGCAAATCCACGCTGGCGCGTGTGGTCATAGGCCTGTATCCGCCCACTTCCGGCGAAATCCATTACGCCGGTCAGCGGGTGGACAACCTGCAGGGCAATGCGCGGCGTCCGTTCCGCACCAAGGCGCAGATGGTCTTCCAGGACCCCTACGCCTCGCTGAATCCCCGTATGCGCGTGCGGCAGATTCTGGAAGAGCCTGTGCGCTTTCACAAGCCGGAACTTTCCGATGACGCGGTACGCGCCAAGGTTGCCGAGGTGATGCAGCAGGTGGGCATAAACCCGGAATGGGCAGAACGCTACCCCCACGAATTTTCCGGCGGGCAGCGGCAGCGCATTTCCATTGCCCGCGCACTGGTGCTGGACCCGGAATTCATCGTGGCGGACGAACCCATCTCGGCGCTGGATGTGTCCATTCAGGCGCAGGTGCTCAATCTGATGATGGATTTGCAGGAGCAGCGCAAGCTCACCTACCTGTTCATCAGCCACGACCTGTCGGTGGTGGAGCACATTTCAGACCGCGTGGCCGTGCTCTATCTGGGCAGCCTGTGCGAGCTGGCCTCCTCCAAAGAACTGTTCTCCCGCCCGCAGCATCCCTATACCAAGGCGCTGCTTTCCGCTATTCCGCGTATCGGCAAAGGGTTTCAGCACATCAAGCTTTCCGGCGATGTGCCCACCCCCATCCGCCTGCCTTCCGGCTGCGTGTTCCATGGGCGCTGTCCCCACGCCGCCTCGCGCTGCAGGCACGAGGTGCCCAAGGCGCGCACCCTGGAGAGCGGCACCGTGGTTGCCTGCCACGGGGTGGAAGAAGGACGCATATAACACAAACGCGGCCGGACATGATGCCCGGCCGCGTTGTTTACAAACTAAGCCTGTCGCTTTACGTATCAAAACCTACCGGAAATCCACCCTCTGCGTGCTGCCGTTCAGGGTAACGGTGGCCTGCACTTCCGGGGTGGTGCTGATAACAGCCCCCCGGCGGATGACGAAGAGGCGGGCGGGGTGCAGGCGCAGGGCTTCCATCTTGGATGCGGCCTGCACAATCACCATGTCCGCGTTGCAGCCGGGGGCAAGGCCGTAATCCTTAAGGTTCAGGGTGCGCGCCCCGTGGGTGGTCACGGCGTCAAACAGGGTGTTCTGCTGTTCCACTCCGGTCATGTGCAGGGCGTGTGCGCCCATGTGGGCCACTTCCAGCATGTCGTGCGTCCCCATGGGATACCACGGGTCCATCACGTCATCGTGGCCCAGCGAAACATTTATGCCCATGGCAAGCAGTTCCGGCACACGCATCAGCCCGCGCCGTTTGGGGTAGGTGTCGTGGCGTCCTTGCAGGTTCATGTTCACCAGCGGGTTGCACACGCAGTGCATCTGCGCCTCAGCCATAAGCGGCAGCAGCTTGGAAACGTAGTAGTTGTCCATGGAATGCATGCTGGTCAGGTGCGAACCGGCCACCCGCCCTTGCAGGCTCAGCCGCTGGGTCTGGTAGGTCAGGGACTCTATGTGGCGGGAATGGGGGTCGTCCGACTCGTCACAGTGCATGTCCACCATCAGGCCGCGTTCCGCCGCAATCTCGCACAGCAGTTCCACGGAGCGCCTTCCTTCATCCATGGTGCGCTCAAAGTGCGGAATGCCGCCCACCACGTCCACGCCCTTGTCCAGCGCGCGCTTCAGCAGCGCTATGCCGTCCTTGCAGCGCAGCACGCCGTCCTGCGGAAAGGCCACCAGCTGAATATCCACATAGTCCCGCATCTCCTCGCGCACTTCCAGCAGCACGTCCACAGCCATCAGCGAGGAGTCGGTGGTGTCCACATGGGTGCGGATGGCAAGGTTGCCCTTGGCCACTGCCCACGAAACAAGCTTCAGCGCGCGCTCCTTCAGCCCCTGCGCGGTGAGGTCCGGCTTCAGCTCTCCCCATATGCGTATGCCTTCCAGCAGGGTTCCGGAACTGTTCAGGCGGGGCATTCCCATGGAGAGCGTGGCGTCCATGTGGAAATGAGAATCCACGAACGGCGGGCTTACCAGATACCCCTTTGCGTCCACCGTGGCGGCCGCCTGCGCCTGCAACGCGGGGCCTACTTCCACAATGCGCCCGTTGCCGCAGGCTATGTCCACAAGTTCCTTGTGCCCGTCTATGCGGGCATTGCGTACAATAAGGTCCAGCATGGAGGCTCCTGTCTGTGCTGTTATCCTGTTCCGTATCCGCTGGCGGATGCCGTCTTCATCCCTATGCGGCTCTCCGCGCAGGCCGTGTCCGGTATGGCGTGCCGCAGCGTGCGCCTCAGCGTTCCCCCTTGCGGAAGGGCACGAGCAGTGCCCTTGGGTAGGCTGCCCGGCGCGACATCACAATAAGGGCGATGATGGAGAAAATATAGGGCATCATCAAGTAGAATTGATACGGAACAGTCATGCCGGACTGCTGCTGCACCCGCATCTGCACAGCGTCAAAGGCGGCAAAGAGCATGCAGCCCAGCAGGGCCTTGCCCGGTTTCCACGAGGCGAACACCACCAGCGCAATGCATATCCAGCCGCGCCCGTTCACCATGCCTATATAAAAGGCGTCAAAGGCAGACATGGTGAGAAACGCCCCGCCCACTGCCATAAGCGCGGAACCGGCCATCACCGTCCATGTGCGTATGGCAAAGACAGAAAGCCCCTGCGCCTCCACCGCCATGGGGTTCTCGCCGGTCATGCGTATGGCAAGGCCCACCGGGGTGCGAAAAAGCACAAAAGCCACCACGATAACGGCCGCAAAGGCCAGATAGGTAAGCGCAGACTGGTTGAACAGCACGTTGCCCACGTAGGGAATGTCGGAGAGCACGGGTATGGCGAATGTCTTGAACGGCACAATCTTGGGCGGCGTGGTGGCCTTGGGCAGCAGCATGCGGAACACGTAGGAAGAAAGCGCCGCCGCCAGCATGGTTATGCCAAGCCCCGTCACATGCTGCGACAGGCCCAGATGCACCGTGAACAGCGCGTGCAGCAGCCCGAACAACGCACCGACGAAGGCGGCGAAGCACACGCCCGTCCACAGGTCGCCGCCGAAATACACCCATGTCCAGCCCGCCATGCTCCCGGCGGCCATAATGCCCTCTATGCCCAGATTCAGCACCCCCGCGCGTTCGCACAGCAATTCGCCCAGCGTGCCGAAGATAAGCGGCGTGGCCATGCGGACGGTGGCGACCCAGAATCCGGCTTCCAGAATGAAGTTCAGAATCTCCACGGCGCTACCTCCAGCGGATGCGGTATTTTGTCAGGAACATGGAAACAAGCACCGCCAGCAGGCAGACAGCCGTTGTCACATCCGCGATGTAGTTGGAAATGTTAATGGCGCGGCTCATGGAGTCTGCCCCGATATACACCACCGCCACGAACACGGCAGAGGCAATGACACCCAGCGGGTGCAGCGCGGCAAGCATGGCAACCACAATGCCGGAGTAGCCGAACCCCGGCGAAAGATCGAGGGTGAGATACCCCTTTACCCCGCACAGCTCGGAAACCCCTGCCATGGCGGCAAGTCCGCCGGAGAGCAGGGCCGTGCGCACGGTAACGGCATTGACCGGCATGCCCGCAAACCGGCTGGCCTTGGGGCTTGCACCCACGGCCCGGATTTCAAAGCCCCAAACGGTGGAGCGCATGAACCACCATGTGGCGGCGGCAAGCAGAACGGCAAACACAAAGCCCAGATGCAGGCGCGACTTGGCAAAAAGCTGGGGCAGCACGGCGCTGTCCACCACGGGCGCGGCCTGCGGCCAGCCCATGGCCATGGGGTCTTTCCACGGGCCAAAGACCAGCCAGTTGACAAAGAGCAGCACCACAAAGTTGAGCAGCAGCGTGGTAACCACCTCATCCACCTGCAATCTGGTCTTGAGCAGGGTGGGGGCGAGCAGCAAAAGCCCGCCGCCTGCGGCCCCGGCAAGGAACAGGAACGGAATCATAAGATAGGGCGGCAGGGAAAGGGCGCCCGTGCCCAGCCATGTGGCCAGCACCGCCCCCATGTAAAACTGCCCTTCGCCGCCTATGTTCCACAGCTTGGCGCGAAAGGCCACGGCGGCGGCAAGCCCGGTAAAGATGAGCGGGGTGGCGCGGGTGAGCGTTTCCGTAATGGCAAAACGCGACCCAAGCGCGCCCTTGAGCATGAGCGCCCAGCCTTCCAGCGGAGAGGCTCCGCCCCAGAGCAGCAGCACGGAACACACGGCCATGGCCGCTGCCACGGCAACCAGGGGGGCAAGGGCGCGCACGGCCACGGAAACGTTTTCGCGGGGTTCCATTCTCATGCCGCCACCTCGCAGCCGCCCGTGGCGGAAGAATCGTTGCCGGACATGAGCAGCCCCACCTGTTCGCGCGTGGTGTCGCGGGTGGGCAGCGGGGCGGACAATCCGCCCTGATACATGACCTGAATGCGGTCAGAAAGCTGAAAAATCTCGTCCAGATCTTCGGATATGAGCACCACCCCGGCCCCGCGTGCGGCGGCGTCCAGCAACTGCTGGTGCACATAGGCCGTGGCCCCCACGTCCAGCCCCCACGTGGGCTGGTTCACCACGATGATGGAGGGCGCGTTGGAGAGCACCCGGGCCAGAATGAGCTTTTGCATGTTGCCGCCGGAAAGCTTGCGCACGGGCGTGTCCGTGCCGGGGCACCGCACGTCGAACGCTGCAACGAGTTGCCGCGCGCGCGATGCCAGCGCCTTGAAATTGAGAATGCCGCGTCTGGAGAAGCCGGGCAGGCGGTATACCTCCGTGGAGAGGTTTTCCTCCACGGTCATGTCGGCCACAAGGCCCGTGCCTGTGCGGTCGTCGGGCACACGGGCTACGCCGCGTGCCAACATGGCGGAAGGGGTGGGCCGCTCCAGCGTCTCCCCGGCAATGATGATCTCTCCGGCATCGGGAACCGCAAGGCCGGAAAGCACTTCGGCCAGCAGCCCCTGCCCGTTGCCGGAAACACCGGCAATGCCCAGAATCTCGTGCGCCCTGAGCGAGAGGGAAAGGTCGCGCAGGTGCCCGCCGCCGGTAGAAAGGCGCA
>CAYRLL010000040.1:0-23803 GCA_964425115.1 uncultured Desulfovibrio sp. | reverse complement strand
ACACCGAAAGGATAGGGTGCGGAATATGGATACCCGGATAATCATGTGGATTCACCCCTTTATGCAGACGGTTGCGACCATTGCCGGATGTGCCGCAATGTATTGGGGGTTCAGGCGGTTTCAGATGCTGCATCTCAAGCAGAAGGTGCAGTTTCCGTGGAAGAGCCATGTACGGTGGGGAACGGTAGCCTTGCTGCTCTGGGCAGTCGGGCTGGGGGTAGGGTTGCTTGCCGCCCATGCCGGGTGGGGCTCTGTTCTGATCACTCAGGTGCACTACATGGTGGCATTTGCCGTGGCTCCGCTGTGCGTGACGGCGTATGCCACCGGGTACGTGATGGATAAATACAAAAAGAAGCGTACCGTGCTGAATGTGGTGCACGGCCTGAATAACCTGTTGCTATGCCTGCTCATCTGCATACAAGTGGTAACGGGTGTTTGGGTGATTAAGGTGTTTCTCATGTACTGAAACAGAAGCGCCATTGCCGCACACGGGAAATGAGAAAGCCGCCATGCTCAGGGCACGGCGGCTTTGCAATTTGCTTTGAGGCTGGGTGAAGAAGTGACTTTTTTGCAGCAAACCCGCAGGTTGCCTGAGAGTACAACCCGTTACAGTTCGCGGCTGTCGAACACCCGTTTGGCTTTTCCGGCAGAGCGTTCTATGGTGCGTGGTTCCACAAGGCGGACCTTGGTGGAAACACCCAGAAACTCCTTAATGGTCTTCTGGATGCGGCCCTCAATGCGCTGCAGGTTCTTGATGGCATCGGAGAACATGGCCTCGTCCACCTCCACCTGAATTTCCATGTGGTCGAGGTTGCCTTCTCTGGTGACGAGGATGCGGTAATGGGGAGATGCGCCCTCCGTCTCCAGAATGATGGATTCAATCTGCGAGGGGAACACGTTAACACCGCGGATGATGAGCATATCGTCGCTGCGGCCGGTCACGCGGCGCATGCGCACATGGGTTCTGCCGCAGGAGCAGGGCACATAGTTCAAGGAACTGATATCCCGCGTGCGGTAGCGGATGAGCGGTATGCCTTCCTTGGTCAGGGTGGTGATGACCAGTTCGCCGGTTGCTCCGGGGGGCAGCTGTTCTCCGGTTACGGGGTCGATGATCTCCGGCAGGAAGTGATCTTCATAGATATGCATTCCGTCTTTGGCGACAGCGCATTCCATGGAAACGCCGGGTCCCATTATTTCCGAAAGGCCGTAAATATTCACGGCGGTGATGCCCATTTTTGTTTCAATATCGGCGCGCATTTCATCCGTCCAAGGTTCCGCACCGAAGATGCCGATGCGCAGCGGCAGCGTGCGGATATCTATGCCCGCTTCCAGCGCGGCTTCGTGCAGCACAAGCGCGTAAGAAGGCGTGCTGCACAGCACGGTCGCACCGAAATCCCGCATGAGCTGCACCTGCCGCTTGGTGCCGCCGCCGGATACCGGGATAACGGTGGCCCCAAGGCGTTCTGCTCCATAATGAGCACCCAGCCCGCCTGTGAACAGCCCGTAGCCGTAGGCATTATGAATGAAATCCTGCCGCGAAGCCCCGGCACACATGAAAGAGCGAGCCATAAGCTCCGCCCAGTTGTTCACATCGCGTTGTGTGTAGCCTACAACCGTTGCCTTGCCTGTGGTGCCGCTGGAGGCGTGCAGGCGCACGATGTTTTCTTTGGGAACGGCAAACAGCCCGAACGGATAGTTGTTGCGCAGGTCCTGCTTTTCGGTAAACGGCAGATACTTGAGATCGTTGAGAGATTTAATGTGCGCGGGCTGAATGCCAGCCTCGTCAAACCGTTTGCGATAGTGCGGCACATTGGCGTACACGCGTTCGCAAAGGTTTTGCAGCCGCCGCAACTGGAGCGCTTCCAGTTCCTCGCGGGGAAGCGTCTCACGCTCAACGTCGAATATCATACCGTATCTCCTGCGTCTGGGTGGAAAAGAGTAGCTGTTTGTACCGTATACCGGCAACAGGCGCCGACTACCGTGATGTGCCTCATTCCCGGCGTGCGGTCAAGGTGCGCGCCGGCATGGAGGAATGCTGCAACCCCGGTTAGACGTTGCTATTCCGTCATTTGCTTCGCCGGACGGAATACGTTAGGCTTTGCCTTTGAGTATCGCATAACAATGCAAGGAGTTTCCATGCCTGCTGAAAATACACATACAGGCGGCCTGCCGGAATCTTTCCGCGGGCTTGTGCTGCAAAACCGCAGCTACCGCCGCTTTGCTGAGTCGGAACGCATTTCTGCCGACCTGCTGGAAGAGTTGGCGGGGCTGGCCCGCTGCATTCCTGCCAGTGCCAATCGCCAGCCTCTGAAATTCGCACTCGTTTCCGATGCGGCCAAGTGCGCGGAAATATTCCCCAGCCTGGGCTGGGCCGGATATCTGCCGGAATGGAAAGGGCCGGAAGCGGGAGAGCGCCCTGCAGCGTATATTGTGATTCTGGGCGACGACAGTATCAGCACGGACACCCAGACAGACCTTGGCATAGCCGCGCAGACCATCATGCTGGGTGCCGCCGCCTGCGGCCTTGGCGGCTGCATGATGGGGGCCATAAACCGGGAAAAGATACACGCAGCGCTCGGCCTTGCCGATACCCTGCGCGTTCTGCTGGTGCTTGCGCTTGGCCGGCCTGTGGAAAAAGTGCAACTGGAACCCCTTGGCGCGGATGGAAATATCAAGTATTGGCGTGACGCCGAGGGCGGTCATCACGTTCCCAAGCGCAGCATGGAAGAACTGATCGCTGCCCGGTACGCATAATCCATTACAATCGGACACCATAATGACTGTATCCAAAGACAAGAAATTCTCCACCGTTCCCGTAACGGAAAAAGTGGAAAACATTGTGAAATGGCTGGAAGAAAAGCACGCTTCCGACATCCTTGCGCTGAGCCTTGAGCGCGTAAATTCGTTTACGGACGCCGTGGTCATCGTTACCGCAAAATCCGTCCGGCAGGGACAGGCCATTGCCGAACATGTCTACGCCATGGCCAAGCAGGCAAACTATGAATACCTGCGTGTGGAAGGTAAGGATTCCGGCCAGTGGATACTGGTTGACCTGAACGATGTGGTCATAAACGTTTTTCAGGAAGACGTGCGCCGGCTTTTCAATCTGGAAAGCCTGTGGGCCGACGCCACCGTACTGCACAAGAACGAGCCTGAACACGCATGAGCACCCTTACCCCCACGCTGCTGCTGATTCTGGATGGCTGGGGCATAGCCCCGAAAGGGCAGGGGAATGCGGTTTCCTTGGCCCGCACTCCCGTGCTGGACAGCCTGCCGCTTCAGTACCCCCACGCCCGCCTTACCTGTTCCGGCAGAGCGGTGGGGCTGCCTGAAGGGTTTATGGGCAACTCGGAAGTGGGGCACATGAATATCGGTGCCGGGCGCGTGATCTATCAGGACATGACGCGCATAGACGTTGCCATTGAAGATGGCTCCTTCCGGACCAATCCCGTTCTCGGCAAGCTGCTTGACGACATCAAGGCGCAAGGCGGCAGGCTGCACCTGATGGGACTTGTCTCAGACGGGGGGGTGCACAGTCATATCCGCCACATTACCGCTCTGCTGGAACTGGCACGGGATGCCGGTGTGGAGGTATGTGTCCACGCCTTCATGGACGGACGGGATACCGGCCCCACAAGCGGCAAGGGCTATCTTGAGGCGTTGCAGGAATCCATGGACACCCTCAAATCCGGGCGGATAGCCACGGTTTGCGGCCGGTATTACGCCATGGACCGCGACAGGCGGTGGGATCGCGTGCAGGTGGCATGGGATTGCCTTGTGCATGGTCAGGGCGATACGGCAGCCGATGCGGTAGCCGCTGTTCAGGCTGCGTATGATGCAGGCGTGACGGATGAATTTATCCGCCCCTGCGTGATCATGAAAGCAGAAGACGGACCGGAAGCACAGCCGGTGGCTCTTGTGCAGGATAATGACGGGGTGTTCTTCTTCAACTTCCGCGCTGACCGGGCAAGGGAGATAACCCGCGCGTTCATTGATGACGCGTTTGATGAATTTCCCCGCGGCAGAAGGCCCAAGCTTGCAGGGTTTGCCACCATGACCGCCTATGATGCGGCGTTTCCGCTGCCTGTGGCGTTCACCAAGGAGGCGGGGACAGACACGCTGGGCGAAACGGTGGCAGGCGCAGGGCTGCGGCAGCTGCGCATTGCGGAAACGGAAAAGTATGCCCACGTAACCTATTTTTTCAACTGCGGCCGGGAAGAGCCTTTTCCGGGTGAGGACCGCATTCTTGTGAACTCCCCCCGCGAGGTGGCCACCTATGACCTCAAGCCGGAAATGAGCGTGTACGAGGTGACGGAGCGGCTTCTGGAGGCATGGAAAAGCGGGACATATGATCTTGTGGTCTGCAATCTCGCCAATCTGGACATGGTGGGGCATACCGGGAGCATTTCCGCCGCCGTGGCCGCCTGTGAAGCCGTGGATGACTGCGTGGGACGCATTCTGCAGGCAGTGCTCGATTCCGGAGGCCGGGCCCTTGTCACCGCAGACCACGGCAATGCGGAAGAAATGCTGGACAGCAACGGGCTGCCCCAGACTGCGCACAGCATGAACCCTGTTCCTCTGGTGCTGGTGGAAAATGCCGTGCAGGTTGCTTTGCGGCAGGAGGGCATCCTTGGCGACATTGCCCCCACCATCTTAGCCCTTTGGGGCATGGAGCAGCCTGACGCCATGACCGGCAGAAGCCTTACGGTTAAAGCCTGATCAGAATAGATGTGCAAATTGAAGGAGAATGGGCTTTGTCTTCACGCAACAAAAAACCACTTGCTCCGGTCAAACCGGCAGGGCTGGAAATGATTTTCTTCTACGGGTGCCCCCATTGCAGCCACCGTGTGCCGCTGCTGGCCCCAACGCAACCGGCCATGGCGCAATGCGATGCCTGCGCGCAGCATTTTCCCATAGTGCCGGTGGATGAGAAGACACTACGGTTCATGAAGACTATGCTCGCCAACGGCAGGGCGGGAATAGACCCGGACTTCATGTAGTACTTGAACAATAAAAATCCCCGCAGGCTGCGTAACCGCTGCGGGGATTTTGCTTGGCACAATGTATTGCAACCGATTGTTTCTTAATCTCATTATCCCTTAGCAGCGGTGTAGGCTTCAGTCAGGCGCTTCATGATGTAGGCACGCATGTCCTCGTCATCGTTTTCCAGATTAAGGCACAACGCATCTTCACCCAGCAGTCCGCCGGGTACCCAGTCACCGAGTTCGGCAGGGTCTGTCACCATGTCGGCGTAAAAACAAACGGAGAGCCAGCGCGCATCCGGATCATCATCCACCACGTCCACGAGAACGAAAAGCTCTCTCTCTGACTGGGCAGGGTGTGATGCGCGCAGTGAATGACTGACGCCCGGACGGCTTTTAAACTGCATGCGGATTCCGTCCATTGCCTGCAGGTGATTGCGGAACGCCTCGAAAGCCGCCTTGGTTCCCGTCTCGGTGTCGTGCCATTGGGCAAGCAGAGAGTTCAGATCCGTTAACGCTTCCTGAGAGAATATGGGGGACGTTGTGGGTGAGAGCATGGGGCCTCCGGTAGGTCATTGAAGCGGAAAGCGGCGGTTTGCCGCCAATATTGCGATGTGAGTGGGTGCTTTCTCACATGCCGGGCCTGCCTGTCAATATTTCTGCAGGATTCCTCGTGGCGGCATGGGCCTTCCCGGACCTTTACACCGCACGAACAATGCGTAGAATGTCGCCTGTCGGCCACAGGCCAAAGGAGTGGATATGAGCAGAACAGTTCTCATGGTGCTGACATCCCATGATCGGTTTGAAGCAATAGAGCGCCCCACAGGCTGGTGGCTGGAGGAGGTGGCTGTGCCGTACCTTCTGCTGCGGGAAGCCGGAGTGGAAGTTACCATTGCCTCCCCGGCGGGCGGCAAGGCTCCCATGGACCCTGCCAGTGCGGAAACGGATGCTGCCCACGGCCTGCTGAGCGACTTTTTGAACGACAGGGAAGCCATGGACTGCGTGAATGACACCATACCCCTTGGGATGGTGCGGGCAGAGGACTATGATGCGCTGTTCTTTCCCGGCGGTCACGGCCCCATGTTTGATCTTTCCGTCAGCGAAGAGGTTGCGGAACTGGTTGCCGACTTTATCCGCGAGAAGAAACCGGTGGCTGCAGTATGCCACGGGCCCGCAGCACTGCTGCTTGCCGCTGACGATACAGGCTCTTCCGTCATTGAGGGGCGCCGCATAACAGGATTTTCCAACGAAGAAGAAACAGCTGCCGGACTGCATGAGGCAGTTCCCTTCCTGCTGCAGGAGAGCCTTATCGCCCGTGGGGCGGAATATGTGGCCGGACCGCCCTGGCAGCCCCATGTGCTCGAAGACGGCCCCTTCATAACGGGGCAAAACCCTGCCTCATCCATGCCGCTGGCACAGGCTCTGCTCAGGCGGCTTGGCATACGCAGGTCTGTGCGACCGGTGTAATCCTTCCGGACTGTCCCATACTCTTTCCTGCGGCTGGCCGCGGGTACCAAACCGAAATACATAACCGCAGCGGATTCACGCCGTGCGAATGACAGGATTTTCTCCGGATGCTCCATGCGATTGGTGCCATTGTCTTTGGTCTCTGCCTTCTGGTCTGGAGTGCTGACCGTTTTGTGGACGGCGCTTCAGCCACGGCCCGTCATTTTGGCATGTCGCCCCTTCTTGTGGGCATAGTCATAGTAGGATTCGGCACCTCGTTGCCGGAAATGCTTGTTTCCGTTCAGTCAGCATGGCAGGGCAACCCGGGGATAGCACTGGGTAACGCCTACGGTTCGAACATTGCGAATATAGCCCTGATACTGGGTATTGCCGCCCTTATCTGCCCCATGGCCGTCCATGCGCGTGTGCTGCGCAGGGAACTGCCGCTTTTGCTTGCCGTTTCCGGCCTTTCCGTAGCCCTGCTGTGGGACGGACATATTTCGCGGCTGGATGCGCTGGCACTATTGGGCATCTTCTTTCTTGTCATGGGCTGGTCTGTTGTACAGGCACTGCGCTCCCGTGTGGATTTTCTGGTGCCGGATGCCGATGCGCAAACAAGGGCACGCACCATGCCGCTGCGTATGGCCATTTTCTGGCTGGTGGCCGGTTCGGTGGTGCTGGCCATAAGTTCACGCCTGCTTGTGTGGGGAGCAGTGCTTGTGGCGCAGGCACTTGGGATAAGCGATCTGATTATCGGGCTGACCGTCATCGCCATGGGCACCTCGCTGCCTGAACTGGCTTCTTCGGTGGCTGCGGCAGTCAAAAGGGAGCATGATATTGCCATCGGCAATGTGCTGGGGTCCAACCTGTTCAACACTCTGGCCGTGGTGGGACTGGCGGGCAGCCTGCACCCGCTGGATGTGGAACAGGCGGTACTCTTCCGCGACATGCCGGTCATGATAGGCCTTACCTTCTCGCTGATGCTTGTCGGGCTGTGGCCCAATCCGCGCCTGAACAGGCTGGAAGGGCTTCTTTTGCTGGCCGTGTACATCGGCTATATGGGCTGGCTTGTGGTGAATACTCTGGGCTGACCCCCTGAGCATTCCCCTCCGGCGCAGCACAACAGGCGGAAACAACGACATGGAAGACCGTTCTGTCGAGGCAGATGCTCCATCGGGGAAGCCGGGTATTTCTTCCACCGGAAAGAACAGGATGGCTTTACGCCCCGATATGCTGCGTCTGCTTGGCCGCCTGTCTCTCCTTTTGCTTTTGCTGGGCGGGCTGGATATGGGCCGCTATCTGGTCTGGCCCGATGTGGCGGCATTAAAGACAGAGAACCCGACAACGACGTCTTTTATGGAGTATCGCCAGCGCCAGTGGGAAGACAGCGGAAGGAAACACCGCATCCGGCACGAATGGGTTCCGCTCGGACAAATTTCCCGTCACCTTGTTCTCGCCGTCACCATAGCGGAAGATGACAAATTCTGGACACATCAAGGGTTTGATGTGGAAGGCATGCACGAAGCGTTGCGCCGCAACCTTGGTGAAGGGCGCCTTGCGGCGGGAGGAAGCACCATTACGCAGCAACTGGTGAAAAATCTTTATTTTACCCCTGAAAAAAGCGTGCTGCGCAAGCTGCGCGAGGCCATTCTCACATGGCGGGTGGAAAGCAACCTGTCCAAGAAACGTATTCTGGAACTTTACCTGAACAACATAGAGTGGGGTGACGGAATTTTCGGAATAGGCGCGGCAGCCCGCCATTACTACGGAAAATCCGCCTCCGCGCTCACCCGGCAGGAAGCGGCAGGTCTGGCCGCCATTTTACCCAACCCTCTTGGGTGGAAGCCGGATTCCTCGTCCCGGACGGTGCAGTACCGCAAACGGATTATTCTGCAACGCATGCAGCGGAGAAGTCCCGGCCCGTAGCCAATCATTGGCTTACAGCCTGCAGCATTGCAGATGCATGTTCAGAGATACGGAAAACTCAGTTGCCGTTGCCGCCCTTGGCCGGAGCGGCTTTTGCGCCTTGCACGTCTTTTTCTGCCGCGCCTGTATCTTCCGTCACATCGAATTGCCGCACATGGTGCAGCGGAACAAAGGTGAGCGTTCTGTCCAGCCGGGTTATCTGCAGCGTGTGGGAGTCTGTAATATCCCATGAAAGGCAGGGAATGCTGACAACGCCCCCGTCCGAATAGCGGATGGAGAGGGTGTAGCGCAGGGGAGCCTTAAGCCGCACGGCGTTAAGGGCATTCTGATTGGCCACGTCTGCCTTCATGGCAAGAATCCAGTGGAGGATGGCCTTTTTCTTGTTTTCCAACGTATCGTGTTGCGGGCACAGGCCAACCTTCTGGCTGTCCGGCGCGGGAACAAAGCCGTGGATGAATCCGCCCGTGGCGTCCTTGCCGCATATGAAGCAGGGAACCATGCCATATCTCCGTTACGCGATAGGTCTGAAAAGAGGCATTCCCCGTCCGGAACGGGAACGGGGAATGCCGGTTCATTGCATCTCAGCAGGAGTATAAAGACGATTCCGGATATTGTTGAACCGCAAGCGGACCTGTGTCCATAGCTGCATCGACCCGGAATGCTGTCATCTTCAATTGTTCCTGCAGAACGGACTGTTGCCGGATGGCTGCTAGCGTTCCTTAAGGTACCGGATGCCGTTCTCCAGCAGCACAATCCCGAGAGTACCGCCTTCACCCGCCGCCCAGCCGGGGTGGTTGGTGGGGTGGTTGTACGCTTCCGGGTGCGGCATAAGCCCCAGAATGCGGCCCGAGGGGTCGGTGAGCCCTGCAATGCCCATGGGCGAGCCGTTGGGATTGTACGGATATTCCTGCGTGGGCGTCCCGGCCTCCGGGTCGGCGTATTGCAGTGCGATAAGATTATTTGCGGTAAGGGCTTCACGCACCGCATCATCGCGGAACACAATCTTCCCCTCACCATGCCGAACGGGAAGATAGAGCATGTCCACGCCCTTGGTGAACACGCAGGGGCTTTGCGGATTTGCCTTCAGGTGTACCCAGCGGTCTTCGAACCTTGCGGAATCGTTGTGCGAGAGCGAAACCTGACGGTCAAGATAGGCATTCCCCACAGCGGGCAGCATGCCCAGCTTGACCAGCAGCTGAAAGCCGTTGCAGATGCCCAGAATGATGCCGCCTTCGGCGTGGAAGGTCTTTAACTGGTCCAGCAAGGGCTCGCTGTGTTGCGTGGCGGCATGCCGCCAGCGCTGGGCTGCCGCAAGGGCGGAACCCAGATCGTCGCCGTCCAGAAAGCCGCCGGGAAAAATGAGGAAGTTGTAATCCGTAAGCCGGGTCCGCCCGGCGACCAGATCGGAAAAAAAGGCGATGTCTGCCGTATCCGCGCCGGAAAGACGTGCCGCATGGGCCGATTCCACCTCGCAATTCGTGCCGTACCCGGTAATAACCAGCGTCTTAGCCTGCGCCATTGCTGCAATGTCTCCTGAAAAGTTGTCGTGAGGAAAAAAGGGTCTTTACTTGCTCCACCTGTTCATGTAGAGCCTGTCGCTTTTGGGATGCGTCGAAACTGCCTGCGGCCCATCAGCGGCCCATCTGCGGTCTGGCAAGGTTCCGTCTGCGACAGGGTACTGCCTGCATGAAATTGCAGAGCAGGGCAGGGACCGATGATCATAGTTGCACACCGAAGAACAGTCAACGGCTGACGTTCGCAGAAATTTTGTGTATATCTGAACGGATGTGTTGAATTCCGACAGTTCATGGAACTCGGCACCAGTTTTTTCAAACACATACCCTTAGGCAGGAGTGTATGAAGACCAAGTTCATATTTGTTACCGGCGGCGTTCTTTCCTCGCTGGGCAAAGGTCTGGCCGCAGCCTCGCTCGGAGCGCTGCTCAAGGCGCGCGGTTTAAGCGTCACCATCCAGAAGCTGGATCCCTACATCAACGTTGACCCGGGTACCATGAACCCCTTCCAGCACGGCGAAGTGTATGTGACGGATGACGGTGCGGAAACCGACCTGGATCTCGGGCATTACGAGCGGTTCCTCAACGTGCCCATGAGCCAGAAGAACAACTATACCTCCGGCTCCATCTATCACCGCGTTATCACCAAGGAACGCCGCGGCGATTATCTGGGCGGTACCGTGCAGGTTATTCCGCACATCACGGACGAGATCAAGAAGAGTGTTCTTGAACTTGCCAGTGACGATCTGGACGTTGCCATCATCGAAATAGGCGGCACGGTGGGCGACATCGAAGGCTTGCCGTTTCTGGAGGCTATACGCCAGTTGCGCGGCGATCTGGGACGCGAACACTGCATGTACATACACCTGACGCTGGTGCCCTACCTGCGTGCCGCAGGCGAGCACAAGACCAAGCCCACCCAGCACAGCGTGAAGGAGCTACGTTCCATAGGCATTCAGCCCGACATAATCATCTGCCGCTGCGAACAGCCCATAAGCGATGACCTGAAGCGCAAGATAGCCCTGTTCTGCAACGTGGATTCCGATGCCGTGTTTTCCGCACAGGATGTGGGTAATATCTACGAGGTGCCGCTGTTCTTCTACGAAGAGGGGCTGGACCAGAAGGTTGCCATCATGCTGCGCCTGCCTGCCAAAAACGCCGACCTTACCGCGTGGAAAAACCTTATCCACACCTTCAAGAATCCGGCCGGAACAGTGCGCATAGGCATAGTGGGCAAATACGTTGACCTGAAGGAAGCGTACAAAAGCCTGCACGAGGCGCTGGTTCACGGCGGGGTTGCCAACAAGGTGGCCGTGGAACTGGAATATGTGAACTCCGAAGAAATAACGGAAGACAATGTTGCCAAGCGCCTGAAAACGCTGGACGGCATTTTGGTTCCCGGCGGCTTCGGACATCGCGGAGTGGAGGGCAAGATAACTGCCATACGCTATGCCCGCGAACACAAGGTTCCCTTTTTCGGCATCTGTCTGGGCATGCAGCTCGCCGTTATAGAATACTGCCGCAACGTGCTGGGCATTGCAGGAGCCAATTCGGAAGAATTTGACGAGATGTCCAAGGACAAGGTCATCTACCTGATGACCGAGTGGTACGACTTCCGCCGCAATGCCACGGAAAAGCGTGACGAAAAGAGCGACAAGGGCGGCACCATGCGTCTGGGAACCTATCCCTGCGTCATCACGCCCAAGACCAACGCCATGCAGGCATACGGCGCGGAAAGGATAGAAGAGCGCCATCGCCACCGTTTCGAATTCAACAAGGCGTATTTCGAAAGCCTGCAACAGGCGGGACTGGTCTTTTCCGGCCTTTCACCGGACGGCGAACTGGTTGAGATAGTGGAGCTTAAGGAGCATCCGTGGTTCCTCGGCTGCCAGTTCCATCCTGAATTCAAGTCCACGCCCATGAACCCGCATCCGTTGTTCCGCGAGTTCATCAAAGCCTCCAAAAAAGGCAAGAAATAGCTGGCCGGAGCAGGGTTCCTCTCGCGGGCACGGCATCATCCGGGCAGACTGCGGGGACATAAGGAACTGATGAACCGCCGGATGGATGTGGAATGCCGGAATTAGCGAAGGTGCAGAGTACCCGCCATCCCTCCGATATCCATCTGCCGCCCGACTGCGGACAGCGTGGTATTTGGTGCATTAAACGGCTTTAGCCATTCGGCATGGATATGGATCGGGGGTGCGCAGGGGCGCATCCCCGATACGCACTTCCTTTCAGGATGGTCTTGCGTTACCATGTTCACCCCGTCAACGGGGATCAACCGGACAGGATATCTGGAATCATATGCACGCAAAACATGCCGGAGACGGCACCCTTTATGAAGCCCTTGCCTCTGGCCCGTTCGTATTTGCCGGTCCCTGTGCTCTTGAAAGCTTTGAACTGGCTCTGGAAACCGCTCACGCGGTGAAAGAGGCTGCTCAGGCACACGGGCTTACGGCCGTTTTCAAAAGCTCTTACGACAAGGCAAACCGCACTTCGCTGGACGGATTTCGTGGTCCGGGACTTGCCAAGGGACTGGAGTGGCTGGCACGTATAAAAGAGGCTACAGGGCTGCCCGTGGTGACGGATATCCACGAACCGGAGCAGGCCGCCCATGTGGCAGAGGTGGCTGACGTGCTCCAGATTCCCGCCTTTCTGTGCCGCCAGACCAGCCTTTTGCTTGCTGCGGCCCGCACCGGGCGCGTGGTGAACGTGAAGAAGGGGCAGTTTGTTGCGCCATGGGACATGAAGCCTGCGCTGGACAAACTTTTCTCCACCGGCAACCGCCGAATCCTGCTCACAGAGCGAGGGGCCTCGTTCGGCTACAACAATCTTGTGGTGGATTTCCGCTCCCTGCCCATCATGCAGGGATTTGGCGTACCTGTGGTATTTGATGCCACCCACTCCGTGCAGTTGCCGGGCGGGCAGGGCGCAAGCTCCGGCGGAGACAGACGCTTTGTTCCGCATCTGGCCCGCGCCGCAGTGGCCGCAGGGGTGAACGGGGTATTCATTGAATGCCACCCGGACCCGGACAAGGCTCTGTGCGACGGTCCGAACAGCTGGCCGCTGGACAAACTGGACGCGCTTCTCGCTGATCTTTCAACCCTGTGGAACATCAAGTATGCGTGCTGAGGAAATTGCCCGGAACATCCGCGTTATCGTGCTGGACTGCGATGGAGTGCTCACGGACGGAGGACTCTACTACGATGTGCAGGGAAACGTTTCCAAACGGTTCAACGTGCAGGACGGGCTGGGCATAAAGGTTGCGCAGAGTCAGGACATCCATGTGGCTGTCATCACCGGACTTGAGTCCGAGGCTGTCAAAAGCCGGATTATCTCGCTGGGCATAGATGACTATTTTGCGGGATATCTGGACAAAATGGACTGTTTGGAGCAAATCCGAGTCAAGTACGGCATAGAATTAAGCCAGATGGCTTATGTGGGTGATGACTGGGTGGACCTTGCTCCCATGCGCGCTGTCGGATTGGCAGTGGCTGTTTCCAATGCCCAGCCGGAGGTTTGCGAGCTGGCACATTTTGTTACCCAGAGGCGCGGCGGAGACGGGGCCGTGCGTGAAGTGATACGCTTTGTCCTGAAGGCGCAGGGCAAGCTGGCAAGCGCCATGGCCCGCTGGAAAGAGTAGATGCGTGCGCGTCACATCATCCTGCTTCTCGTGGCTGCCGCAGTGGCAACTGCGATGATCCACTCGTACGTAAGCAACCGTGCGGTAACGGAAATACGGCAGGCTGTGCGCAAAGGTCAGATGGGACCGGAGTCTGCCGTGGATCTTTCCTTGCGGGGCGTTGAACTCACTCAGGGCGAGCAGGGTGAAGAAGTATGGAAGCTCAAGGCCCGTGGCGCATGGTACGAACAGGCAGGAGGCGTGATTCAGGTTTCGCAGCCCGAAATCATTTATTATCTGCGATCTGACCGCAGCGAACTGCTGGTACGTTCCAGCCGCGGGGTTGTGAGCCAGCAGGACCGCCTTGCCAGACTGTGGGAAAATGTTGAAATTGAACGGAACGGCGGTTCTATCCGCTCCGATCTGCTCATTTACAATGGAACAGACCACACTTTGAACATGCCGGGAGAGGCGCGTTTTGACGGTCCCGACCTGTACGGAACCGCCTCCGGCGTGACTGTCTATCTTAACGACAACGTTTTACGTGCCGAAGGCGGAGTGGACGTAGAGATGCGCATCCGCCAGGGGCTTAAAGATATAATGGAGGGCAATCCGTAACATGAGCCGAAGAATTCACACGGAAGCACAAACAGCCGCAATACCGCTCTGCCGGACGCTCCGCTCCCCGATGCTATCCTTTCTGCTGCTGGCGGTCGGCATTTTTGCCATGGCAGTCTGCCCGGCTGCTCCTGCCCACGCGCAGGAAGAGATTCCCATCCGGATAACCTCTGACAAACTTTCCTATGATGCAACAGGGCAGAACGTGCGCTTTCAGGGCAAGGTGCATGTAACCCACCCGGACGCCCAGCTCTGGGCAGATTCCATAACCGTAGTTCTTTCGTCGTCCGGCAACCGGGAGAAAAAAGAAGGGGAAAACCCCGCCATGGACCCCGGCCAGATTGACCGCATAATTGCCGAAGGCAATGTTCGTGTTGCCATGCAGGACGGCAAGAACGGGTCCTGCGCCAAGGCCACCTACAATCTGGGCACCGGTATCCTGACCATGGAGGGGCAGCCCATACTCCGTGACGGTGAAAACAGCATTCAGGGGCACACCATCAACTTCTACGTCAAGGAAAACAAGAGCGAGGTGCTCGGCTCTTCCGACAAGCCCGTGGAAGCCATTTTTACCGCTCCCAAGCGCTTCAACTAGCGGGTCCGCATGTCGTTTCTGGAAGCGGAATCTCTGACCAAGCACTATGGTAAGCGCGAAGTGGTGCGCGGCATTTCCCTGAGCATGAAGCAGGGAGAGGTGGTGGGACTGCTCGGCCCCAATGGTGCGGGAAAAACAACCACGTTTTACATGCTCATAGGCATTGTAAAACCCACCAGCGGACTTGTGCGCTATGACGGCACAGATGTGACGGACTGGCCCCTGCATGAACGCGCCCGGGTAGGGTTGAGCTATCTTCCGCAGGAAAGCTCCGTTTTTCGCAAGCTTACCGTGCGGCAGAATCTGGAGCTTATTCTGGAGCACACGGGGCTCCCCAAAAACGTGCAGCGCAAACGGGCAGATACGCTCCTTGAGGAGTTTCGCATCACCCGCATAGCCGATTCAATGGCCATGCACCTTTCAGGCGGTGAGCGACGCAGGCTGGAAATAGCTCGCGCACTCATCCGCAAGCCCCGGTTTATTCTGCTGGATGAACCGTTCGCCGGAATAGACCCGCTGGCCGTGGATGATATTCAGAGCATCATACGCGGGCTCAGCAACCGGGGGATTGGGGTTCTTATCTCGGACCACAATGTGCGCGAAACCCTGAATATCTGCGACAGGGCCTACCTTGTGTATGAAGGGCAGATAATCCTTCACGGCACCCCCACCCAGATAGTGAATGATCCCAAGGCACGCAGGGTCTACCTTGGTGAAGGGTTCTGCCTGTAGGGATCACGACTTTTTCCCGACCTTTTTGAATGTTTTGCAAGACATTTCTTTCTGATCTCGCAAAAGCCCGTTTTACGGGCTTTTCTCTGTTGCATGGTTAGTGCTTGTATGGCAAAAGGGACTCAGGTTTGCAGTTTTGGAATGCTTCTTGATAGAGGTCCGGACCGCGCTTCCGACAGCGCGCCAACCCCCTTGATGCACGGCACTACTCCGGGAATATCGTACCTATGGCATTAGAACTACGGCAACAACTCAAGCTCTCCCAGCAGTTGGTCATGACCCCCCAACTGCAGCAGGCTATTAAGCTGCTGCAGCTATCGCGTCTTGAACTGATGGAAACCGTACAGCAGGAGTTGCTGGAGAACCCTTTTCTGGAAGAATCTGCCGAGAGTATAACGCCCGCAGATGCCACGGAAGCGGCGGAAGTGCGTTCCGAAACGGCGGAGGCATACGATAAGGAGCTTGCCTCCAACGCGGACTGGGAAGACTATCTGGGAGATTTTTCCAGCACCAGCAGGCAAACCTCTTCACGTGATGCAGAGATACCCGAAGAGATGACGTCATTTGAAGCGCGGCTTACCTCGCGGCCTTCGCTCGACGGGCATCTTTCATGGCAGCTCACGCTCTCCTCCATAACGGAACGGCAGAGGGCCATAGGGGAAGTGATCATCGGCAATATCGGCTCCAACGGCTACCTGCAGGCCACGATGGAGGAAATTGCCGATATGTCCGGGGCCTCCGTGCCGGAGGTGGAGGAAATGCTGCGCAGGGTGCAGCGTTTTGACCCGGTGGGCGTGGCGGCCCGAAGCCCGCAGGAATGCCTTCTCGTGCAGATAGAGATGCTCGGATATGACCGTGACCCCGTGCTGGTGGAGTTGGTCCGGGAACATCTTGAAGACCTTGAGAAACGCCGTTACAAGCCCCTGTGCCGCAAGTTCCGCATAAACATGGACGATCTGAAGGAATATATAGACCTTATCCTCACGCTCGACCCCATGCCCGGTGCCAGTTTCGGAAGCAGCGAACCGCAATATGTTTCGCCAGATGTTTTTGTGCACAAGTACGACGGTGAATTTGTCATCATTCTCAACGAAGAGGGGCTGCCCAGCCTGCAGTTGAGCGATATAGTGAGCTGTCTTCCCACCGTTTCCGGCCCGGAAAAGGATTATTTTCAGGAGAAAATGCGCTCCGCCTCATGGCTCATCAAAAGCCTTCATCAGCGGCAACGCACCCTGTACAAGGTGATGGAGAGCATCATCAAGTACCAGAGAGGATTCTTCGAAGAAGGCGTCACCCAGCTCAAGCCGCTCATACTTAAGGACATTGCTGAAGATATCGGTATGCACGAATCTACGGTGAGCCGCATAACCACAAGCAAATATGTCTCTACACCACACGGTATTTTTGAGCTGAAGTTCTTCTTCAACAGTGCCATAGGCATGGATGACGGCAGTTCCGTGGGCTCGGAGAGCGTAAAGGCGCTCATCAGGCAGCTTGTTCAGGGAGAAGACCCCAGACATCCGCTCAGTGACGAACGGATTGGCGAAATTTTGAAAGAAAAGTTGCAGTTGAATATTGCCCGCAGGACCGTTGCGAAGTATCGTACTGCAATGGACATTCCCTCGTCCTCCAAGCGTAAGTCCGCGTTCTAGGGTTCCGCCAATGATGAGAAGCCCGGAACGGGCAGAGCGCATACCCTATGCGCAGACAGGGAATGCGGATACACTGTCGGAGAGACCCGTGCGGACACACACAGGGTGTGCCCGCCGAACCCAAGGAGGCATATATGAACATCGCATTCACTTTCAAGAACTTCGAGCCTTCCGACCATCTGAAAAAGTATGCCCGCAGACGATTTGAAAAGTTGGGAAAATTTATACGCCATTCCGGCAGGCTGGAAATGCAGGTGGGCATGTCCGTGGACAATTATCGCCACAGGATTGACGTGACCCTGGTTTCCGACAATCTCAACCTTTCCGCTTCTGAAAAGTCCGAAGACATGTACGCCACTGTCGACCTTGTGTTCGACAAGCTTGCTGCACAGGTGAAGAAGCATGCGGAAAAAAACAAGGACCATCGCCGCGGCGGAGAGAACATTGCCGTTCGCGAGGACATCATAAGCTATGCGGACACCGGCTCCGGGCGCGAGCGGACCATTGTGGGTACGGACCATTTTACCCCCAAACCCATGGGGATTGATGAAGCCGCCCTGCAGCTTGATTCGCTGGACTACGACTTCCTCGTCTTCCTGAACGCCGAGACGGAACGGGTGAATGTAATCTACCGTCGCAAAAACGGCGACTTTGGCCTGATAGACCCCACATTCTAGGACACTGATAATGAAACTGGGTGAATACCTGGATAAAACAATGATACTGCCTGAGCTCGCCGCCAGCACCAAAGAGGAGGTGCTGGCGGAGCTCGTGGCACCTGTCATTGCAGCCTGCCCGCAGTTAGATGCGGAAAGCGTGGTCGCCGTGCTGCGTGAACGTGAAAGTCTGGGAACAACAGGCATCGGCGACGGCATAGCCATACCACACGGAAAGCTCGACAATCTGGACCGGATACTTCTGGTTGCGGGCAGGAGCACTCCCGGGGTGGATTTTGAGGCTCTGGACTTTAAGCTCTGCAACATCTTTTTCCTTGTTCTTGCTCCGGAACAAGTGGCTGGCATGCACCTGCGCATCCTTGCCCAGATTTCCCGGCTGCTCAAGGACCCGGAATTCCGCAGTTCCTTCCTTTCCGCCCCAGATGCGGAAGCGCTCTGGCACCTGCTTGACAACGCCTGATCGGAACCCCGTCATGGAATACGAATCATCTGCGGCTTTTCCCGTGCTTATTGTCACCGGGCTTTCCGGGGCGGGCAAAAGCACGGCGTTGAAGGTGTTTGAGGACCTGCGATATTTTACTGTGGACGGCATGCCCGCCACGCTGGCGCTACAGATGCTTTCTGTGCTGGATGAGCGGAGCTTGGCAAAATATCGCGGACTGGTACTGGGGATGGACCTGCGCCAGTTTGAGTTTGACAGCGAATTCAGAGAAGTGCTGGACGGGATGCGGCGCAAGGGCGTTGCTCCCGTCATTCTCTTTCTGGAGGCCCGCCCCGATGTCATAATCAGGCGGTACAAAGAAACCCGTCGCCCGCATCCGCTGGAAAACCGTGACCTTGGCCTTGAGCAGGCCATGGAGCTAGAGAGAAATCTGCTCAAACCCGCCCGTGATATGGCTGACCTTGTCATTGATACGTCAGAATTCTCCATTCACGATATCCGACGTGTTATTCAGCAGAAGTGGTCCATTCTGGAAGGCAACAGGCGCAGCCTGAGAGTTCACCTGCTTACCTTCGGCTTCAAATACGGCACGCCTGCCGAGGCGGACATGGTGTTTGACCTGCGTTTTCTGCCCAATCCGTACCATGACCCCGCGCTGCGCCCGCTTTCCGGCAAGGACAGGGCCATTGCGGAATATGTTCTGGGCTCAGAGCCGGGCAGGGAATATCTGGCCCGTCTGACGGACTTTCTGCACTTCACGCTTTCGCAGATGGAAGCGGAGGGTCGCTACCGTGTTACAATTGCCATAGGCTGCACCGGCGGCAGGCACCGTTCCGTCTCAACAGCGGAAGCCCTTTTTGAGACTTTGAAAAACTTTGATTTTACGGTATCAATCGAGCACCGGCACATGGAGCTGGGCTGAGTATTGAATGACCCCCGCCATACCGGTGCGCTGCCGCCGGTGGAGAAACATATTTCATGAGCGTTTCCAAGACTGAAGAATCCCAGGTGGGCGTGGTACTTGTCACGCACGCCGACTATGGCTCCGCACTGCTGCGTGCTGCCGAAATCATTCTCGGACCACAACAGGATTGTGGGGCCGTAAGTGTGGACGGCACGCAGGAAGTAACGGAGACCGTGGCCAGGCTCAAAGAAACCGTGGCCCGTGTGGACAACGGACAAGGCGTGCTGCTGCTGACAGATATGTTCGGCGGCACTCCTACCAATCTCAGCCTGTCCCTCTTGGGCGGCGGGAATGTGGACGTACTTACGGGGGTCAATCTGCCCATGCTGCTCAAGGTATTCGGCAGCCGCAAAATGCCTCTGCACGAAATCGCTGAAGAAGCGAAAGTAGCCGGAGAAAAGGGCATTGTCCTCGCCGGCGAGGTACTGCGCCGTAAAGTAAAGAACGGGTAGGGCAACACAATGCTGTGGGTGCGAATCGACAACAGGCTCATTCATGGGCAGGTCATCGAGACATGGCTGCCGTATACACGCGCCAGACGCCTGCTCGTGGTGAATGATGAAATCGCCGCAGACGATCTTCAGCAGCAGATTGCATCACTGGCTGTTCCGAGCAGGATTCATGCGGAGTTTATCCGGGTGAGCGAGCTTTCGGGCTATGCCTCCGTGCATGCCGCAGATATGCAGGACACCCTGATTCTGGTCGCCACCTGCCGTGATGCCCGTCGTATAGTTGAGAACGGTTTTTCCATAAAAATTCTGAACGTCGGCAACCTTCATTATGCGCCGGGAAAAAGACAGGTGTGTGCGCATGTGGCTCTTTCTGAAGAGGACGAGGCATGCCTTCGGTTTTTCAATAAACGGAGCGTGGAACTGGATTTCCGCTGCGTTCCCAACGACCCCGTTCAGGTAAAAGGCTGGTAGCATGAAGAGGGAAGCATGATGAATTCTCTTATTACCTCCATCGTCTGGATGGCTCCCCTCGCTTTTTTTTTGCCGTAACGGCAGTATTCCGGTTTGCCGTCAATATCGGCTTTCTTGAACGCCCGCTCACGATCGGCTTCTTCTGGGGACTGGTCACGGGCGACTGGGCTCTCGCCGTCAACATCGCCATATTCTTCGAGCTGTTCTGGCTCGATCTTTTTCCTGCAGGCACCTACATCCCCCCCAACGCTGTTGCCTCAATGCTGCTGGTGCTTGGCGTTTCCCGCTATTTCGGCATAGATCAGGCAGCGTTACTGGCTGTTCCCATCATGATCAGTCTTCCTGCCGCTCTCCTTTCCGCCAAGGTTGAGTACTGGCAACGCCGCATGCAGGCATCCGGTTATAACCGCATCATCAGGTGGGGGCGTAAAGGCGAGGAATCTGATGCTGCAGGACGAGTCATTCTTCTTTCACTCTTTCAGATTCTGGCTCTGCATGTGGTTTTTCTGTGCGCCTGCCTGCTTGTGCTAATTGGAACGATCTGGGCGATGTCCTGGTATCTCGGCCATCTGCCCGTCATAAACGGTGTCACGTGGCTTCATCTGTGGTTTGTGGCAGGCATAGGGGGTATTATGTCCCTGCGGGTGCGCCGATCCTACGTCTTGTTCCTTGCCATTCTTGCCTCTGCAACGCTGCTGCTCAGTCTGTGACAAAAGCGCGGAGGCAAAAAAAATATGCCTCTTACCCCCTCGCAGCACTTGGCAGACTTTTTAGTTTGTGCTATTTGGCACAAACTAATTTCGGAAGAAGGCGAGAAGTCGCATAACCAAACCCAATTTTGGAGGAACCTACCATGGCAGTTCTCGTAATGGGTCACATGAACCCTGATACCGATTCCATTGTCTCCGCCATTGCCGTTGCCGACCTGCTCAGCAAGCGTGGCATGGAAGCAAAGCCCGTTGCACAGGGCGAAGTGACCCCTGAATCCGCTTTCGTTCTTTCCAAGTTCGGCCTGACCGCTCCTGAGGTTGTAACCTCCGTTGCCGGCAAGAAGCTCTGGCTGGTGGACACCACCGACGGCGCACAGCTCCCCGCCGACATGAAGGAAGCCGAAGTTGTTGGCGTTGCCGACCACCACAAGCTTGGCGATGTTACCACCTCCAATCCCCTTGAAATGTGGGTGTGGCCTGTGGGCTGCTGCGGCACCGTGATCAAGGCCATGTACGATTTCTACGGCATCGCCATTCCCAAGGGCATCGCCGGCGGCCTGCTGTGTGCAATCCTGTCCGACACCGTCATGTTCAAGTCCGTTACCACCACCGACGCCGACAAGAAGGCTGTTGCTGAACTGGCTGGCATCGCCGGTATTGCAGACACCACCGCCCTGGGCATGGAGATGTTCAAGGTGAAGTCCGCTGTGGAAGGCGCCACCATGGAAGCTCTGGTGTTCCGTGATTACAAGGACTTCGACATGAACGGCAACAAGGTCGGCATCGGCCAGCTGGAAGTCGTTGACCTGTCCATGCTCGACTCCGTGAAGGACGGACTGTACGCTGAAATCCAGAAGGTGAAGGCCGGCGGCCGCCACTCCGTGTTCCTGCTGCTGACCGACATCATGAAGGAAGGCTCGGAAATGCTCATCGTTTCCGATGATCCTTCCGTGGTTGAAAAGGCGTTCGGCGTTAAGGCCACCGGCAAGAGCGTGTGGCTGGACGGCGTAATGAGCCGCAAGAAGCAGGTTGTTCCCAACTTCGAAAAGGCTTTCAAGGGCTAATACGCCCTGTTGAAATGATAGTAACGCCCGGTGCGGAATTCCGCACCGGGCGTTTTGCGTTTGCCGGTATTATGGCACAATCAGAAAAGCGGATTGCGCCCCGTCAGGGCAGATATGGCCAGTTCTGGCCAGATATGGCCTGATCAGACATGACCAGACATGACCAGACATGATCAGACATGATCAGGTCCGAGCAGGGCGGCGCAGCGCATCTCGCGCAGCCGCGCCCCGGACTCCGGGCCGAGATTGTGCAGATGGTCCGGCAGGCGCACGGCAAGGATCGCCTCCATATCGCTCTCCATACGGCGCATGATGTCTTCGCCGCTGTCTGCCTGCACGAGTACCGCAAAGGCGGGCAGCAGGGAACTGCCCAACGAAGACAGCAGGTCCACACGGGTTCCCGGGCGCAGAGCCGCATAGGTTGCTCCCTTCATATGGTGGCGCGCCGCAAGGGCACCTGCGCGGATCAGCCTGTTGGGAAGCTTGAGCCGCGCACCAAGCCGCATTGCAGCCCCTTCTCCCGCTGTGTCGTGTCCATGGTGACGCGGAAGCATTTCTGCGGGAGTAAGTGTTTTTCCCAAATCGTGGCACAGGGCCATATAGACGGCAGTGGCGTTGCCTGCGCAGCGGTCCATGACCTGTGCCGTATGCTCAAGCACACTTTCACGGTGATAGGGCAGGGGACCGGCGGGTATGGTGTCTGCCCCCTCCAGTTCTGCAAACCACGGCGCAAGGCAGTTGCCTTGGGCAAGAATACGTAAAAAACGCCCGGGAGCCGGGGTTTCCAAGGCTTTCAGAAGCTCTCCGCAGACGCGCTCAGGTGTGGCGGAAAGCAAACGTTTTTCAGAAGCGACAGCACGCATCTGCCTCAGCGTTTCTTCATGAATATCAAAATCCGCAAAGGTTGCGGCAAAGCGTGCAGCCCGGAATGCGCGGACCGGGTCGTTGTGCAAAGCGTTTTCACCGGCAGTTCTGATGAGTTTGTTGCGTATATCTTCAAAGGCATACGGATGCGCGAAGATTCGTCCGGCTTCATCAAGGGCCAGGGCATTCATCGTGAAATCGCGTTCCAGCAGGTCCGTGAAGATGCTTCCGCCCCTCAGCGGCGCGAATTCAACGCCACCGAGGATGCAGATGGGGAAGTCGTTTCCGGCCTTGCGTGCAGAAGGATTGCGGCATATAAACCCTTCCACGGAGCCTGAGAAGGCAATATCCGTTTCGCGTGGTGTGCGTCCGAGCAGCAGGTCGCGGACAGCTCCGCCCACAATGAATTCCTCCGTGCCCGTACAGGGCGCGTTGTTTCCGGCAGCCTCGGCCGGGCGGGCATTTTTCTTGGTCATAATACGCAACCTCTCTGTCGCCCCAATAGTACAGGTATCACGATATGGTGTACATCCTCAAAGATGGCTTGAGGGATATTGCGGATTCCCTCAGCGTCACAGAATTAGCAAACGCGCACGCGACATGGGTGAGCGACCTGTCTGGCGGCTCATGGTATGCGGATTCCATCAATGGCCATGCCATGCTGAAATACGCACCTGAAACGGAAGAAACCGGACGGGAGCAGGAAGAAGCGGGACGAGTCATCGTGTGCGGGGTTTCGACCTCAAGCCTCGATGTGGCGCGCCAACTGACCGCGGACGGCACACTGCAGGAATGGGATTCCGTGCTTGCCGTGACGCAGCGGGCGGGGAGGGGGCAGTTGCGCCGCCCGTGGATTTCTCCTGCCGGAAATATTCACGGCGCGTTACGCCTGCCGTTCGGACATGCGCATCTGGATGATTTTGCTCCGCTGACGCTCGGCTACCTGTTCGCGGAGGCTTTCGGCACGCTTGGAATACAGGTGGCCCTGAAGTGGCCCAACGACCTGCTGCTGCACAACTGCAAGGCAGGAGGGATATTACTGGAGGAAGTGGGAGGAGCGCTTTTTGCCGGAG
>CAYRLL010000039.1:0-23864 GCA_964425115.1 uncultured Desulfovibrio sp. | reverse complement strand
CAAGACTACAACTACATACAACTGCATTTTTCGGGAGGTTCTGCTCCATACTTCGGCCGTTCGCTCCGCGCCCAATATGTGTCTAACGTGCTGGAACGACTAGGATATTCAGTCATTCTAAAGGGCGACCTTCTGGAAGCATCCCTACGCCGCTTACCGAAGAAAGAACTATTGGAGACACTAGACCATACGGGCCGCCTGTTAGGGGCAACCCGACAGCTTGACATGACCTTGAATTCCCCGGAACAAATCCTTCTTCTCGCTGACAACTTCTTCAAAGAGAGCTACGGGTTTCATAAACCTGCCGCCCCCAATGCCCCTGAAGATTTTTATGTGATAACAGGTGACTGGAGCACCCTGACCACCGACCACGGCAGGACCATTCTACAAGACGGATCACAGTTTGCTCCACAGATGACTCTGGGCGTTAACCAGACCATGAGCCGATTATTCGGCAAACGCTATCAGGATTTTTTGGATACTATTGAGGCTTATTACTACTTCCCCCTTGCCATCTCTAAGAAAGGATACCTTGAAGATTGCGATATTGAAGTAATAGTCAGGCCCACTGGAGGGTATATTGACCAAGCGGGGGGAGTTGCCTTTGGAATTCGTGACTGGAACAACTATTTCGTATTCCGCATCAATGCTCTTGAAGACAATGCCATTCTTTTTGAATTCAAAAATGGAAAACGATTTTCCCGGGTTGAGGTTGATATCAACATACCCTCAGGAGATTGGCACTTCTTACGGGTTGTGATCCGCGGAAAACAAGTAGATGCTTTCCTCAACGCACAACATATCGCAACCCATATATCGGAATATTCTGTTCATGGACATACGGGCCTCTGGACTAAGGCCGATTCTGTAACAGAATTCAGGGAATTGAACATTATCAAGATTGACGGCACAACAGTCCTTTAATCCTTCAACCTCACAACATTCCACTGGCTATGAAATCGAAGGAAAAATCAGTCCTCGTTGACCAGCGTCCGAATCTCTGAGGCAAGCTCATCAAAATAGGGGTTCCATGTAAGCCGGGCATGGAACTTATCCGGCTCTGTGTACCCGTATGCAGAATACCACAGCTGATCACGTGCCGTTCCGCTCACGGAAAGATGCTGCCCGTTATCCAGCATGATGATGGTCCCGTTCTGACCGTAATAGGGATGCCCGGGCGAAAACAGCACGCACAGATGGGAAAAACTGCTGATACGCTGCTCGGGCAGCCGCGTTGGTCTGGAAATGACCCGTGCATCGCTTGTTCCGGGTGACGCTCCGTACCAGATGAACCGGCTGTTCGGATGGGAGAACCGCTTCTCAAAAAGATCCAGCACACCATAGGGCTCGATGATGCTGTCGTCCCTGCTCATGACCACAAGGGCGGGTTTGTCGAATCCTTTCCAGCGCAGCAGAGAACGCACATCCTGCGTTGTCTTGTAATACAGGTCCACCGCATTGGCGGAGAGCGCCTCATACCGCATATAGTTATTGGTCGGCTCATCCACGTCTACCCAGTCGATGAAAAGATTGGCAACGGAAGCCAGCGCAATTCTTTTCTGCCTGGGAACGAATCCCGGAGAGAACAGCAGCAGTCCTGCCACCTCTTCGGATTGCAGGGCATACGCCGTTACCAGATTGGCTCCTGTGGAAAAACCGCCCAGCCAGACCTCATCCACCTCTTCAGACAGCAACGCCACCTGATGGGCGACAGCATTCTTCCAATCTTCCACACTCGGGAGCATGAGGTCCGCAGGACGGGTACCATGCCCCGGCAGGAGCATTGCCCGCACGAGGAATCCCTCGCGCACGAGCACCTCTGCAACATCCTTGAAATACCCGGGAGAATCGCCCAGACCGTGCACCAGCAGAATACCGCGTCCGGGCCGGTCTGCCTGAGAAGGACGCAGCTCGAAAGGCGTGTTGACGGCAAGCTCCGTCTCTCTTGCCGTTGTCAGGAAATAGCGGTTCTTCTCAACCCACTCCCTTGTCTCGTCTACGTATTGCTGAAATACAGGCTGATCATATGGAGGGAGCGACTCAGACGCCGTGTACAGGGGGCCGACGGGATTTTCCAGACAACCGCTCAGCAGCACGGGCAACATCAGAAGTATCAGCAATCCGGCTTTCATTTGGCTTCGGTTCCGCTCGTTTTTTCGCAGGGACAGGGTGAGAGATGCGTTGTGTCTTCCGTTCATGGAACATACGCGCTCCACGCAATGCAGCACTCTGCATACTGTGTAACGCATACGATCCGGAAGCCGTTGCATATGATAAACGACGGGTTGTCGCAAGACGGGCAGGCATTGAAAAACAGCAACCACACGGAAAGAATGAGATTTTAATCAGCTGTTATCAGTGCCCGCCCTTGAAAACGACATGGGCGGCTATGTGCCCTGCTCCGGTTTTTCGCAGGCATTCTCTCCGGTCTGCCACGGGTCCACATGCACCATCACCTCCACCACGCCCTCTCCTTGCGCCAGCAGCAGGTGTTCCACGGCATCGGCCACGTCATGCCCTTCGCGCACGGTTACGTCGGCATCTACGCCTACGTGCATATCCACAAAAAGCCCCGCCCCCTGATAGCGCGTGCGCAGCCTGTGCACGCTGCGCACCCCCGGAACGGAACAGGCCAGCGCGTAGAGGCGTTCCGTGACTTCGGCGGGAGCGCCCTTATCCACCAACTGCTCAAGGGCGGGACGGCAGATGCTCCACGCCGCATGCAGGATGAATATTGCCACAACGATGGCACCCACGAGGTCCACAAAGCCCCATCCCGGCAAAAACATGGCAACGCCCACCGCAAGGGCTGCGGGCATGGAACTCAAGGCATCGCTGCGGTGGTGCCATGCATTGGCAACCACGGCAGAGGAGTTCAGCCGCCGCCCCTCGCGCACGGTCCAGCGGTACAGTGCCTCTTTGCTCACAATGGAGGCAACAGCCGCCATGAAGGCTATAAATTTTGCCTGAGCCTGTTCACCCGCCTGAAAGGCATGGATGGCATCCCAGCCTATGCCCACCCCGGCGGCACCCAGCAGAAGCCCAATGCCCACCGTGACCAGCATTTCCATTTTGCCGTGTCCGTAAGGGTGGCCGTCATCCGCCGGGGCTGTCCAGAAATGGACCCCCACAAGCAACGCCACATCGGTGACAAGGTCTGACAGGCTATGCACCCCGTCTGCCACCACGGCGCGGCTGTTGCCCGCTGCTCCGGCCGCAATCTTGCCGACAGACAGCAGCAGGTTGACCACCAGCCCCGCCCACGTTACCCGGCTTACGGCGGCAATATGCCGCACCTGTTCTTCGCTGCGCATGGATTGGCTCCCCGGACACACGTCATCACGCCTTTGGAAACGGCAATCTGCCGTTTGGTCACGAAAATTCACCTTGCATACAGGAGCTATGCTCACCACAAATAGCATACGCATGAATCCTGTAAACGTGTGAAAGCGAGAGTCGATTTCAGAACATGCAGCGCAGGCGGGACTGCAAACGGCAGCCATGCTGATGAAGCGCAACGGGGTGCGGGAGAATACCGGATGCATGCCGCGCGGCAACGCGGCAGACAGGGAACCGCCTGCGCCGGTCAGCCCAGCCGGACATTCTGGAAGGTGCGGTCCGCAAGGTCGAAGAACAGGACACCGCGGTCTTTTTCGGCATCAGCCTGCGGAGCATGCTGCACGCCCGTATCCCGTTTTCCCGTGATCAGGCGCATGACCTCCGCACACTGCAGGGCGGCGGCGCATGCCACCACGGGCGCGGGGGTTCCCAGCACGTCTTCCGCCGCACCGCCTGTTCCCAGCAGTTCGGCAGGGCCGGTTTCGCCGGGCATGACCACGGCAACATATCCGCTCAGCCCGCCCACAGCCGCCGTTACCATGGGTACGCCCGCCTGCGCAGCCGCCTGTTGCAGCTCCAGCCGGTGCTGCAAACCGCCAAGGGCATCCACCACAAGGGTTTTGCCCCGGCACAGTGCCCGCATGTGCTCGCCGGAAAGATACTCGCAGAGGGGAATGAAGGTGACGGCACCGTTGATGGCGGCTACCCGGTCTGCGGCGGCCTGCGCCTTGGGAACGTGCAGCCGTGATTCATCGGAAAGAAGCTGCCTGTTCAGATTGCTGGGTACGAAGGCATCGCCATCGGCCCCGGTGATGGTGCCCACGCCCATACGGGCGAGCAGTTCAAGCACATACCCGCCCAGACCGCCCAGACCGACCAGAAGCACATGGGCTTCCAGCAGGCGCAGTTGCTGGGCGCAGTCAAGGTGATGGGCATTGCGCACGTACCGTTCCGGCATGACTCCGCTGCGCAGGGCCTGCCGTTCCAGTTGCCGCACTGTCCAGCCGTGGCGCGCACCAAGGGCATTCAACGCCTCCATGGTGATGATGCGGCGCACGGGACCGTCGGCCTGCGGGGCTGGTACGGCTTCCGCATGTTGTTCCCCCTGCATTCCGCTGGGCAGACAGGCTCTGTCTCCGCCCGGTACGGCTGGTGCCTCATCCTCACATCCGGGCAGCGGAACGGAAACAGCAAGCAGGGCGGCGCGCATGGCTTCATCCTGCCCGCCGGAATGCAGGCCGGGCTGCATGTCATATTGCATGTCGGGCGGCATGCCAGATTTCGTGTCGGGCGGCATGCCGGGCTGCCCATCGGGTCGGGCGGGCTGTACCGCAGACTGTGCCGGGGGCTGTACGGGGGGCCGCACATCCGGCGTATCGGATTCCGCAGTCATGGCATCCTCCTTTTTCCGGCAGAACAGTGTCCGGGCAGAAACGGCCCATATCAGGCGATTCAGGCGATTCAGGCTATTGGCGATTCAGGCAGCCGGAGACGCCACCCCGGCCATCATAAGCCCGATGGCCTCCACCTTGGCGGCATCTGACTTGTGGAACAGGTCCATGAACCGCCCCCGGTACATGACGGCAATGTAATCCGCCAGTTGCAGGGCCTCGTTCAACTCCGAGGTGATGAGCAGAATACCCGCCCGCTTGCGTGCCTCCAGCAGACGCTGCCACACCTCTTCCGTGGCGGCAATATCCAGCCCCTGCGTGGGGTTTTCCGCCACGATGATATCCGGTTCGCGGAAAAATTCGCGCCCGATGACCAGTTTCTGCAAATTGCCGCCGGAAAGCGAACGGGCCGTGCCGTCGATGTGTCCGGGCTGGACATTGTATTCGTCTATGATGCGCACCGTGGTTTCCGCAGCGGCCTTGCGGTTCAGGAAAGGCCCGTTGGTAAAGGCGTGCCGCGTGGTGAGCAGGAAGTTATCTACCAGATTGAGATACTTGCATGTTGCAAGTCCCTGCCTGTCTTCCGGGATGTAGGCCAGAGACTTGCCCTTGCGCGGCGGACGGGGATAGAACCTGTGCCACTCCAGCCCCAGAATTTCCACCCTGCCGCTTACAGGCTTGCGCAGTCCGCAGACCACCTCTACCAGCTCCTTCTGCCCGTTACCGGCAACCCCGGCGATGGCGAGCACCTCGCCCTTGCGCACGGTGAGGCTCAGGGATTCCAGCCCGTCACCGGAAAGGTTGACGATATCGAGCACCACGTTACCGGGGGTGACGGGTTCCGCCTCCACGGCGAGCACCACGTCACGTCCCACCATGCGGTTGGCGAGCACGGTTTCGTTAGGCACGTCGCTTTCGTGGAATTCATCCACAATCTCTCCCCGGCGCAGGATGGCGATTTCGTCCGCCACGGTCAGCACCTCGGTGAGCTTATGGGAAATGAAGACGATGGACTTGCCCTGATCAGCCATGCGCCACATGGCTTCGAAAAGCTGGTCTGTCTCTGCCGGAGTGAGCACGGCGGTAGGCTCATCCAAAATGAGGATGCGGCTGTCGCGGTAGAGCAGCTTGAGGATCTCCACCCGCTGCTTCTCGCCCATGGAAAGGTCGCACACGCGCGCGGCAGGGTCTATGGGCAACCCGTAACGACCGGAAAGGGCGGCGACCTCCGCTTCCATGGCACGGGGGGAGATACGCCAGCTCTTCTCCTGCCCCAGCAGCACGTTCTGGGCCACTGTCATGGATTCCACCAGCATGAAGTGCTGGTAGACCATGCCTATTCCCGCATGGATGGCGTCTCTCGGCGACCCGAACCGTACAGGCTTTTCATCCACATAGATGGTGCCGCTGGTCTGGGCGAACCTGCCGGACAGGATGGACATGAGCGTGGATTTGCCCGCCCCGTTCTCGCCCAGCAGGGCCTTGATCATGCCGGGGCGGATATCCAGCGATATATCGTGGTTGGCGCGCACGCGGCCGAAGGATTTGCAGATGCCTTCCAGCCGGACCAGCGGCGGAAGATGGACGAATGCGTTGCGGTTTTCGCGTTTGTTGGTGACGGTGCGTTCCTGCATGTGCCTATTCTCCCGGCTCTATGTTCACGCCCAAGGCCGCCGGTGCCGCCCTGCCCTTGCCTCTGGAAGAGGAGAACAGCAGCACTACTATGGTCAGCGCATACGGCAGCATGAGCAGCAGCGAAGAGGGCAACGTGGCCCCCATGGCCTGCAGACGCATCTGGAAGGCCATAATCCCTCCGAAGAGATACGCCCCGAACACGGCACGGCCCGGACGCCAGAAAGCGAAGATGACCAGCGCGACCGCTATCCATCCGCGTCCGCCGGTCATGTTGTTGGTCCAGAGATGCGTGTAGGCCAGCGACATATAAGCCCCGCCCAGCCCCACCAGAAAACCGCCCCAGAACACGCCCATCCAGCGCATGAGGCGGGGGCTGAGCCCGGCGGCGGCGCAGGCGGCGGGGTTTTCTCCCGCAGCGGCAACAGCCAGACCCCACCGGGTGCGGTTCATGAAAAACCAGAACAGCAGCGGCAGCAGGTAGGAGATGTAGACCAGCGCATCCTGCCGGAAAAACACAGGGCCGATCAGCGGAATGGCGGAAAGGACGGGAAAGTCGAAGGGATAAAACCCCTGTGTGGCAACGCCGACATACGGCGTGCCCAGATAGTCCGCCAGACCCACGCCCAGAATGGTCAGGGCAAGACCGGAAACCACCTGATTGCCCTGAAATACCTGACAGACCACCCCGTGGACAAGCCCGAGCATACCGGCGAAAAAGCCCGCCATGCACAGCCCGAGCCACGGGTTGCCGGAAAAATACGTGAAGAGGAAGGCCCCGAAGGCTCCGAAGATCATCATGCCTTCCACACCCAGATTGAGCACGCCGGAACGTTCCGTGAGCATCTCGCCAAGGGTGGCATACAGGATGGGCGTGCCGGACTGAATGGCCGCCGCCAGAATGGGAATGACAAGCTCAAGACTCATGACCGCTCTCCCCCGTCGGCGCTCCCGTCCGTGGACGATGCGCCTTTATTCCCCTTCCCGGATGTTTCTGCGCCGGGAACCCGCTGAATTTCATACCAGATGAAAAACTGGCCGGCCAGAACCGTAATGAGCAGAAGCCCCTGCATTATTCCCGCAAACGCCGCAGGCACCTGCAATTCCAGTTGCAGGTTCTCCACCCCCACGCGCAGACCGGCGAGCAGGATGGAATACATGGCGATGGAAACAATGCGCAGCCGTGCAAGCCACGCCACCACGATGGCGGTGTAGCCGTATCCCGCAAGCACATTGGGTTGCAGACGGTTCAGCGTGGCGGAGGTTTCTATGAGACCGGCCCAGCCCGCAAGCGCGCCGCACACCACCATGACCAGCATGACCAGAAACCCGTAAGGCATACGCGCATACCGGGCAGCACGGGGGTTTTCTCCGCCTGCCATAAGCTCAAAGCCCAGCCGGGTTCTGCGCAGGAACACGGAAAGCAGGGTTGCCACCACCGCGCACACAGCCGCCCCCCAGTGGATGCGCCCGAACAGGGAGCCTATGATGGCGGCATCCGGAAAGATGACTGTCATGGGAAAGCCGAAGCTGGTGGGGTCTTTCCACGCGCCGTAGACGAGATATTCCATGAGCAGTATGCCTATGTAGTTGAACATAAGCGTGGAAATGATCTCGTTAAGGCCCATCCTGAGCCGCAAAAAGGCAGGCACGGCGGCCCACAGCCCCCCGGCCACGGCGGCACAGAAAAACATGAACGGCATGAGCGCCCACGCCGGCAGGTTGGGGAACGAAAGCACGGCCCACGTGGCCCCTATGGCACCCAGCGCGAACTGCCCTTCTGCCCCGATGTTCCAGACCTGCATGCGAAAGCACACCGCAACGCCCAGCGAACACAGGAAAATGGGTATGCTCTTGAGGGCGGTATCTTCCAGCGCGTAGTCGTGGGCGAACGCGCCGTCCCACAGCATGAACAGGGCGCGCATGAACGGCTTGCCCTGAATGGCAAGCAGCATGCAGCTGATGCCCAGCGAAAGGGCCAGTGCCGCGAAAAAAATAAAAAAGGAGCCCCACCGAAGGGGCTCCTGTCTTTTTGCTATCCTGAATCCTAGCATGAAACGGAGGTCTCCAGTACCCCTGACAATGGCGTACGCTATTCGTTGGAGCCGACAACACCTTCCACGAACCAGGTCATGCCCAGAAGCACGTCGTCGGGAGCCACTTCGCCTGCGGCGATGCGTTCCTTGCCGGACTGGTCGTTGATGGGACCGGTGAAGACCTTGTACGCGCCGCTCTTGATTTCAGCCTTGCGTGCGTCAACAAGGGCGCGGACCTCTTCGGGCACCATTTCGCCGTAGGGGGCGATGTCAACGATACCTTCTGCAAGGCCCCACCAGTAATGATCGGACTTCCACTCGCCCTTGCGCACCTTGTCCACCACGGTGGTGTAGAAGGGAGCCCAGTTCCATACGGCGGCGGTGAGGTGCGACTTGGGAGCGAAGGCAGTCATGTCGGTGTTATAGCCCACGGAGTAAGCACCGCGTTCCTGTGCGGCTTCCTGCGGGGCGGGGGAATCCTGATGCTGGGCGATCACGTCGGCACCGATATCCAGCAGCGACTTGGCGGCTTCCTTTTCGGTGGCCGGGTCGTACCAGGTCTTGGTCCACACCACGTGCACCTTCACGTCGGGGTTCACGGCGCGGGCACCCAGCGTGAAGGCGTTGATTCCGCGAATGACTTCAGGAATGGGGAAGGCGGCGGCATAGCCGAGAATGTTGGACTTGGTCATCTTGCCTGCGACCATGCCGGTAAGGTAACGGGCCTGATAGATACGGCCGAAGTAGGCAGACATGTTCTCGGCGGTCTTGTAGCCGGAGCAGTGCAGGAAGGTCAGATTGGGGAACTCGCCAGCCACCTTGAGGGTGGGGTCCATGTACCCGTAGCTGGTGGTGAAGATGATATCGAAGTTCTTGCGGGCCATGTTCATGATCACGCGCTCGGAATCTGCGCCTTCCGGAACGGATTCCACATACGAGGTGGTCACGCCTTCCATGGCGGCAACAGCCTGACGGCCCATATCGTGGGCATAGGAGTAGCCTGCGTCCCCGATGGGGGAAACGTAGACAAAGCCAACCTGCATGGGCTTCACTTCAGCAGAGGCTGCGGCCTGTTCCGCAGGCTTTGCGGTCTCTTCAGCCTTGGGGGCTTCCGCCGCAGGCTTCTTTTCCTCGGAGCCGCAACCAGCCAGGCCGAACACGCCCAGCAGCAGTACCATCAACAGCGCAGCAAAACGTATACGCATCGTGTTCCTCCAGAACAAAAATTCAGCTCATCCCGGCAACCCACGCAGCACACGCGGCGCGGGCTTTCTCCGGTTCACGCCTGACACACAGAGCCACTTCGGAAAAAAGAAAAATTACCCTTCTTCAGCCAAATTGACAATAGGTGCCACAAAGCGCACCTCCGAATCCCACGGGAAGAGAATCCACGTATCCTGACTGACTTCGGTGATGAAGGTATCGACCATGGGCCTGCCCTTAGGTTTGGCGTACACGGTGGCAAAATGCGCCTTGGGCATCATGTCGCGCACCACTTTGGCCGTGGTGCCCGTATCCACAAGGTCATCCACGATGAGCCAGCCTTCGCCGTCGCCATCCACATGCTTGAGCACCCGCAACTCGTCCTGATCCTTCCAGTTATAGCTGGAAATGCACACCGTTTCTATGAGGTGCACCTCCAGTTCGCGGGCAAGTACCGCCGCAGGAACCAGCCCGCCCCGGGTTATGGCCACAATGCCCTTGAACGGGCCCTTATCCAGCAGCCGCCATGCAAGAGCCTTGGCGTCCCGGTGCAACTGCTCCCACGAGACGGGAAACATTTTCTTGTAGCGTTCAGCTTTGGACACGCAATCCTGCCTTGTTCAGACCCGGTTGTTTCCGGCGTATCATCACGCGCCGGAAGATGATGGACAACGCATGTGCGCACGGTTTCTGCGGCGCCATGCAGTAATAAAGATTTCTTTGCACTTCTTTACATACAAAGGCGTTGTGCCGCGCCCTATGGCGGCGCAACCGGAACGGCATTTGCGCAAAGGGCTCGCGGCGTACACGTGACGGGCACGCACAGGCTGTTGCCCGCACAGCGCAAACCATTTGTGCGCACGGGGAAGGTGCGCCTTTGTTGCTGCGTCATTTGCCCAGTTGTGCGCAATCTGTCAAGTAAGGCAACACTTACATGCGGCCTTCGCAAGCCCCCGCCCCGCCTGACTATGCCTGCTCCTCTGCTCCTTCCGCATCACGTTTTGCCTTGCGGGTTCCCTCATACAGTTCGTATTCAAGCAGGCGGCATTCTATCTTGGCGGTATGGAACGGCAGCCTGCGTTTGGTGCGCAGCCCCACCTGCTTGGCCAGTTCCGGATTGCCTGTGAACACATAGCCCATATATCCCCGGCAGCGGTTCTTGAAGAAATTGCCGATGCCTGCGTACAGGGCTCCCAGCTGTTCCTTGTCTCCCAGCCGTTCGCCGTAGGGCGGGTTCATGATGACCATGCCCGGACCTTCCGCAGCGGACAGTTCCGGCACGGGCACTTCCGAATAGTCTCCGGTTCCCAGTTCGATATACCGTTCCACGCCCGCAGCCTTGGCATTGCGGTAGGCAGCCTCTGCCGTGGGCCGGTCTATGTCTGTGGCAATGATGCGGATGGGCAGATCGCCGCCTGTTTCCGCAGCTTCCGCCTCGTCCAGCAGGGCATCCCATTCCGCCGGGTCATAGCCGGGCACGTGCATGAACCCGAAATTTTCGCGCATCAGCCCCGGCGCACTGTTCAGGGCAATGAGCGCAGCCTCCACGGCAAGGGTGCCGCTGCCGCACATGGGGTTTACGAAATGCGTGGTGCCCCGCCAGCCGGAAGCCAGAATGACGGCGGCGGCCAGCGTTTCCTGCATGGGAGCCTTGCACGGCAGTTTACGGTAGCCCCGCCTGTTCAGCGGCTCACCCGAAGTATCCAGATACAGGGTACAACTGTCGCCCGCCCAGTGCAGGAAAAGCACCGTGCCCGTGGCATCCGGGCCGGAATCCGGCCTTACACCGGAAAGCCCGCGCAGCCGGTCCACAACGGCGTCTTTAACGCGCACGTTGGCAAAGCGGGTATCGCGCATGCTGTCGTTGCCGGTGACGTAGGAATCTACGGTGAGATAGCCTTGCGGTGCGATGTAGTCTTCCCACGGGATATCCCGCACCTGCCGGTACATTTCTTCCGCGTCCAGCGCCCGGAAGCGTTTGAGGACGTACTGGATTCTGTTTGCAGTGCGCAGGTGCAGGTTAAGCCGCATGCACTGGCGCAGCGTAGCCTGCGTTTCCACACCGGCCGTATGCTCGGCCCCGACAGGAAAACCGAGGGCCGCAAGTTCCTGCGCAAGGTACGGGGCAGCCCCCCGTGGGCACGTTGCCAGCACGGGGCGCGAGATATCGAAAACACTCATGATATGTCCGTTCCGGCCCAAAGCCGCTCCGCTACGCCGCAGGTGCCGACAGCTTGGCGATGATATCCGCCTGAGCCGCCGCCTCATCATTGCAGCGCATGGTCTCGTACTCTGAGGCCGTGTATTTCATTTGCAGTTTGTACATGTTGGCGTAGGCGTTGCCGAACTCCCCGCTGTCCGAGTGGGCGGTTTTGCCTGTACGCTTCATGTGGGTAACGCGCAGATGCCCCGTGTACACGGGCAGACGCCCGTGCAGCACGCCCCGCAGGTCGTGCTCCAGATCATCATACTGCGTGGGGGAAAATCGCAGGTCAAACCCGCCGTGCTCCAGCAGCGTCTCCCGCAGATACATGTGGGTGCATCCGGTGACGGAGGCGCAGGGGCGCATGTAGTCGAACCAGCCGAAATCCAGTTCCTGATGGTGAATGTCGGAAACGCTGAACCGGCGCTGATACGGCTCCATCCGCTCCGGGGCGGGCAGCACCTCGCCGCCCTCGTTCAGGTGCAGGTCCACGGCCTGCAGAACCATGGGATTATCATGGTCCACAACCTTGCATCCCCATGCCAGCGCATCGGGATAGGCGTTCATGGCAGCCCCGAAACGGCCAAGCCAGTCAGGGGGGAGCATGGCGTCGTCGTCCAGATACGCCACCCAGCGACAATCCGCAAGCTCACGCGCCTGCATGAGCCAATTCCGGGCCGCAGGCGCGCCCACGTTCAGCGGCAGCGAGATGATCTGCATGCGGTCACGCCCCATGCGTTCGCGCCATGCGCGCAGCACCTGCGGCGTGGCATCCACTGAGCCGTTATCCAGCACCACCACACTATTCGATCCCATCTGGCTGGCGGCGATCGACTCCAACGCCCTGTCGAGGCAGTCTGCCTTGTTCCATGTGTACAGCAGGGCCGCGCCGTGGCCTTGCGGCAGGCGTATATCTCTGTCCAGCCCGGTATGCACGTCGTGCAGGCGGAGCAGCGTGTTTACGCACCAGGGGCGCGCGTGCGCCACTTCCTGCCAAAGCCGCACGGCCTGAACGGCATCGCCCGCCCGGTATAACGCCTCTGCCAGACGCGCCCGCATGAAGGGCAGCGGAAGTTCGGCCAATGCCCGCTCCCAGTGCAGTGCCGCATCGGCATATCTGCCGCGCGCAAAGGCCGTATCGCCCAGCACGCGTTCCGCCAGCGGACGCGGCAATGCTCCGTCCGCACGGACCCATGAGTCCACACGGTCGTACTGTCCTTCGTAGAACCCCACCATCAGCGCCTGCGCCGTCCAGAACAGGGATTCCGGTTCCTTCAGCTTCTGCTGCTCGAGGAAGCGGAACGTCTTTTCCGTTTCCCGCTTCTGCAGCAACCTGTTCAGGTAGGCCGGATTATCAGGGCGCCGCCATCCCGCCTGCACGGCGGCGACAACAGGGCGCACCTGCGGCGCAAGCAGGGGACGCACTCCATGCAGGGCAAGCAGTTGCCCTGCCGTGTCGCCGTCCAGACAATCCTGCTCCCATGCGGCAAGGAGCATGTCGGACCCCAGTTCGGCATGAAAGGCGGCGCGGGGTCCGCCCTTGCCCGCAAGCCCCAGCGCGGTATCCGCCATACCCAGCAGATGTACCTTTCCCACACCGCCCTTGAGCAGCGGGCGCGACAACTCAGGCACCAGTCCCTTCCAGTCAATGATCACGGACAGTTCCTCGGTTTCAGGGTTGACATCCCGTTCGGTCCCCTTCACAGTTCGCGGAGGATTCAGCTTCCGCAGTGTGCCTTGGTTCCGCCCCGGAATCAATACCCAACAGGGCAAGGGGTTCCCGGCCAGCCTCCGGCACCCATATCCCAACGGACACGCCATGAACCACGCCTTTACCACCGCACAACTGGACATATTGTTTGATGCCGTGCCCACGCTCAAGCTGGGCGCGCTGGGTCACGACAACGCATGGCGGCATATTTCCCTTGCGCTGGAAGCAGCCCACGCCGGTACGGCGCACAATACTCTGTTCGGACGGTTTGTGACAGAACTGGGCCAATGGGCCCTGCAGGATGCGCCGCTGGACGAAAACCTGCTCTGGTTCGCCTGCAACCACCCGCCGATTGAAGCCCTTGTGCACAGGCTCCCCGTGGGAGCATGGCTGCGGCTGGCATCCCGGCCGCCAACCGGCAGTCCCGGTCACGACGGCTGGCTGGAAACCTGCGACACAGACGTTCTGCGCGCCGCGCTCAGAGCCGCACAAGCAACGCAGGAGCACATTCTTTTCCGGGTGCGGGCTCTTTTTCATCGGACACTGGCACTGGGACAATTTGATCTGGCCCGCGAAACGGTCGCCGCCCTGCCCCCGGACCTTCCCGGAAGAGAGCCGCTGGCCGTCCGGCTTCTGGCGGAATGCGCCCTGCTCTCGCTGCCACCGGAAGAGGCTCTCGCAGCGGTCCGGCAGGTGGAGCACCCGGCCTTTTCCCTGTGGCGCGACAGGAAAACGGCGTATCTGGTGGACCGGCTCGGTGATAAAGACGGCGCGGTTGCGTTGTATACAAGCCTGTGGAGGCGACTGGGGTTTCACCCCAACCTCAGCCTGCGCCTTCATGACCTGCTTTTTCCGCAGCCGGACATCGCCCTGCCGGACGGGGAAACCGCTCCGGCCATTGCCCTGTATTCATGGAACAAGGCGGAAGAACTGCGGCAGACACTGGAAAGCCTGCGTGCCTCCGACACAGGCGGATGCCCGATCTTTGTTCTGGACAATGGTTCCACCGACCACACCGCCGCCGTGCTGGATGCCATGCAGCGGCAATGGCCTGAACATCTTTTCCGGCGCATAGCCCTGCCTGTGAATATCGGCGCACCCGCCGCGCGCAACTGGCTGCTCTCGCTGCCGGAAATCAAGGCCCGCCCGTGGACGGCATTTCTGGATGACGACCTTGTGCTGCCTGCGGACTGGCTGCGCCTGCTCTGGAGCACCGCCTGCGCGCATCCGCAGGCGGGCGCGGTGGGCGGCACCATTACCGACCACACCCCGCCGCACCGCATCCAATGCGCCGACTTCTTCCTGCTGCCTACGGAATTCGGTCAGCGCAGCTTTGCGGACCTGACCGAACAGACTTACATCCATGCCAACGCCGCAGGCTTGTGCGAACCGGACCTTGCGCGCTATATCCGCCCCTGCCTGCATGTTTCCGGGTGCTGCCATCTGGTGAACATGCGCAGCGTGGAGGCCTGCGGCGGTTTTGACGTCCGCTTCACCCCCAGCCAGTTCGACGACCTTGAGCGCGACATGCGGGCCTTTGGCAAGGGTTTTCCCTGCGTGTACAACGGCAATGTGCGCATAGGCCACATGCAGCACTCCAGCCTCCGGCAGGCCGCGACAAGAGAGCAGCGCGGCAGGGTGCTGGGCAACAAGATAAAACTGGAATTCATTCACCAAGGCAAGGCAGCGGAGCACCTGCGTGAAACCGCCCGCCTCATGGCCCGTGACGACCTGAAACAAAAAACGGACAGCCTGCACAGGCTGCTCGGTCAATAGAGCCCCATGCCCGAACACACCAACACCCGCCTGAGCATCATCATACCCGTATGGAACCGCTGGGATCTCACGGAGGCCTGCCTGCGCAGCCTGCGCGCCCACACGCCCGGCAATTTCTTCGATGTGATCGTGGTGGACAACCACTCGGAAGATGCCACCGCCACCGCGCTGCAACCGCTGGGCGAGAGCCTTTTCGGGGAACGGTTCCTGCGCCTGCGTCTTTCGCGGAATGAAGGATTCGGCCCCGCTTGCAACGCGGGGGCCAATGCGGCCCGCAGCCCGATGCTTTTTTTCCTGAACAATGACACCCTGCTCACGGAAAACTGGCTGCCGCCGCTGCTCAAGGCCATGTCTTCCGACGCCCGGACAGGCGCGGCAGGCCCGCTGCTTCTCTACCCTGATTCGGACAGGGTGCAGCATTGCGGCATAGCATTCACCCCGTCATTGCGCACGGAACACCTCTACGCGAATTTTCCTGCCAGCCACCCGGCCGTGCACGCCAAACGCACCCTGCAGGCCATTACGGGAGCGGCGTTCATGGTGACAAAAGAACTGTTTCTGGCCTGCGGGGGTTTCTTTCCGGGCTACCGCAACGGTTCTGAGGATCTTGAACTGTGCTGCCGCATCCGGGAAGCGGGCAGGCGGCTGGAGGTGGTTGCGGAAAGCCGCATCTACCATCTGGAAAGCCAGACCCCCGGGCGGGGGGATGATGACCCGGCCAACGGTGCCCTGCTCAACGAACGGTGCAAAGGCTGTTTCGGGCCTGACGTGCACCGGCTGGCGCGGCGCGACGGCTACGAGATGGCCCTGACCCCGTGGCTGGAGTCTTATCTGGTGTTACCGGCGGAACGGGAACAGGCGCTCACCGAGTCGCTGACCGCCCCGTTTGACGCCGCAGCCTGCTGGAACATGCTGCAAAAGGAACCGCTCTGGCATACGGGCTACAGCCTGCTGGCCGCCGTGCTGGAACAGCACGGCAAATTCGCGGAGGCAAGCGGCCTGCGCCTGTTGCAGACCAATTTCTTTCCCATGCTTCCGCACTACAGGCAACTTGCCGCCACCGCCGCCAAGGCGGGCAATCTGACTCTGGCCAAACAGGCGGTGGACAAAGCGGAACACGTTTCTTCACTGCTGGAAGACCCCGGCCCGCTTATCAAAAAAGCGGCGGGACTTGCCAACTGGGCGCGCAAGGCAGGGGAAACTGACCTGCAGCGTCTTTACGAAGACTGGCTGCGTGATCTCGGGGTTCTGTAGCGGGATAATCCGGCAGGCCCCAAACACGTACCACGCGCATAACACGGGCATGTGCCCCTGCCACAGCAGGCGGCACATGAAGAAACAGGATGCGCACGGCAGAAAGAGGCGGCGCTTGCCCCATAAACAAAGAGCGCTGCCTGCGGTTTATTTTTCCACCCATTTTTGCAGAATGGCTTCGTACTCTTCTTCCGAATAGGTGGGAGAATCGTACTTTCCTGCCAACTGCCGTTGGCGGGACGCTTCCGACAGGATTATGGCTGCGGCAACGGAAACATTGAAGCTCTGGATCATGCCGTACATGGGGATGTACACCTCGCCATCCACAAGATTCACCAGTTCGGGGTCCACCCCCCGGTGCTCATTGCCCATGATGACAGCCGTGGGCCGCGCCAGATCATACTCCTGCAACGGACGGGCGGCGGGCGTGCAACTGGTGGCCAGAACCTGCATGCCCTCTGCACGCAATGCCTGCATCAGGCTCTGCTCATTCTTGTGCCGCACGGTATCCACCCATTTCCGCGCAGAGGCGGATGAACTGGCTCCCAGTGTGGGAAAAGCGGTGTCAGTATAGTACAGGTGTACCTTGGGAACCCCGAAGGCATCACAGCTTCTGTAGATGGCCGACACATTGTGGGGGTCGTGGATGTTGGCAAGGACCAACGTCAGATCTTTCTGCCTGAGCGCAAGCACGCGCCGCAGCTTTTCCAGCCTTTGTGTAGTTCTTTCTCTCGCCATTCTTTTCCACCGATGCATGCATCATATCAGATAGGTTGACCGCAGTAAAAACGCGAACTTCGCTTTACGGATGTTTCCTTCAATTGTCACCCCCGGCGGTGGGGTATGAAACCGGAAAACCAGCATCTTTGCCCTTTGTCCGCTTTTACGGGTCAACATTCTGAATACATTGATTAAATAAGCTTTCTACCGGGTTTTATTAAATTTTTCTGTCTTCGTCTATTGAAAAGTACCTTCCGTCTGGGTAGAAGTACACAGGTCATGCGATTTCCTTTCACCTTAACAGCACCATAGGTGCCGGCTCACACCGGGCCGAGACTGGGTTAGGCCGACGATATTCCGGTTGAAGGGGTTCTCCGGAATCGCCGTCGCACGGCACATCTGCACTACGAAAGAGTATGGACGTTGACTGAAGACAACAAGGAGGCTGATACGGTGTTTACCTGGCGTACTATTAAATCATTGGCTGTCACTGCTGCCACACTGGCTGCCATCATGCTGCCCGCATTGGCTGTTGCCGCCGGTGCTGATGCACCGCATCTGGACGGCGGCGAACTTTCCGCCCTCTGGGTCGTTCCCTTTGCCTGCATGCTGCTCTCCATAGCCATTTTTCCTCTGGCTGCCCCACATTTCTGGCACCACCACTTCGGGAAAATTTCGGCATTCTGGGCACTTGCATTCCTGATTCCCTTCACCATCCAATTCGGTTTTTCCCTTGCTCTGTATGAAACCCTTCATACGCTGTTCCTTGAATACATTCCGTTCATCATCCTGCTGTTCGCCCTGTTCACCGTGGCGGGCGGCGTGCGGCTCACGGGCACGCTCGTGGGCACCCCGATGCTGAACACCATCATCCTGATTATCGGCACCCTGCTGGCAAGCTGGATGGGAACCACCGGCGCGGCCATGCTGCTCATCCGGCCCCTGCTGCGCGCCAACGCGCACCGCAAGTACCGGGTGCACACCGTTGTGTTCTTCATCTTCCTTGTAGCCAACATCGGCGGCTCCCTGACGCCGCTGGGCGACCCGCCGCTGTTCCTGGGCTTCCTGAAGGGTGTTTCCTTCTTCTGGACCACCATTCACATGTTCCTGCCCATGATGTTCCTGCTCTGCCTGCTGCTTCCTGCCTACTTCATCATGGACACCATTCTGTTCGGCAAGGAAGGCAAGCCCATGCCCAAGAACGCCGGTGCTGACGCGGGCGAAAAGTTCGGCATGGAAGGCAAGGTAAACCTGCTGCTCCTGCTCGGCGTTGTCGGCTCCGTGCTGCTTTCCGGCATGTGGCGTCCCGGCGTGTACGTGGACGTTTATCACACGCATGTGGAACTGCAGAACATTGTCCGCGACGTTCTGCTGCTCGTCATCGCAGGGCTTTCCCTCAAGCTTACCGACCCGGAAAGCCGCCGCAAGAACGACTTCAACTGGTTCCCCATTGTGGAAGTGGGCAAGCTCTTCGCGGGCATATTCATTTCCATGATTCCCGCCATTGCCATTCTTAAGGCGGGAACCAACGGCGCGCTGGCCAGCGTGATCAACCTGGTCACACGCGACGGCGAACCGGTGAACGATATGTACTTCTGGCTCACCGGCTCCCTGTCTGCATTCCTTGACAATGCGCCGACCTATCTGGTGTTCTTCAACACCGCAGGTGGTGACGCCGTTTACCTTATGGACCACGTGGAAACCCTGATTGCCATCTCCATGGGTGCGGTGTTCATGGGAGCCATGACCTACATAGGTAACGCTCCCAACTTCATGGTCCGCTCCATCGCGGAAGATCAGGGCGTGAAGATGCCCAGCTTCTTCGGCTACATGGCATGGTCTGTAGCGTTCCTGATTCCCTGCTTCATCCTCTTGTCGATCATCTTCATATAGCGCGGGCGGCTTACGCTTCCCCGGCCCCGGCAAGGCACACGCCCTGCCGGGGCCTTTTTCTACCCTGCGCGCAGAATACTATTGAGCGTTCACACACTTTTTCCGATTTGTGACACGTTGACGGAAAACTCTTCCGGATGGTATGCAGCACTTCGCAGGGCATTCTCAGTGCGCATCCCTTTCCGGCTCTGCGCCCCTGCCGCCAGCAACGGAGCACGTAATGCACATATCAGAAGGCGTTTTGCCGCCGCTCATCCTTGCCGGATCCGCCTGCCTTACGGTAGCGGGTACCGCCATCGGGCTGAAAAAGCTTGATTACGACAATCTCGTCACCGTTGCCATTCTTGCCGCCGCATTCTTTGTTGCCTCGCTCATCCACGTGCCGGTGGGACCCACTTCTGCCCATCTTATCCTGAACGGGCTGCTGGGTGTTATAATGGGCTGGGCCGCCTTTCCCGCCATTCTTGTGGGGCTGACCCTGCAGGCCATGCTGTTCCAGTTCGGCGGCCTGACCACGCTGGGGGCAAACACCCTGAACATGGCCCTGCCTCCCGTGCTCTGCTTCTATATTTTCCGCCCGATGCTGAGCGGTTCCGGCGCGCGCCGCTCTGTGGCCGCCTTTGCCTGCGGCGCAACCGCCGTGGGCCTTTCTGCAGTATTTACGGCTGCCACGCTGGCCCTTGCGGGGGATGCCTTCTTTCACGTAGCGCAGGTGCTGCTGCTTTCCAGCATTCCTGTCATGCTCATTGAGGGAGTTATAACGGCGGGGATTGTAGGTTTTCTTGCCAAGGTACGCCCTGAGGTGCTGTTTTTCGCCTCTGCACACAGCAGATGCGGGACTGCGGATTCACCGACTGTGGCGGACGGCCAAATGTCATGTGACCGAAGGGCTTATGGGCGACACACAGACAACGCCGACAAGACCGACAACACGGGCAGCCCTGCACCGGATTCTCCGCACCCTGTCAGTGCCACCGCGCGCTAGGCTTCGACCATGCTGGATGAACCGTTCTCTCTGGGCAGCAGCCCGCTGCACCGCATGGATGCCCGCTGCAAGCTGCCCGTTGCCTGCCTGTGCGCCCTTGTCTTCGCCCTGATGCAATCGACCGCTGCCGCTGCGGCTGCCCTTGGCTATGCCGCCCTGCTTGTAACCGTGGCGAGGCTGCCCCTGCTGCCCCTGCTGAAACGCCTTGCCGTGGTCAACTTGTTCATCGGGCTTCTGTGGCTGTTCCTGCCCTTTTCCACTCCGGGCACCCCCATTGCCACGCCCGGACCGTTCACAGCCACGCAGGAAGGTGTGCACCTTGCCACTCTGATTACCTTGAAATCAAACGCCATTGTGCTCTCCTTCATCGCGCTTGCGGCTACATCGTCCATTACCGCCATGGGGGCTGCGCTCAGTGCCCTGCGCGTGCCTGATAAGCTTTCCCTGCTGTTTCTCTTCACATGGCGGTATGTTCATGTCATCGCGCAGGAATACTCCCGGTTGCACACGGCGGCGAAGATTCGGGGCTTTGTTCCTTCAACCGCCATGCACACCTACCGCACCTATGCGAATCTGGCAGCCATGGTGCTGATACGCAGTTGGGACCGCGCGGAAAGGGTAAACGACGCCATGCGCCTGCGTGGATTCACCGGCACGTTCCGATCCCTGCGCCCGCAGCCTGTTTCCGGGGGCGACACGGTGCTGGCGGTTCTGCTTTCGCTCCCTCCGCTGGCGTACGGACTTTTCCGGCTTATCTCCACCCTCATGCCCATTTCAGGAACATCATGACGCATACGCCCTCTGCCGTGCCGTCCGATGCGGACCGGTCGCCTTCAGATACGCAGGAAAACAACGCCGTCCTTCTGGAAACGTTCGGACTTGCCTACACCTATCCCGGCGCTGCCGTTCCCGCGCTCAAAGACGCCTCGCTGCGGGTGGAGGCGGGAATGCGCATAGGGGTCATAGGGCACAACGGAAGCGGCAAGACCACCCTGTTTCATATCATCATGGGATTGGTTGCGCCGCACGCGGGCGAGGTGCATTTCCGGCAGCGGGTTATGCGCGCGGAAAAAGACTTCCGGCAACTGCGCAGGGAAGTGGGAATGCTGTTCCAGCAATCAGATGACCAGCTGTTTTGCCCCACGGTGCTGGAAGACGTGGCCTTCGGGCCGCTGAATCTGGGCAGGACGCCTGACGAGGCGCGGGATATTGCCACAGACACGCTGCACAGCGTGGGGCTGCGGAACTTTGAACAGCGCATTACCCACAGGCTTTCCGGCGGCGAGAAGAAAATGGTTGCCCTGGCGGCGGTGCTTGCCATGCAGCCGCAGATGCTGCTGCTGGACGAACCCACCAACGACCTTGACCCGCACACCCGCGAACACCTTATCGACCTGCTTAACAACCTGCCGGTGACGCGCTGCATCATCTCGCACGACTGGGATTTTCTGGAACGCACCTGCAGCAGCTTTGTATCGCTGCGGCAGGGCAGCGTGCATAAGACAGCCCATGTGCCGCACGTGCATGTGCACATCCATGACGGCGGCGATACCGAACACAGTCACGAAGAGCACGATTAGACCGCTGGTGATACCCCGCAACGGTTCCCGGCGGTATGGCAAAGCCCCATGCATTCAGCCCCGCGCAACATATGTGGTTGTGCGGGGCTGAATGCGTTGCCAGACAAGGCCAGACAAAAGAAGACAAGAGAAGACAAGGCATGGCAAGACATGACAAGGGACTGCCGGGAGCCGCCGGGCGCATGGAGCGAAAGAGGTGACAGATGCGGCTGGGCTGCGGGGCGCTGCACCCTGAATCCCTGATGGCAGTGCCTCAGATATCCTGACGCGGCGTAAACAATTTGGTCTGCACATCGCTCCACACGCTGTCCGGCGTGACGCTGTTCATGCAGTCGAAGTGCCCCTTGGGGCAGGTTTGCGGACCGTGCAGACCGCACGGACGGCATGGGACATCTGCCTCCAGCACGGTGGAGCCGTTTCCGCGCGGGAAAAAGCCCAACTTGCGTACCGTCGGGCCAAAAATGGCAGTAACGGGAGTGCGCTGCGCCCATGCAATGTGCATGGGGCCTGAGTCGTTGGTCACATAGCAGTTCAGCCTGCCCAGATAGGCCGCAAGAACCGGCAGCGAAAGCTGCCCGGAAAGATCGGTCACCATGCCCGGACCGCCCACGCCGTTACCCACGCCGCTCAATTCGAGCACCTCGCGGGCCATGGCTTCCTCACCGGGACCGCCGAACAGCAGCACCTGCGCCCCGGCTTCTGCCGCGCGGCGCACAACCTGCGCAAAGCCCGCGGCGGGCCAGCGTTTTGTGCCCCACACGGAACCGGGGTGTACGCCCAGAACGGGCCGGGTCACATGCTTCTGCCAGAATGCGGCTGCGGCGTCACAGGCTTGCTGCGGCAATACCATTTCCGGCCAGTGTTCCAGATGCTCCACGCCCAGCGGCTTCACCAGTTGCAGAAGGCGTTCAATCTCGTCAAGCCTGTCAAAGCAGCGGTCCACCGTGTGGGTGTAGAACCAGTTGTTGATGAAAGGACGGTTGTACCCTATGCGCATGCGGGCGCTGGTCCAGCGGGCAATAATGCCGCTGCGCACACTGGAATGGGCTGATATCCACAGGGAATAGTTGCGGGATGCGAGCCTGCGGCCCATGGCAACGGCTGCGCCGAGTCCGTTATCTTCTCCGCGCTTGTCGTATTCATACACGGCATCCAGCTCAGGCTGCGCCTCGAACAGCCCTTTCAGCCCCTTTCGCACATAAAAATGAATGGCGGCGTGGGGATACGCAACCTTGAGTGTGCGGATGAGTGGCAGAGTGAGCACTGCATCGCCCAGAAACGCCGTATTCCAGACTCCGATGACGCTCATTGCCCCGCCTCCTCCGTTTGGCCGAGAATCCAGTCCGCAGCGGCGTCCAAGTCGGCAGCCACGCAGTGCGGCCAGTGCGGCCTGCGTTCCGGGAACGCTTTCCAGCGGACGGCGGTGTGCCCGGAGTGATGCTCAGACTGTTGGTCGGCCATGTGCCCGGACTGATGGCTGTCCAAATGTTCGGCCAAATGTTCGGCCCAATGTCCGCTCAGCCCGTCGGTGCCGGGGATTTCCAGCTTTTCCGCCTCGGCCCGCCCCTTGCCCGTAAGCACGAGCACCGAGGCGGCAAGGGCCGCGTTCAGCCCGAACGAGACATCCGCCCGCTTGTCACCCAGCATCACGCTCTCTTCAGGCAGAAGCCCGTTCTGTGTATGCAGGGTATTCCACATGCCTGTCTGCGGCTTGCGGCACGGGCAGTCATCATGGGGGGCATGCGGGCAGTGCAGCGTTCTTTCCACGGTGATGCCGTGGGCAGCCAGCATGGCATCAAGCCTGCGGGTGCAGGCCAGAAAGTCCTGCTCCGAAAAAAACCCGCGCCCGATGCCGGACTGATTGGTCAGAATGAACAGGCGCATTCCGGCAGCGGACAACCGGCGCAGCCCTTCCAAAGCCCCCGGCAGAAGTTCCACCTGTTCCGGGTCTTTGAGATAGTGCCTGTCGTGTATGACCGTGCCGTCCCGGTCCAGAAGGATGTTGCGTATGGGGGACATGAAACGCTCCTCGTGCGGTTGCCGCGTGTTGTTGCATGCACCCGGCTTTTTGGCAAGGCCGCCATTGGGGCTGCCCCTTCCGCCAACTTTCAGGCATTCTGCCGCAATACTGTTGCTTTTCC